>NZ_JBQQBS010000011.1:0-230854 GCF_052245395.1 Streptomyces sp. 4N124
GCCTCCCGCCGACCCGGACGAACTCGACGACCTGGTTGCCGACACCGTGCTCGACGGAGCGCACTACGGGGCCTGTTCGTTGCGGGCTGTGTCGGTGCGTGGGGACTCCGCGCGGTACCGGGGTGAGCCGCGTCGCGACTCGTTGCTCACCGCGCGGTTCGGCAGCGGTGAGCAGGCGCTGATCCTCGTGGCGATGGCGAACGGGGCATGCGCGACAACGGGCGCGCACCGGGCGGCGGCCGAGGCCTGTCACTGGATCGGGCGGGCCGTGGGCCGCAGTCATGCCCGGCTCAGCGAGGACATCCTGGCGGCCCGGCGAGGCGATCTGAAGTCGGGGCTGCACCGGCTCACCGACCGCAGTCTCGGCAAGCTCCGCGCCAGCGCGGCCGAGCAGGGCATCGACCCGGAGGAGTACGCGGCCACCCTGCGCTGTCTGCTGCTGCCCGCCGACCCCGAGTGCCGTACCCGTGTGTTCTTCGGCGTCGGCGCGGGCGGACTGTTCCGGCTCAGGGACGGCGAGTGGCACGACATCGAGCCGTCGGTCGGCGACATCGCGGGCGAGCCCGTCGTCGGCTTCGGTTCGCTCCCGCACGAGACGCCCGAGGGCGACCGGCTCACCATGGACCTGGGCATCCCGACGCCCCCGAGCCCGTATGAACCCGCCCCCGAGCCGCCCCGCGAACCCTTCCGCTTCCGCGCCTCCGTCGCGCGCCCGGGTGACACGCTCCTGATGTGCACGGGCGGCCTGGCCGAACCCCTGCGCGGCGAACCGGAACTGTGCAAGTACCTGACCGGCCGCTGGTCGGGCCCCACCCCGCCCGGCCTCGCCGCGTTCCTCGCCGACACCCAGACCCGGGTCAAGGGATACGCCGACGACCGCACGGCTGCCGCCGTTTGGGAGGCTTGACGCCAACTCGTGACCCCAACGCGTGACCCCAACGCACCGCGCCCGTAAGGGTGTTGCTCACTCGGTCCAGGGGCTCCACTGGAGCTGGTAGTACGAGTACCGGGACAGGCCCTCGATGCTGCTGGTGCGGAACGGGCGGCCGTGGTCGTCGATACGGACCGTTCCGGAGCGCCCTTGGGAGGACCAGTCGAGCTCCAGGAACCAGCGGCAGTCGCAGGTCTTGGTCGTCGCGGTGACCAGCAGCACCTCCGGGTCCTCGGAGGAGACCCGGTAGGGCATGCGCACCGCCGGGATCGGGCCGTTCTCGTCGCCGCCGTCGACCGGGCGGGCGATGGGCCGGTTGATGTCCAGGTCGACGGCGAAGTAGCGCGGCGACAGCGCTCCGCCGCAGCCCTGGTCCATGGAGTACGCCTTCCCGGCGACCGGCTCGCCGCGGCCCACCACCCGGACGCGGAGCGCCTCCAGCACCACGGCCGTGCTGGAGCGCCCCTGCACGGAGATCTCCACCAACTGCTCCCGCCCGTGCACCGCCCCCAGCGCCCTGGCCCAGTTCGCGGCGTCCTGCGGCGCCGGCGGCGGAGGGACCTGCTGCGGCGGCTTGTCGATGACGTAGTCATGACTGCAGCCGAGCGCCCACTCATGGGAGTTGGCGGTCCAGGTGAGCGGAACGGCGGCCGTCCCGGTCGGCGTCTCCTCACCACCGGAGGAGCTGCCGCCGGACGGCCCGTTGCCGGAGGCCGCGCCACCGCCGCCGGTGGGCGGCGCCGAGGTGGCCGCCTTGCCACTGACCGACGGTGACGGTGTGGCGGATCCGGAGGAGGAGGGGCTGGCCGACTTGGGCGAGGCGCTCTTCGGTGCGCCGGACGTCGTCGTACGGGTGGGGTCGGCGAGCCGGCCATCGGCCTCCACCGAGGAGCTCCCGTCCGGCAGCGCGGACAGGGTGCCCAGCGTGGCCAGCAGCACGGCGGCCACGGCAGCCGTGGTGACGGTGAGGCGGCGTCGGCGGTACCAGGGGGTGGCGCGGGAAGCGGGGGCGGCATTCGAAGCTCCGGCTGCCGCGGCTCCCGTAGCAGCGGCCACTGCGGCTCCCGCGGCACCGGCCGGCGCCTGCGTCATCTCCGGCTTCCCGGCCGGCCGCTGTCGCGTCGCCACCGCCGCCAGCCACAGCCGGTGCAGCTCCAACCGCTCCTCCGCGGACGCCCCGCACAGCGCGGCGAAGCGTTCCACGGGGGCGAAGTCGAGAGGGACCGCTTCGCCCGCGCAGTAGCGGTGCAAGGTCGAGGTGTTCATGTGCAGGCGGCGGGCCAGCGCGCCGTAACTGCGGTCCGTACGGTCCTTGAGCTGCCTCAGCAGCGCCGCGAACCGGGCGACGTCGTCCTCTTCCGGCACCATTTCCCCCGTATCCCCTCCCGGGACGCCATCCCAGGCACCCCCTGTATCTGCACGTCGGACGGGCTGGGACGGTTCCACCGTCGCCGATGGTGCGTCGGCGGTTGCGTCCGCCCACCGTGACCGCTGATGCTCTGGGTGCCGCACCGACCAGGACCGGGCCGACCACCCGGAGTCGCGGCGGCTCTTGTCATTCACGCACTCACCACGGGGACACCCATGCCCAAGCAGACCCACGCAGGCGCGCTCACCCTACTCGCCCTCACGGGCCTCACGCTCGGTTCCGTACTCACCGCACCGGCCGGCGCGACACCCCGCACGGGGTTCCTCTCGGCGGCCGACCTGCCGCCGCACCCGTCGTCGTCCTGGACCGCCGGCGAGATCACCGACGGCGTCCCGGAGGAACTGCTGCAGTGCCTGGCGGACGCGCTGCCGGGTTACGACTCCCGCTACCGTGAGTTCCACACCGAACTGGACACCAACGCCCGCCAGTTGACGATCGTCACGGGCACGCCCACCAAGGCCAGGGCCCTCGCCACCCGCCTCAACAAGGAGATACGGACCTGCCCCGCCCGCATCGAGCAGCGGGACCCGGAGATCGAGGCCACGCACAAGAACTACGGCACCCTGCCCGTCGAGGAGGGCGCCCGCGTGCACGGCCTGCACACCGCCGCCTCCTGGGGCGCGACGGACATCCACCTCCTGTCGGTCGGCCGGGACGGACGCACCGTCACCGTCGTGGAGTGGTCGCAGCTGGGCGACTTCGACGACGCGCCGGTGAGCGCCTTCAAGAAGACGACCACCACGGCTGTCGCCAAGCTCCACTGAACCTCCACTGAACAACGCCCGACGGCGGCGATTTCAGGCCAGCTTCACGGGCCGGGGGAACCGGTCGGACCCAACTGCCCCACGGCTTCGTCGCGTACGGCGGGATCGGCAGCGCGCCATGGGCAGTTGGGCCGATCCCCTGCAGCCGTGTCCCCGTACGGCGTGCGGCGTACGAAGGACGATCCGGCCTGCCCCAAGGCGGCCTCCACCAGGGTTCATCGACAGCGCGGACGCTGTCGTACGCATGGCCGAACAGCCCGTCGTTGACGATTCCACATGACTGTCGAGTGAGCCAACGGGCATGGATCCCCGTGAACGTGTTCGAGGCAGGAGGGGAACCGACATCGGCACGCAGGCGGGGGTCATGAAGAGGCAGGCACGAGGAGGCGGTCCCACGGCGATCGGGGCCTTCTCGGCTCACACAGTGGAGGAAGAGGCCGACGGCGCCACGGCGCAGCCGCCGCAGTTGCGGCGCAGACTCGGACGCGCGGACCTCACGGCGGTCCCGGAGGCACGCAGGGCACTGCGCGAGCTGTTACGGCACTGGGGCAAGCCCGGGCGGTCCGAGATAGCGGAACTGCTCACCAGCGAACTCGTCACCAACGCCATCGTCCACACGGACAACGACGCGGTCCTGACGGCCGTCGTGGGACCCCGTGGACTGCGGGTGGAAGTACGGGACTTCGTCGCCCGCAGGCCCAGGCTGTGCGTACCGAACGCCGACGACGGTACGCACGGCAGGGGCCTGGTCCTGGTGCAGTCCCTCGCGGACGCCTGGGGCGTACGGCCGCACGGGGTGGGGAAGGCGGTGTGGTTCGAACTCGACCCGGGGGCCGTGTGACCGGCGAAAGGGGGTACGGCCCCGGGCCGTACCCCCTCACGTCGAGTGCGTCCGTTCCTAGCCGAACTGCTGCTCCAGGTCCTTGAGCTTGCGCTCCAGGGAGTCGAGGCGCGGCAGCGCCATCGTGTCGTCCTCCGCGGTGAGGTCCACGGTGATCGGGTCAGAGCTCTGGCGGACGGGCTGCAGGGAGGGCCGTGAGCGCACGGGCGGCAGCTGCTCCGGGGTGGATATGGCAGGCTCCGCGGTGACTCGGTCGGTGCCGCGCTCCATGGCCGGCACCTCCATCGGCCGTCCGGGGCCGCGTCCGACGAAGCCGCGGTGACCCCGGCTGATCGCCTTGAGCTGGGCCCGCTCGACCCGCTCCTGCTCGCGCCGGCGCAGTCGGGCCGCTTCCTTCTGCCGCTTGTCCTCGCGCACCTCGTCGACGGCCTCGTCCAGGCTGCGTACGCCTTCCAGCAGCATCAGCGACCAGGCCTTGTAGGTCTCGCGGGGCGCCCGCAGCCAGCGGACGATACGGATCTGCGGCAGCGGGCGCGGCACCAGGCCCTGCTCGCGCAGCGCGGCCTTGCGGGTCTGCTTCAGCGCCCGGTCGAAGAGGACGGCCGCCGACAGCGACATGCCGGCGAAGAACTGGGGGGCACCGTCATGGCCCAGACCCCTGGGCGCGTGCACCCAGTTGAACCAGGCCGCGGCACCGGCGAACGTCCACACGAGTATCCGGGAGCCGAGCGCCGCCTCACCATGGCTGGCCTCGCGCACCGCGAGCACCGAGCAGAACATGGCCGCGCCGTCCAGGCCGAACGGGACCAGGTACTCCCAGCCGCCGGACAGGTTCAGGTTCTGCTGGCCGAAGCCGACCAGGCCGTGGAAGGAGAGGGCGGCGGCGACCGCCGCGCAGCAGAACAGCAGGACGTAGGAGGCGGTGCCGTAGATGGCCTCCTTGCGCCTGCGGCGCTCCTCGGATCGCTCCCACGAATCGTCCGCGCTCGCATCCTTCCCCGAGGAGCGCTTGCCGCGCGCGAGCACCGCTACCGCCGCCAGCATGCCCAGGAGCAGTACGGCGCCCGGAAGCAGCCAGTTCAGCGATATGTCGGTCAGTCTCATCTGGGGTCCCTTGCATTGGGATAGGGCGTGTAACGCCCGCCATGGTGGCCCAATTCCACCGCCCCTCAGGGGGTTTCGGGGCAAGAGGCCGCCAAGGAAGTGCAAGGGGATGCCCAGGGCGACGTTCTGCTCGAACTGCCGCTTGAGGGGCGGGAGTTGAGTTCGAATAAGACTACCCGTACGGATGGTTCGACGGAAAGTTCCCGCGAGAAGTGAGGAAATTGTGAATCGCCTGTAACCCTGGGGCTGCCGAGCCGCAGTTGATCTTACGGGGTGTGCGGGGGTGTGGCTGTCCGAGGGGTCCTCAACTGGCCGCGTCGGCCAGGAGCTTGACGACGCGGTCCGCGTCGCAGGTGCGCGGGCAGGTGGCGCAGGCGTCCTCGGGGTCCAGCGTGTAGAACATGCAGCAGCTCGCCCGGTCCCGGGTGGGCAGCGGCTCGCCGCCCGGCCCGGTCAGTTCACGGAAGGCGGCGGAGCCGACGTACGGCTTGGTCGCCCCCGGCAGCAGCAGCTCCAGCTCCCGCCTCGCCCGCTCCTGCTCGCCGAGCACTTCGGCGACGTACCAGAGCCCCTCGACGACCTCGTCGGTCGCCATGCCCCACAGCGCCCGTCCGCGCCGCCGCATGCGCGGACCGAACGCCGCGAGCACGGGTTCCAGATGCTCGGCGACGGCCTCCCGCACCTCGCCGCGCAGTGCCTCCTCGTCGGCGACGACACGGGCGCCGGGCAGGGTGGCGGCGGGGTCGCCGGGCAGACAGGCGAAGCTGTGGGCGCGGACGGCCAGGCGGCCGATGTCCAGGTCCGGGACCGTCCGGTCGTACGAGACGTCCGTCACGTGGAAGCGGGGCACCCGGCGGCTCAGGAACCACGGCACGGTGATCAGCAGACAGGCCGGCCAGGCGTACCGGTGCAGACCGAAGCTGGCGACGACATCCGGTCGCGCTCGCTGTCCGTAGTCCCGCAGGACCTGGGCGTCGTCCCAGGCCAGGAACGCATCCAGCCCGGCTCCACCCTCCGCGAGCGCGTCGGCGGCGATCCAGCCGCCGTCCCGGGGGATCTGCTCCCCGGCGCCGAGCTGTGTGATCGGCAGCCCCGGGAGGACCCCGGCCAGACGCGTGTAGGCGTCCGCGAGGGCCGAGCGGGGCACGGGCATACGGGACCGCCGATCTGGTGTGTCTGCGGGCTGGCTGGAGGTAAGCCTTACCTTACCCAACATCATTGAGATGTGAACCGGCCGCTTCTGGCCCTATGGTGCTTGACGGACGAGTAACAACCCGCAGTAATGACCCCAAGTACCGACAAGGCCGGAGGAGGACCCCGTGAGGCAGAGCGCGCAGGGCTCCACGGAGACGGGGCATCCGGAGCGGGCGCGGATGCCGGCCGGCGGACCGCGGGTGCCGCCCCAGCCGCGGGCGGCCGACGTGGACCGGCAGCGGGACGCGGCAGCCGCGCCCGGGCCGGGCGCCGGGGGCGTCCGGGGTGAGCACACCCACAGCGAGACGCCGATTCCGCGTCCTCGCCCCACCGTCCAGCGGTCCTCCGTGCGCGGGCAGATCCTCGACGCCCTGCGCGCCGCGCTGGTCTCGGGCGAACTGACCCCGGGCGAGCTGTACTCGGCGCCCGCGCTCGGCGACCGCTTCGGGGTCTCGGCGACGCCCGTGCGGGAGGCGATGCAGCAACTGGCCCTGGAGGGCGCCGTCGAGGTCGTGCCGAACCGTGGCTTCCGCGTCATCGAGCGCGGCGCCCGCGAGCTGGCCGAGCTGGCCGAGGTCCGGTCCCTGATCGAGGTACCGGTGATGCTGCGACTGGCGCGGACGGTGCCGGTGGAACGCTGGGCGGATCTGCGTCCCCTCGCCGAGGCGACGGTACGGGCGGCCGGCACCGGCTGCCGGGTGACGTACGCCGAGTCGGACCGGGCCTTTCACCGCGGGCTGCTCACCCTGTCCGGCAACGAGCAGCTCGTGCACCTCGCCGAGGACCTCCACCGCCGGGCCCAGTGGCCCTTGGTGGGCGGCCCTGCCGGACGCGGGCGCGCGGAGCTGCTCGCGGACGCGGCGCAGCACACGGCGCTGCTGGACGCGTTGATCTCACGGGACCTGGACGGGGTGCGGGCGCTGGTGGGGGAGCACTTCGCGGGGGCGAGCTGAGCGCACGCGGCGCGGGCCCTGGTCAGCAGCCCGCCCCCGCTCAGCCCGTGACCCCGCTCAGGCCGTCGCCGCCGGTGGCGCAGGGGGCGCCAACTCCCGTGCCAGCCACGTCGGTACGCCCCCCAGCAGCCGGAACAACCGGCGGGCCTCCTCCCGCAGGCGTGACGCCTCCGGCTCCACCTCCGCGTCGGCCAGGGACACCAGCGCCGGCGCCGTACCCACGAGGTAGCCCAACTCCTCCCGGATGCGCAGGGATTCGGTGAAGCCGTGCCGCGCCTCCGCCAACTCGCCGTCCCGCAGGGCGAGTCCGGCCAGATGGCGCCAGGTGAACGACAGCAGGAGAGGGTCGGAGTGGGCCGTGGCGCCCGCATGGGCCCGGCGGTACGCGGCGCGCGCCGCCTGCGGGGAGAGGGTCAGGTTCTCGGCCAGCAGGCCCCGGCGGAAGTCCAGCAGCGCGCGGCCCGGCGCCCCCGGCGGGATCAGCGCCGTCGCCCGGCCCAGCGCGGCCCGTGCCTCGTCCGCCCGGTCCCGGACCGTGTGCAGCGTGGCGGCATAGGCAAGTTGCCCGCGTTCACAAGCGGCCGCGCCCCGCTCCTCGTCGCTGTGGGCCAGCGCCTCGGCCGTACGCAGCCCGTCCTCGGCCTCCTCCCAGCCCTGCTCGGTGTGCAGACACCGTTCGACCAGCAGCGCGGCCCGCTGCAACGCGGAGGCCGGGGTGTCGGGCCGGAGCAGGGCCGCCGCGTCCGCCCAGCACGCGCGGGAGCGCAGCCGCCATACCGCGGTCTGGAGGGGATCGTCACCAGGGGTCGTTCCGAAACCAGACATGGCGGTATGCGCCACATTGCCCTCCCCGAGCGCGCCGTCGAGCTATGAGTGGTGGCGGCATCTCAGCACGAATCGTCGGCCCTGGCCAAGAGGGAGTGTGAAAGTTTTCACTTGCGCTAAACTCGCGCGGCCACTCTGGTCGCCTCAACTCATGCGCAACGCCAGGAAGAAATCGAGCTTGTCCTCCAGGCGGGACAGGTCACGGCTCGTCAATTGCTCGATTCTGCCGACGCGGTAGCGCAGCGTGTTGACGTGCAGGTGCAGGCGGTTGGCGCAGCGCGTCCAGGAGCCGTCGCAGTCGAGGAAGGCCTCCAGGGTGGGGATCAGCTCGGCGCGGTGCCGGCGGTCGTAGTCCCGGAGTGGGTCGAGGAGCCGGGCCGTGAAGGCACGCCGCACGTCGTCCGGGACGAAGGGCAGCAGCAGGACGTGCGAGGCCAGCTCCTGGTGGCCCGCCGCGCACACCCGGCCGGGCCGGGCCGCCGCCACCCGCCGTGCGTGCCGGGCCTCCTCCAGCGCCCCGCGCAGCCCCTCCGCCGAGTGCACGGCCGCGCTGACGCCGAGCGTGACCCGCCCGTCCTCGTCCAGCCCGGCCGCCAGGGGATCCCGCACGGACTCCAGGAGCGCGTCGGCGTGGATCCCCGACTCGGAGCCGTCGTGCTCGGTCGACACCGCCGGGAGGGGTACGAGGGCGATCGCCTCGTCGCCGGTGTGGGCGACGGCGATACGGTCGGAGGGCTCCGGTCCCGTCGACAGCGGGTCGACGAGGATCTCCTCCAGCAGCGACTGGGCGACCGGCCCGCCCTCGATGTCCCCGCCGTCCCACTCCACCCGGGCCACGACCACCTGCCAGTGCGGCGCGGCACCGAGCCCGGGCAGCAGCACCGGCGCGGCCACCCGCAGCCGGGCGGCGATCTCGGCGGGCGCGGCACCGGTCTGCACCAGCTCCAGCACCTCCTGCGCGAGCCGTCTGCGCACCGTACGGGCGGCGTCCCGCCGGTCCCGCTCGACCGCGATCAGCTGGGTGACGCCCTGGAGCAGGTCGAGCCGTTCCTCGGGCCAGTCCCCGGCGTCCGCCGCGACGGCCAGCAGCCAGTCCGACAGCACCGTCTCCCGCACGTCCCGGGCGCCCTGCGGGGAGCGGCCGCTGCTGCGGATCGGGAAGAGCGCGTACGGCGCGGCGCCCAGCGTCACCCGGTGCGGGCCCCGCCGTCCGGTGCGGGCGGCCGCCAGATGCTCGGCCGCCAACTGCGCGCACATGTCGGTGGGCAGCTCGGGCCCGCCCACCTTCGGGCCCGCGATGAGCCGCCCGGTCGGCGACAGCACCCAGGCGCTCAGGTCGAGGTCGGAGCCGAGGAGGTCGAGGACCACGTCCGGCCCGCCGCCCGCGGGGCCCGAGGTCATCATCCGCCGGTGCCGGTCGACCACCGCCGCGAGGTCCCCGGCGCGCTCGCCCGAGACCTGCCGTACGACATGCTCGGTGATCGTCGCGAACGCCACCGACTCGTGGACCGCGAACAGCGGCAGCCGGTGCTTGGCACAGGCGACCACCAGATCGTCCGGGATGTCCCCGAGCTCGGCCTCACCGGCGGCGAGCGCGGCCACGCCGGCCGCCACCAGGATCCGTACGAACGGCTCGGAGTCCTCGGCGTCCCGGCGCCAGGCCAGGCCCGTGAGCACCAGCTCCCCGCCCGAGAGATAGCGGCTGGGGTCCCTGAGGTCGGTGGTCATCACGCCGCGGACGGTGCGGTCCAGCTCGTCCTCGCCGCCGAGCAGCCTGAGGCCCAGCGCGTCGGTGTCCAGCAGTGCGCGCAGCCGCATTCTCGTCGCCGCCGTTCTTTGTCTCGAAATCTACGATGAATCTTGATGGGTCATGGTGGCCGCGGCCAGATCGGCGGGCCGGTGAGCGCCGCTGTGCGCGGTGCTCGCCTGCTTCCGGAGGTGTCCCAGGTCACAAGGGCTGTGACTGACGTTTCCACGGAAAAACGAGGAGGTTACCGGTGACCTCCATTCATACGAATCTACAAGATGACCTCGCTGGCCAGCCAACTCCTTCATGGTTTCCGTGACTGACCGATGAGACGCACCGCACTGTGTACTGACTTCAATCCGCGTTAACAGAACATGAACGAGCCAGTCCCGCCGCACCCGATCTGGCTCGATCAGTACGACCCACGAGACGAAGAAGAGAGCCGGTCATGGACTTCCTTCGCCCCGCCAGCTGGGAGGAGGCGCTCGCCGCGAAGGCCGAGCACCCCACCGCTGTGCCGATTGCGGGTGGCACCGATGTGATGGTCGAGATCAACTTCGACCACCGCCGGCCCGAGTACCTGCTCGACCTGAACCGCATCGGCGAACTCTCCGAGTGGGAGGCCGGCGAGGACACCGTGCGGCTCGGTGCCTCCGTCCCGTACGCCAAGATCATGGAACATCTGCGTCCCGAGCTGCCGGGTCTGGCCCTCGCCTCGCACACCGTCGCCTCTCCGCAGATCCGCAACCGCGGCGGCGTCGGCGGCAACCTCGGCACCGCCTCCCCGGCCGGCGACGCCCACCCCGCGCTCCTCGCGGCCGGCGCCGAGGTCGAGGTCGAGTCGGTGCGCGGCTCCCGTCTCATCCCGATCGACGAGTTCTACACCGGCGTGAAGCGCAACGCGCTCGCCGCCGACGAGCTGATCAGGGCCGTACACATCAAGAAGGCCGACGGCCCGCAGCAGTACTCCAAGGTCGGCACCCGCAACGCCATGGTCATCGCGGTGTGCGCCTTCGGTCTCGCGCTGCACCCCGAGACGCGGACCGTCCGCACCGGCATCGGCTCGGCCGCCCCCACCCCGGTCCGCGCGAAGGCGGCGGAGGAGTTCCTGAACGCGGCGCTCGAAGAGGGCGGCTTCTGGGACAACGGCAAGATCATCACCCCGTCGGTCGCCAAGCAGTTCGCGGAGCTGTGCTCGGGCGCCTGCAACCCGATCGACGATGTCCGGGGCACCGCGAGCTACCGCCGGCACGCGGTCGGCGTCATGGCCCGCCGCACGCTGACCTGGACCTGGGAGTCGTACCGCGGCGCCCGCCGCATCACCGAGGGAGCTGCGTAATGCGTGTGAACTTCACTGTCAACGGCCGTCCCCAGGAAGCCGACGACGTGTGGGAGGGCGAGTCCCTGCTGTACGTGCTGCGTGAGCGGCTCGGCCTGCCGGGTTCGAAGAACGCCTGCGAGCAGGGCGAGTGCGGTTCGTGCACGGTCCGCCTCGACGGTGTGCCGGTGTGTTCCTGCCTGGTCGCCGCCGGTCAGGTGGAGGGCCGCGAGGTCGTCACGGTCGAGGGCCTGGCGGACTACGCCAAGCAGCGTTCCTGCGGCGACTCCTGTGGCACCTCGCTCGACGAGGCCAAGGGATGGCAGGCCAAGGGCACGGACTCGCAGACCGGCGAGGGCACCGGCTCATCCCCGCGCGCAGCGCTCTCTCCGATCCAGCAGGCGTTCATCGACGCCGGCGCCGTCCAGTGCGGCTTCTGCACGCCGGGTCTGCTGGTCGCCGCCGACGAGATGCTGGAGAGCAACCCGAACCCGACCGACGCGGACATCCGCGAGGCGCTGTCGGGCAACCTGTGCCGCTGCACCGGCTACGAGAAGATCATGGACGCGGTCCGGCTGGCAGCTGCCCGGCAGGGAGAGGCGGTCTAGCACCATGCCCACCAACGGCGCTCCCATCGGCGCTCCCACCAAGGTCACCCAGGGCTCCCACACCAAGGGCGGCATCGGCGAGTCCACACTCCGCCCGGACGGCACCCTCAAGGTCACCGGTGAGTTCGCGTACTCGTCCGACATGTGGCACGAGGACATGCTCTGGGGCCAGATCCTGCGCTCCACGGTCGCGCACGCCGAGATCGTGTCCATCGACACGGGCGAGGCCCTCGCGACGCCGGGCGTGTACGCCGTCATGACGTACGACGACCTGCCGACCGACGTGAAGAACTACGGCCTGGAGATCCAGGACACCCCTGTCCTGGCCCACGGCAAGGTCCGCCACCACGGCGAGCCCGTCGCGATCGTCGCCGCCGACCACCCGGAGACCGCGCGCCGCGCCGCCGCCAAGATCAAGGTGGAGTACCGGGAGCTGCCGGTCATCACGGACGAGGCGTCCGCGACCGGGCCGGACGCGATCCTCGTCCACGAGGGCCGCGACGACCACCACTTCGGCCATGTCCCGCACCCGAACATCGTGCACCGCCAGCCGATCGTACGAGGGGACGTCGCCGCGGCCCGGGAGCGGGCCGACGTCGTCGTGGAGGGCGAGTACACCTTCGGCATGCAGGACCAGGCCTTCCTCGGCCCCGAGTCGGGCCTCGCGGTCCCGGACGAGGACGGCGGCGTCCACCTCTACATCGCCACCCAGTGGCTGCACAGCGACCTGCGGCAGATCGCCCCGGTCCTCGGCCTGCCCGAGAGCAAGGTCCGTATGACGCTGTCCGGTGTCGGCGGCGCGTTCGGCGGCCGTGAGGACCTGTCGATGCAGATCCACGCCTGTCTGCTCGCGCTGCGCACCGGCAAGCCCGTCAAGATCGTCTACAACCGTTTCGAGTCCTTCTTCGGGCACGTCCACCGTCACCCGGCGAAGCTGTACTACGAGCACGGCGCGACCAAGGACGGCAGGCTCACCCACCTGAAGTGCCGGATCGTCCTGGACGGCGGCGCCTACGCGTCGGCCTCCCCGGCGGTCGTCGGCAACGCCGCGTCGCTGAGCGTCGGTCCGTACGTGGTCGACGACGTCGACATCGAGGCGATCGCCCTCTACACCAACAACCCGCCCTGCGGCGCCATGCGCGGCTTCGGCGCGGTCCAGGCGTGCTTCGCCTACGAGGCGCAGATGGACAAGCTGGCCGCCAAGCTCGGCATGGACCCGGTGGAGCTCCGCCGGCTCAACGCCATGGAGCAGGGCACGATCATGCCGACCGGCCAGCCGGTCGACTCCCCGGCGCCGGTCGCCGAACTCCTGCGCCGCGTCAAGGCGATGCCGATGCCGCCGGAGCGCCAGTGGGAGAGCAGCGAGGGCTCGGACGTACGGCAGCTGCCCGGCGGTCTGTCCAACACCACGCACGGTGAAGGCGTCGTACGCGGTGTCGGCTACGCCGTCGGCATCAAGAACGTCGGCTTCTCCGAAGGCTTCGACGACTACTCGACCGCTCGGGTGCGGATGGAGGTCGTCGGTGGTGCGCCGGTGGCCACCGTGCATACGGCCATGGCGGAGGTCGGCCAGGGCGGCGTCACCGTCCACGCGCAGATCGCCCGCACCGAGCTGGGCGTCGCGCAGGTGACCATCCGTCCGGCGGACACTCAGGTGGGCTCGGCGGGTTCGACGTCGGCCTCGCGCCAGACGTATGTCACGGGCGGCGCGGTGAAGAACGCGTGCGAGCTGGTCCGGGAGAAGGTGCTGGAGATCGGCCGCCGCAAGTTCGGTACGTACCACCCGGCTTGGGCGACCGCCGAGCTGCTCCTGGAGGGCGGCAAGGTCGTCACCGACGGCGGCGAGGTACTGGCCGACCTGGTGGACGTCCTCGAAGGCGAGACCGTCGAGGTCGAGGAGGAGTGGCGGCACCGGCCCACCGAGGCCTTCGACCTGCGCACCGGCCAGGGCAACGGCCACGTCCAGTACAGCTTCGCCGCGCACCGCGCCGTCGTCGAGGTCGACACCGAGCTGGGCCTGGTCAAGGTCATCGAGCTGGCCTGCGCCCAGGACGTCGGCAAGGCCCTCAACCCGCTGTCCGTGATCGGCCAGATCCAGGGCGGCACGGTACAGGGCCTGGGCGTCGCGGTGATGGAAGAGATCATCGTCGACCCCAAGACGGCCAAGGTCAGGAACCCCTCCTTCACCGACTACCTGATCCCCACCATCCTCGACACCCCGACCATCCCGGTCGACGTCCTCGAACTCGCCGACAACCACGCCCCCTACGGACTCCGCGGCGTCGGCGAAGCCCCCACACTGTCCTCAACTCCAGCCGTCCTCGCGGCAATCCGCAACGCGACGGGCCTGGAGCTGAACAGAACGCCGGTACGCCCGGAACACCTCACGGGCACGGCGTAAGCGGCACGTCATCACGCCGCTGCCGTCGCGGGCAGTCGTGCCGCAGGGCGGCACGGGTGGGCGCGACGGCACCCCGACGCCGGGCAACGGCTCACCCACGCCCACCCCGACGCCGGTCAAGTCCAGCACCACGCACACGCATCGTTCGTCTCGGGCCGTCCCCCGGGTCGTGCGGCCGAAGCACCTTCCCAAATCCCGTAGCCGCCGCCCCGGCGGTTCCCCATACGGGTGTCCCTATGAACCTTGGGAGCAGGCCCACATGACCCAGCAGTCACTTGAGCCGAGGACCACAGCCGAAGACGCGGGCGAAGGCACCCGCATCCCGGCCGGCAGGTCATGGCTCGACCGGTACTTCCACATATCCAAGCGAGGATCCACCGTCGCACGAGAGGTCCGCGGCGGCGTCACCACCTTCATGGCGATGGCGTACATCCTCCTCCTCAACCCCCTGATCCTGTCCGGCAAGGACGCGGCAGGGGACACGCTCGCCCAGCAGGCCCTCATCACCGCGACCGCGTTCGCGGCGGCCTTCACCACGCTGCTGATGGGCTTCTTCGGCAAGGTGCCGCTCGCCCTCGCCGCCGGCCTCTCCGTCTCCGGCGTCCTCGCCTCACAGGTCGCCCCGCAGATGACGTGGCCGCAGGCCATGGGCATGTGTGTGATGTACGGCGTGGTCATCATGCTGCTGGTCGTCACGGGCCTCCGCGAGATGATCATGAACGCGATCCCGCTGGCGCTGAAGCACGCGATCACCATGGGCATCGGCCTGTTCGTCGCCCTGATCGGCTTCTTCAAGGCCGGTTTCGTGCACCAGGGCGAAGGGACCCCTGTCACCCTCGGCCCGGCCGGTGAACTGGCGGGCTGGCCGGTGCTGCTCTTCGCGGTCACCCTGCTCGCGATCTTCATGCTCCAGGCGCGCGGCATCCCCGGTGCGATCCTGATCGGCATCGTCGGCGGTACCGTTCTCGCCGTCGTCCTCAACGCCCTTGATGTCATCGACCCGAAGCAGTGGGCGAGCGGCGCACCCGAACTGCACGGCGGCGCGGTCTCCATGCCCGACTTCTCGATCTTCGGCAATGTCGAGTTCGGCGGGTGGGGGCAGGTCGGCGCGATGACGGTCGGCATGATCGTGTTCACGCTCGTGCTCGCCGGGTTCTTCGACGCGATGGCGACGATCATCGGCGTCGGCACCGAGGCCAAGCTGGCCGACGACAAGGGCCGGATGCCGGGCCTGTCCAAGGCACTGTTCATCGACGGCGCGGGCGGCGCGATCGGCGGTGTGTCCGGCGCCTCGGGCCAGACCGTGTTCGTGGAGTCGGCGACGGGCGTCGGCGAGGGAGCCCGTACGGGCCTGTCCTCGGTCGTCACCGGCCTGTTCTTCGCGGCCTGCCTCTTCTTCACCCCGCTCACGGCGATCGTGCCGGGCGAGGTCGCGGCGGCGGCCCTGGTGGTGATCGGCGCCATGATGATGATGAACGCGCGGCATGTGGACTGGGCGGACCGGGCCACCGCGATCCCGGTCTTCCTGACCGTCGTCATCATGCCGTTCACGTACTCGATCACCGCCGGTGTCGCCGCCGGCGTCATCTCGTACGTCGCCATCAAGATCGCTCAGGGCAAGGCGCGGGAGATCGGGGCATTCATGTGGGCCCTCACAGGCATCTTCCTGGTCTTCTTCGCCCTCAATCCCATAGAGAGCTGGATGGGCGTGCACTAGGCACGTCCCCACACAATCGCTGTAAGGAGACCGAGAGATGCTGGACATCGCCGAAGAGCTGCACCGGTGGGTCGAGCAGGGACGTGACTTCGCCGTGGCCACCGTGGTGGCCGTCGGCGGCAGCGCGCCCCGCCAGCCCGGCGCCGCCCTCGCGGTGGACGCCGACGGCACGGCGATCGGCTCGGTCTCCGGCGGCTGTGTGGAGGGCGCGGTGTACGAACTGTGCCAACAGGCGCTGCAGGACGGGGAGTCGGTCCTGGAACGCTTCGGCTACAGCGACGAGGACGCCTTCGCCGTAGGCCTGACCTGCGGCGGCATCATCGACATCCTCGTCACCCCGGTCCGGGCGGGCGACCCCGTCCGCCCGGTGCTCGCGTCCGCGCTCACCGCCGCCGCGCGCGGGGAGGCGGCGGCGGTGGCCCGGATCGTCTCCGGCCCGCCGGAGCTGATGGGCCGGGCCCTGCTGATCCACCCCGAGGGCCCGTACGACGGCGGCTTCGGCGCCCACCCCGAACTGGACCGCACGGTCGCCGAGGAGGCCCGCGCCTTCCTGGACGCGGGCCGCACCGGCACCCTGGAGATCGGCGAGCAGGGTTCGCGCTGCGGAGCCCCCCTCACGGTCCTGGTGGAGTCCTCGGTCCCGCCGCCCCGGATGATCGTCTTCGGCGCGATCGACTTCGCGTCGGCGCTGGTCCGCATCGGCAAGTTCCTGGGCTACCACGTGACGGTGTGCGACGCCCGCCCCGTCTTCGCCACGCGGACCCGCTTCCCCGAGGCCGACGAGATCGTCGTCGAGTGGCCGCACACGTACCTGGAGGGCACGCAGGTCGACGGCCGCACGGTCCTGTGCGTCCTGACCCACGACGCCAAGTTCGACGTACCCCTGTTGACGCTGGCGCTCCGGCTCCCGGTCGCCTACGTCGGCGCGATGGGCTCCCGCCGCACCCACCTCGACCGCAACGAACGCCTCCGCGAAGTCGGCGTGACCGAGCTGGAGTTGGCCCGGCTGCGCTCCCCGATCGGCCTCGACCTCGGCGCCCGTACCCCCGAGGAGACGGCCCTGTCGATCGCCTCCGAGATCGTCGCGGCCCGCCGCGGCGGCAGCGGCGTCTCCCTCACCGGCGCCCACACGCCGATCCACCACGACGTGACGTCGGCGTCGGAGCCGACGGGGCGGATCGGGTCGGTAGCCTGACCGCATGCCCGTCATCGACGTATGGATGCAGCACCCGACACTCCGGCACGCCAACCACGAGATGTTCGAGTCCCTGCGCCGCTGGACGGGCATGGAGCGGCTCAAGGAGCCACTGCCGGTCAAGGCGACGGTGGCCGCGATGGCCGCCGCCGACGTCGAGATCGGCCTGGCCACCGCCTGGTACGGCCCTCAGGGACCGCTGATCAGCAACGACGAGGTGGCCGAGTTCGTCGCCCAGTCGGACGGCAGACTGCGCGGCGTGGCCGGCGCGGACCTCACCCGCCCCGTCGAGGCGGTGCGCGAACTGCGCCGAGCCGTGACGGAACTCGGCTTCGTCGCCCTGCGCATCGTCCCCTGGCTCTGGCAACTCCCGCCCACCGACCGGCTGTACTACCCCCTCTACGCCGCCTGCGTCGACCTCGGCATCCCCTTCTGCACCCAGGTCGGCCACACCGGCCCGCTGCGCCCCTCCGAGACGGGCCGCCCCATTCCGTACGTCGATCAGGTCGCCCTCGACTTCCCCGAACTGACCATCGTGTGCGGGCACATCGGCTACCCGTGGACCACGGAGATGATCGCGGTCGCCGACAAACACGCCAACGTCTACATCGACACCAGCGCCTACACTGCCCACCGCTACCCGCCCGAACTGATCGCCTACCTGCGCGGCCGGGGCCGCGGCAAGGTGCTGTTCGGCTCCAACTACCCGATGATCACGCCGAGTCGGGCGCTGGAACACCTCCCCGAGCTCAACCTGGACGACGAGACCACCGAACTGTTCCTGTCCGGCAACGCGCGACGCGTCTTCAGGCTCTGAAAGTGCGGATCCCCGTCACTGCCACCTGAGCAACCGATTCACCGCCCGCCCGAACACATACCGCGCCGCCCGCTTCACCACCGGATCGAAGACCCCGGGCAGCAGCCGCACCCCCAGTTCCTCGCGCCAGACGACGCGCGCCCGGCCACCCGGCCCCGGACGTACCTCGAGTTCCGCCCAGCCGGTGATCACGCGGCCCCGCTTCTCCAGGCGGCACAGGCCCGGGGTTTCGTCGCCCGGTGGGTGCCACACGGTGACCTCCATGCGGTCGTCGAAGGCGAGGGGGCCGAGGCCGGAGCGGGCGACGAACACCGTGCCCTCCCCGGTGGGGGGTGGGGTGATGACGGTGACCCGGGTCAGCGGTACGACCTCGCCGTGGCGGGGCCATTCGGTGAGGCGGCGCCAGGCCTCGGGGAGGGGGAGGGGGGCGGTGCGTTCGAGCAGGAAGTTGACCACGCAATGATCGTAGGGAAGCCGACCGTGAATTCCCGTCCCATCCTGTCCCGACTTCCCGCACGTGCCGGTGTTGTGGAGGGATGGCCCGCTAAGCAGCATTGGCGAAGTCCGGTGCGTTAAGGGGCGCGGGGAACTGCGCGACCAGCCTCCACCGGCCCGCAGGCTTATGGCCGTTCTTCCAGCGGAGCGCTTAGCATGCCCCCATAGGCGGGCAATCCGCCCGCCCTCAGGGGGAGTTGTTCGTCATGCCGCTGAAGGCCTACGGCGTACTGATCACACGTGCGGTCGACACCCGGCGCGAGGGCGCCGACGACACGCCGCACTACCAGATACATCTCACCGACGACGCGGGCACGCACTACCGCGCCGCCGTCAACGTCCTGTCGCAGGAGCGGCCCAGCGAGCTGCTGTACCTCGTCGACGAGGACTTCCGGCACCCCGTCACGGACCGGCTGGAAGGCCTCACCAGCGGCTGGAACACCCTGCCGGCCGGACCCGGCGGCCCGAACCTCGACTTCGTCCGCGGCACCCTCTTCGACCCGGCGCGGATGCGCCCGCTGCCGCCGGACGCGGAAGGGCCCGACAACGACCTCGCCGACGTCCTCGACCACTATGTGCGGCGCGCGGTCGACAACCCGGAGGCCCGGCTGTACGTCTTCGGTGAGCGCTGGGGGCCCGAGAACGGCGCCCAGGACAAGGTGTTCGGCTTCCGGCCCGGCAACGGCGTCCACGACATCCATATGAACCAGGGCAACAGCCGCCGCTTCCGGGGCGACGACGGGGTGTGGCAGGACGGCGGGATTCTGATCCACTTCCCCGGGCAGTCGCGCTGGGTCGGGATCTTCCTCGCCTTCCAGAGCCAGTCCTGGCACACGGACGACATCACCGGCCACGCCCTGGAAGGCGCCGACGGTACGCGCCCCGAGCCCGGCGGTCAGCGGGTGCGGGTCATCGCCGCGCTGGTCAACCCCAGGGGCCCGGCGCCCGAGGCGGAGACGGTGACGCTGCTCAATGCCTCGCCGGACCCCGTCGACCTCACCGGCTGGCGCATCACCGACCGTCTGGGACACGGCTCCCCGGTACCGCCCGGCCCGCTGGCCCCCGGGGCCTTCCTGTCCGTCCCCCTCTCGGCGGACGGCGCCCGACTCGGCAACAACGGCGGCGAGATCAACCTCCTCGACGCGGGCGGCCTGAAGGTGCACGGCGTTTCGTACACCGGGCAGCAGGGGGGACGTGAGGGCTGGACCGTGGTGTTCTGACGACCCGACGACGTGTCGCCACCGGAGGGCGTCTCATGGACCCTGAACTGCACGGCAGGCTCGACGAGTTGCAGCGCGATCCATACCCGCACTACGCGCGCGCCCGGCACTCCGACGGCCTCGTGCACCTCGCCGAGCTGGACGCCTGGCTGGTCGCCCGGGACGCCGACGTACGAGAAGTCCTGCGCCGCCCCGGGGACTTCTCGTCGGCGAACGCGCTGCGGCCGGACGTGCTGCCGTCGCCCGCCGCGCTCGCCGTGCTCGGCGGCGGGTTCGGCGGGCGGCCCGTCGTCGTCACCGCGGACGGGGAGCCGCACCAGCGGCTGCGCGCGCCGATCGTCCGCGGCCTGTCACCGGCGCGCGTCGCCGCCGTGCTGCCGTACGCCGCCGAGCGCGCCGCCACCCTCGTCGACGCGTTCGCCGGGGACGGGGAGGTCGAGCTGATGTCGGCCTACGCGATGCGGCTCCCCGGCGAGGTCATCGGCAGGATCGTCGGCCTCGACCCGGCCGACGTACCCGCCGTCGTCCATGGCGGGTACCGGGCGGAGGAACTGCTCTTCCGCCCGCTGGAGGAGGACGAGCAGGTGGCCGCGGCCGAGGATGTCGTCGCCATGCAGCACATCCTCGACGGCTACGTGCGCGAGCGGCACGCGCACCCCCGCGAGGACCTCTGCACCGAGCTCATCGCCTCTGTCACCACCCCGGGCAAGGGCGAACTCACCCTGGAGCAGCGGCACGAACTCGTCGCACACCTCCAGAACCTGCTCCTCGCCGGACACCTCACCACCACCGCACTGATCGGCACGACCGTCCTGCACCTCCTGCGCCACCGCGCCCAGTGGGAGCTGCTGTGCGCCGAGCCCGGCCGGATCCCGGCGGCGATCGAGGAGGCGGCACGCTACGACACCGCCCTGCAGGGATTCCGCCGCGTCACCACCCGCCCGGTCACCCTCGCGGGCACCGAACTCCCCGCCGGTGCCGCACTGTTCGTGGCCTTCGGCGGGGCGAACCGGGACGCGGTACGGCACCCGCGCCCCGACACCTTCGACATCACCCGCACCCCCGACCGCCACCTCGCCTTCGGGCTGGGCGTGCACAGCTGCCCCGGCTCACAGCTCGCCCGCGAGCAACTACGCCTCACCCTCCAGGAGTTGACCGCCCGACTGCCCGGCCTGCGCCTCGCGGAGGACCACCCGGTCACCATGCGCCCCACGATGATCCACCGCTCCCCGCAGACCCTGCGCCTTCACTGGCCGTAGAAGGTGGCGGGTCGCTCTTGGGCTTACCGGGCCTCAATGGACGGCGGCTGCGGAACGCGTCCCGTGGCGAGGTAGTGGCCGAGCTCCTGGGCGAGATACGGGCACTGGTCCGTGGGGTGGTCGCTCGGGCAGTCCAGCAGATGGGCGAGGTAGGCACGGGCCGCCGTCAGCCGGGCGAGCTGTGCCTCGCATTCGGTGCCGCGCCCCTTCACCGCCGTACGCCAGTCCCCGTCCTTGCCGGTGCCGGCCAGCAGCGCGGAGATCTCCGGCAGGCTCATCAGCGCGGTCCGCTGCAGGAGTTGGATCAGGGGATGATCACGGCAGTGGCGACTCTCGTGGTCGCGGGGCTGCTGATCCCGCTGGCGCGGGAGGGGGCCGCCGTCCCTCCCGCACCGGCGTCGTACGGCCT
Organism: Streptomyces sp. 4N124; assembly: GCF_052245395.1. Taxonomy (NCBI): domain Bacteria; kingdom Bacillati; phylum Actinomycetota; class Actinomycetes; order Kitasatosporales; family Streptomycetaceae; genus Streptomyces; species Streptomyces sp. 4N124. The sequence goes on from NZ_JBQQBS010000011.1 coordinate 21,228, forward strand.
CAGCAGTCGCGGAACTCCGGCGACTGGTTCAGGATCTGGGCGCGCAGAGAAGTGAAGCGGGTGTACGTCTCACCGCCGCGCGCCTCGGGCGGGAACACGGCGACGCGGTGGCAGTTCTGGAAGGCGAGGGCGACGCCGAAGTGCCGCTCCAGGCTGCCGCGGATCGCGTCGCTGGACAGCGCCCGCAGCAACTGGCCCCGCTCCTTCTCGGAGGGCGGCGGGGTCTGGTTGTCGGCGAACTCGGCCTGACCGGCGCCCAGTTCACCGACCAGCCGGGCGATCAGATCGTAGGCGTACGGCAGGGACGTACGGACCGTATCCACGAAGTCCTCTTCCCGCACCTGGCCGTTCTCGGCTTCGGCGAGCAGCTGCGGGGAGACGTCGAGCGACATGAAGGGGGTGTCCTGTCTGTTGTGCTGGTGGTGGAACACAGAGGTGCGGTGAGGTCAGGCGAAGGCCGCGAGCGCCGCGGGGCCGTGGTCGAACTCGGGGTCGACCTGGTCGGCGAGGTCCCGGCCGGTGGCCTCGTTGGCCCAGGCCGTGGCGTTGCGGAGGTGGAACTCGACGGCATGCCGCTGGAAGGCCGCCCAGTCCTTCGTACGGGCGTCGACGGCGGCCTGCAGCCGCTGCAGCGCCTCGGCGTTGGCGGGCTCCAGCTCGCCCTGGTCGCGGCCCTGTTCCTGGGCGCGGACGAAGGCGGACTGCTCGCAGTGGGCGAGGAGGTCGTCGCCGACGTGCCGGCGCAGGAAGTCCAGGTCGTCCGCGCCGGTGACCTTGTTGCCGACCACGGCGACCGGGATGCCGAACTCGGCCGCGTGGTCGCGGTACTGGCGGTAGACCGAGACGCTCTTCCGGGTCGGCTCGACGACCAGGAACGTCATGTCGAACCGGGTGAACAGCCCCGAGGCGAAGGCGTCCGCCCCGGCCGTCATGTCGACGACGACGTACTCGCCGGGGCCGTCGACCAGATGGTTGAGGTACAGCTCGACCGCGCCCAGCTTGGAGTGGTAGCAGGCCACCCCGAGATCGCTCTCGTCGAAGGCGCCCGTGACCATCAGGGCCACCTCGCCGACCCGCTGGACGTGTCGCGAGTGGATCTCGTCGTCGCCGAGCAGCCGGACCAGCCGGGAGCCGCGCCCGGGCGGCGTGGTCTTCACCATGGCCTCGCGGGACGGGATCCGCGGGTTCGTGCCCCGCAGATAGTCCTTGATCTCACCGGTCCGCGCACTGAGCGGCGGCGCGGCGAAGACCTCGTCCTCGTCGAGCCCGAGGGCGTAGGCCAGGTGCTGGTTGATGTCGCCGTCCATGGCGACGACGGGCGCGCCCGAGCGCGCGAGATGACGGGCGAAGAGTGCGGACAGGGTCGTCTTGCCGCTGCCGCCCTTACCCACGAAGGCCACGCGCATGCCTAACCGCCCCTATTGGAAATGAATGTCATGAACGTAGATTGGTGAGCGCAGGGGGTCGGTGTCAAATCCGCGGACGTTCAACTGAGCGGCGGGCGGAGCGAGTTGAAAATTGGGTAGTAATCCGGGACGGCCCGTCAGGGGAGTCGCACAAGATTGAGCCGGTAGTCCTCTACCTGCGGCAGCTTCATCGCGGCGAGGCCCGTGAGCATCTCCTGGTAGCCGCGCGGCAGTTCGTCGTACATCGCGGACGGCAGGGTGACCAGCGTGTGCGAGGCGAGGACCTGGACCCCGGGGCGCCACTCGGCGAGCCGGGCCGGGTCCGTGCAGTTCCACGTCAGCCGTGCGTCGACCTTGCTGAGCGCGTCGTGCTCGTCCTGGGTGTCGATCATGCCGGGGCCCGTCGTGTCGAAGGCCAGCAGCGAGCCCGGGAAGCGGTCGGCGAGGAGGTCGACGACACGCTGGACGTCCTTCTCCTCCAGATACGGCAGGACGGCCTCGGCGGCGAAGAAGTACGGGCCGTCCGTGGGCAGCGATTCGGCCCAGGACGCGTCCGTCACCGATGCCGGGATCATCGTCCGGCGCGGGGTGTCCGTGAAGAAGGTCCGGCGCAGGTCGACGACGTCGGGCAGATCGAGGTCGAACCACCGGACCCGGCCGTTGTCGACGCGCTCGTACCGCGTGTTGAGGCCGGTGCCGATCTCGACGACGGTGCCCTCGGGGTGTTCGGCGACGAAGTCCCGCACCCAGCGGTCGAACAGACTCGTGCGCAGCACCGAGCCGAGCAGGCTCGGGCCGTCGTCGAAGCGGGCGAAGTCGTAGTCGATCGAGGCGACGATCTCCTCGGCCCGCGCGTCGCGCAGGGCGGGTTCCGGCTTGCGGTTCTCCACCGCGCGGCCGTAGAGCGGGATGAGCAGGGTCTCCTGGACCGTGCCCAGACGTACGGTGTGCTGAGTCATGGCAGCCTCCCGGTTCGGTGTCCGTACCGGGCCGGGCGGTGCCGTGGCTGCGTCCACCGCCCGGCCCGGAGTCAGTGGGCCCCCGCGACCAGTTCGGGGTGCTCTTCGTGCTCGCAGGCATCGTCGATGCCGTACGTCTCCCAGACCGGGAAGGGATCGGTGGCGGGCGGCGCTTCACCGGCCCGCATCAGACAGCCGGACAGCGCGGCCCGCAGCGGCTCGGCCTGCAACTCGGTGCCGATGAAGACCAGTTCCTGCGCGTACGGCGCCTCCTCGTCCCGCGCCGTGGACGGCTCGAAGCGGGCCACCGCACCGGCCTGCGACCACAGCCCCGTCACCTGCGGGCGGCTGGCCAGGGTGAAGAAGCCCTTGGAGCGCAGGACCTCCCCGAAGACACCGCTGTCCAGCTGCTCGCTCACGAAGGTCCACAACCGGCCGGGGTGGAAGGGAAGTTCGGCGCGGAAGACGTAGGAGGAGATGCCGTACTCCTCGGTCTCCGGGACATGGTCGCCGTTCAGCTCCCGGACCCAGCCCGGCGCCTGCTGGGCGCGCTCCAGGTCGAACAGGCCGGTGCCCAGCACCTCGCGGACGTCGACCCGGCCGTGCTCGGCGGGGACGATCCGGGCGGCGGGGTTGAGGCGGGTGAGCGTCGCGCGCAGCCGGTCGGCGGTCGCGGTGTCGACGAGGTCGAGCTTGTTGACGACGATCACATCGGCGAACTCGATCTGGTCCATCAGCAGATCGCTGACGGTGCGCTCGTCGTCCTCGTACTGATCGAGCCCCCGCTCCACCAGTTCGTCGCCGCCCGCCAGTTCGGGCAGGAAGTTCGCGGCGTCCACGACCGTGACCATGGTGTCCAGTCGGGCCAGGTCGCCGAGGGTGGCGCCGTCGTCGCGGGCGAAGGCGAAAGTGGCCGCGACCGGCATCGGCTCCGAGATGCCGGACGACTCGATGAGGAGGTAGTCGAAGCGGCCCTCGCGGGCCAGCCGGTCGACCTCCTCCAGCAGGTCGTCGCGCAGAGTGCAGCAGATGCACCCGTTGGTCATCTCGACCAGGCGCTCCTCGGTCCGCGACAGAGCGGCCTCGCCGCCGCGGACCAGCGCGGCGTCGATGTTGATCTCGCTCATGTCGTTGACGATGACTGCGACCCGCAGGCCCTCGCGGTTGCCGAGGGCATGGTTGAGCAGCGTGGTCTTGCCCGCTCCCAGGAACCCGGACAGCACGGTGACGGGCAGACGGCCGGACGGGTCAAGGGAAGGCATGGCGGTTCTCCTGGGTGGGCGAGCACCGCCACGCTACATGAAAATGGATTCCATTACTACGGGCGAGCGGGCCGCGCCTCCAGTTGTCAGCCGGTGGCAGTGATGTGCTGGAACGCGGTGGCCAGCCTTGCCAGGTCCACGCCTTCGAGGTGGTCGAACAAGTGACGGCGGACGCTCGCGACATGGACGGCCTCGGCCTCGTGCAGGCGGGTCAGGCCGGCGTCCGTGAGGACGGCATTGAAGGAGCGGGCGTCCTGTGCCGACTGCTCGCGCGCCACCAGACCCTCGGTCTCCAGGCGCCGCACGGTGCGGCCGAGGGCGGAGGCCGACTGCTGCACCAGCTCGGCCAGGTCGCTCAGGCGTATGGTGCGCTCGGAGGCCTCGGACAGGAACATCAGCGTGATGTATTCCGTGTGGCTGAGTCCTTGAGCGCGGCGCAGATCCTCGTCGAAGGCCCGCATCAGGGCGGCCATCGCCGGTCGCAGTGCCCGGATCAGCGCCTTCTCCTCTGCTGAGAGTCGGAGCGCCTCGTCGCTGTCGGTCATGTCCTCACTCTAGGCGTTGCTTGCTAGCGCATGCAAGTTTTATAGTTACTCGCGCAAGTAACTAATCTCCTGGTGAGAGGTTGGCCATGGCCACCGAAGAACTGCACCCTCCCGGCGTACTGATCCTGCTGGCAGGCGCATTCCTGCCGATCACGGACTTCTTCATCACCAACGTCGCCCTGCCGAGCATCGACGCGTCCCTGCACGCCTCGACGGCCGCGCTGCAACTGGTGATCGCCGGATACGGGGTCGCCTACGCCGCCCTGCTGGTCCTGGGCGGACGGCTGGGGGACCGCTTCGGCCGGCACCGGCTGTTCCTGGGTGCGCTCGCCGGCTTCGTCCTGGCCTCGCTGGCCTGCGGCCTCGCGCCGGACGTCGAGGCGCTGATCGCGGCCCGGATCGTGCAGGGCGCGACCGCCGCGCTGCTCATCCCGCAGGTCCTCGCGACCTTCCACCACACTCTCGAAGGGGAGCGCAAGGCACGCGCGTTGGCGCTGTACGGGGCGACCTCCGGCATCGCCGCAGTCGTCGGTCAGCTGGTGGGCGGGCTGCTGGTCAGCGCGGACATCGCCGGTACGTCCTGGCGGCCGATCTTCCTGGTCAACGTGCCCATCGGGCTGGCGGTCCTGCTGTTCTCGGCCCGTCTCGTGCCCGCCACCCGGTCCCCGCACCCGGTCGGCATCGATCTGCCCGGCACGGTCCTGTTCGCGGCCACACTTGTCGCCCTGCTCGTCCCGCTGACCGAGGGGCACTCGCTGGGCCGGCCGTGGTGGAGCCGGCTCCTGTTCGCCGTGGCCGTGCTGCTCGGGACCGTCACCTACTGGGTGGAGAAGCGGGCCGAACTCCGCGGTGAGACCCCGTTGCTGCCGCCGTCGCTGCTACGGCTGCCGTCGATGTCCCGGGGGCTGCTCATGGTGTTGGCGTTCAGTATCGGCTTCGGGGCGTTCATGTTCGTCTTCGCGCTGACGATGCAGGACGGGCTGCACACCGACGCCCTGCACAGCGGTCTGGCGATCCTGCCGATGGCCGTGCTGTTCCTCGCCGGATCGGTGCTGGCCCCGCGTCTGATCACCCGCTTCGGCCGGGGCGCCATGTCGGCGGGGGCGGTGGTGCAACTGGCGGGGCTGGCCTGGCTGGTCGCCCTGTTCGTGACGCAGTGGCCGTACGTCGGTCTGTGGGGGCTGGCCGGGCCGCTGGCCCTCGTCGGGGCCGGGCAGTCGATGCTGTTCGCCGGACTGTTCCGCAGTGTCCTCGCCGATGTGCCCGCCCACCTGGGCGGCATTGGCAGCGGGGTGCTCATCACGCTGCAGCAGAGCGGCCTGGCCCTCGGCGTCGCCACGCTCGGCACCCTCTACGTCAGCCTCGCCCCGCACAGCGTCCCGGATGCCTTCGCGGATGTCGAGTACGTGCAGATGGGCATCGTCGCCCTGCTCGCCGTCGGTGTCGCCGCGCTGCCCCGGTTCACCCGGGCCACTGTCGGCGCGCCCGTGGTCGAGGTCTGAGGACACTATGAGGACGTACGACGGCGGTCCCCGCACCCCGGACCGCCAGGCCCACTTCGAACCCGCCCTCGAGCACCTGGACCGCCTCTACTCGGCCGCGTTGCGTATGACCGGCCACCCGGCCGACGCCGAGGACCTGGTCCAGGAGACGTATGCCAGGGCCTACGCCTCGTTCCACCAGTTCCACGACGGCACGAACCTGAAGGCATGGCTGTACCGCATCCTCACCACCACGTTCCTCAACACCTGCCGCAAGCAGCAGCACCGGCCGCGCCGCGACGACGGCACGACGGAGATCGAGGACTGGCAGCTGGCGCGCGCCGCATCGCATGCGTCGACGGGGCTGCGGTCCGCCGAGTCGGAGGCGCTCGACCACATCCCCGACGCCGACGTCGAGGCGGCGCTGCGGGCCATACCGGAGGACTTCCGGGTCGCCGTGTATCTCGCCTACGTCGAGGGCTTCGCCGTCCGGGAGATCGCTGACATCATGCGGACGCCGGTCGGCACGGTGCTGTCCCGGCTGCACCGCGGGCGTACCCAACTGCGCGCACTGCTGGCGGAGTACGCCCGCGAGCACCGGCTCGGGAACGAGGAGCCGGTCAGGCCCGGGCCTCCCGCGCGACGGCCGTGCCCGCCCGGAGCGCGGCGACGGGATCGGCCGCCTCGTCCAGTTCGATGAGGACGATGCCGGCGCCGGGCGTGCGGGACATGGCGTCGGCCCATCCTCTCCAGTCCACGATGCCGGTGCCCAATTCGGCCATGTAGGGCTGCTGTTGGGCGAAGACCGTTTCGTCGATGGTCAGGTGGACGTCGATCGGCTTGACCGCGTCCTTCCAGTGCGCCAGCGCGATGCGCTGCGCATGGCGACGTGCCACGGCGACCGGGTCGCCTCCGCCGAGCGCGATATGGCAGGAGTCAGGGCACAGCCACGCGTACCGTGGATCGGTCAGCGCCATGAACAGGTCGATGTCGCGCTCGTACCAGAGCGTGCTGTTCGACTCCGTGTGGAAGGCGAGCTTCACCCCGTGCCGGGCGACGGCCTCGCCGACCGCATGGGCGATGTCGGCCATCCGCGTCATATAGGCGGCGTCGACGAAGAAGGGCGGGCGCGTGCCGAACGTCGTTCGCATGGGCAGTCCGGCGACGAGAAGTTCGGCTCCCATGTCGGCGAGGAAGGCCGCGCGTCGCTCGGCGTCGGCGACGATCGCGGGCAGGTTCTCGGTGTCCCGCCAGTCGGGGGCGTCGCTCCCGGCGATGAACGCGCTCACGACGGACAGGCCCCGGGCCTGAAGCGCGCGGCGGAACGCCGGTGCGCTGCCGAAGGAACGGAGCGCCGAGTCGATGTCGCCCGGCGCGAAGGTCAACTCGATGCCGGTGACGCCGGCCTCGGCCAGCGCGTCCATCACCCGTTCCCAGAAGCTCTCAGGGTTCGCCGAGGCCCAGGCGCGCACGGCGTCCGCGGATTCGAGTCCCCAGAAGTCCGGGTGGTAGAAGGTGATGATGTCGGTCGCGAACCGCGGTGTCATACGGCACCTCCGCGCGCGTTGTAGACGACGGCACCCTCGGTGTCGACAACGGCTCGGTAGTTCCGGAACACGGCGAGCGCCTCGTCCCGGAGCACATCCCGTACGACCCCGATGCCGCGGGCCTCGAACTGCTCGGCCCAGTCCGCGCCCAGCGGGCCTTCGTCGAACGTGGTGATCTCCTCCAGCTCCGGGCCCTCGCCGGCGACCACGAGGCCGCGCACCCCGGACCACATCGTCGCGCCGTAACACTGCACGCACGGACGCCAGTTCACCACCAGCTCGTGGCTCGGCAGGCCGGGGCCGCCGAGGTCCCAGCCGCCGGTCGCCAGCTGGGCGAGGCCCAGCGCGACGACCTCGGCGTGCGCGCTCGAGACCCCGGAGGTGAGCACGACGTTCACGCCGACGGAGACGATCCGGCCGGTGTCCCGCTCGGCGACGAGTGCCGCGAACGGGCCGCCGTTGCCCTCGCGCCAGTTGCGGTCGGCGAGGCGGTGCACGAGGCGCATCCGCTCGTCGTGGCCGAGGAGGACGGAGGGCACGTCGGCCAGCTCGTCGTCGATCCACGTCGGCAGTGCCACGCGGTATTCCTTCGCGATGTCGATCATGACTGAACTCCTGTGAGTGCGTGGCGCTCGGCGACGGCGCGTGCGGCCCGCACCGCCGTCACCGCGCCCGTCAGTGTGACGTTGGCGGCCATCGCCGTCGGGATCACCCCGTTGCCGGCGAGGTACAGGTTGTCGAAGCCCCACACCCTGCCGTCCGGGTCGCACACGCTGGTGCCGTCGTCGGCGGTGCCGGACCGGACGGTGCCGGTCAGGTGCAGGGACGAGCCCGGCGGAAGCAGCGCGCGTTCGGTTCGCGGATCGAACGGGCCGAACTCCTCGGCGAGCGACCCGACTTCGGCCAGCGCCCGTCGTATCAGCGCGCGGTCGGCGTCGGAGTAGCCGAACTCGACACCGATCCGCGGCATACCGGCGAGGTCGGTCTCGGTGTCGGAGAACACCAGCCGGTTCTCGGGGCGTGTCTCGACGGGGACGTACAGCGAGAGGCCTACGGAATGTGCGAGAGGGCGGCCCCTGTCGTCGACGTACGTCCGGTTCATGATCTGTCCGTGGAACGGCTGTGCCGCGCCGTTCCGCGGCAGCCAGAGGGAGTCCGTGCAGAACTCGCCCGTGCGCGGCAGGGGCAGGGCGTCCAGGGCGAGGCCGAACCGGTCGAGGTCGAGCAGCACGCGGGCGGTGACGAAGGCGTGCTCGTTGAGGTGGCGGCCGAGCGCTTCGGGCCGTATGCCCGAGGCGAACAGCAGCTGCGGGGTGCGCAGCGCGTCGGCGCACACCACCACGGCGGCCGCGCGGAGTTCGGACTCGGCGCCGTCGGCGACCCGACGCAGCCGGGCGCCGGTGATCCGGCCGTCCGGCGCGAGGAGGGACGTCACGAGCGTGCCGGTGACCAAGGTGAAGGCCGGGTCGCCGCTGGTCGCGAGCGGGGGGAAGACCGTCCCGGGAGCGGTGCGGGGCAGGGGGCCCGATGCGGACGCGGTGACGGCCATGGGCATCGGCTGCGGGCCGCGGTCGTCCGGTCCCGTCCCGTCGTACCGTCGACGCAGTACGTCGAGTACCAGTCGGCCGGCCTCCGTCGGACCGATCGGGGAGGGGGTCACCGCGAGCGCCCGGCGCGCGGTGTCCAGATCCGCCGCCCAGCGCGCCGGGTCGCCGAAGTCGAACACCTCGTCTCCCGCGGGCCACGGTGTGGCGGCGGTCCAGTGCACGCCCATGCCGCCCGCGTTCCAGGCGAGCGCCGTCGCGGGCATTGCCTCGGCGTCCTCGCCGAAGGCGAGCGCGTGGAACATGCCGGGCGGCAGATCGGTGAGGCTGCCGGCCACGTCGCGCACCACTTCGGCGCCCGTGTACATGCCCTGGATGCCGGTGGTGACCTGTTCGTTGTGGCGCGACCACAGCACCGGGTCGTCCACGTCGTGCAGATGACGGCCGGGGACCTCGCCGATCGCGGTGCCGCCGTCGACCATCGTGATGCGCAGCGCCGGATCGGTGTCGCGCAGCAGTCGGGCCACGACGGATCCCATGATGCCGCTGCCGACGACGAGGACGTCGGTGCGCGGGGTGTCGGTCAAGGAATGCTCCTGTCTTGCACAAGGGGCCGAGTGAGGGGGCGTACGCGATCACGCACGGGGGATCAGCGGGCCGAACAGCTCGGTGTCCATGCGGTCCAGCGCCAGCTTGACGGCGCCGATCAGCGGGGCGTCGCGGCCCAGGCCGGTGGCGCGCAGCTCGACCGCGGGGGTGCGGGCACGGCGCAACGCCTCGCGCACCCGGGGCAGCAGCACATCGGCCGCGTCCTCCAGACCGCCGCCGAGCACGATCAGTGAGGGTGCGATCGTCCACGACAGGGTGGTGAGGATGGAGGCGATGTTCCTCACGAACTCGTCGACCTCCGCGAGCGCGGTCGCCTCGCCGGAGCGAGCCGCGTCGAACCGGCCGAGTGCGACGCCGCGTTGGGCCGGCTCCGGTGAGGTCAGCCCGGCGACGGGGTGGTTCTCGACCGAGCCCGTCGGCATCGACACCGCTTCGACGATTTCACCGGCGGCGCCGTCGAGACCGCGGTGTACGGCCCCACGGATGAGGATGCCGAGACCGGTGCGGTTCCCGAGCACCGCCCAGACGACGTTGTCGTGGTCGCCGGCCACACCGCGCCAACGCTCCGCGAGGGCACCGAGGTTGGAGTCGTTGTCGGCGAACCAGGGCACAGGGATGCGGTGCGCGAGTTCATCGGGCAGGCGCACGCCTTCCCAGCGCGTCGTGTGCACCAGGCGCCGTACGATTCCGTCGTCGTCGATGGCACCGCCGGCCGCGACCGCACCGGCCCGCAGCCGGTCCTCCGAACCGCCCGCGTCGTCGAGCGCGGCCCGCACCAGCGCCGCGACGTCGTCGAGGGTGACCTGCGGATCCTGGTAGGCGCGCAGCGGTCGGTGCGCGCGGCCGAGGACACGGCCGCGTACGTCGGCGACGGCCGCCGACGCATCCGAGGTGGTGATGCGCACCGCGGCCAGCAGGGCGTGCTCGGCCCGCAGTTCGTACCGCCGGGCGGGGCGCCCGGCACCGCCGCTCGTCGGAACCCGGTCCAGCTCGATCACCCAGCCCGCCTCGACGAGCGAGTCGAGGATCAGCTCGATGGTGCGGCGGGAGAGACCGGCCTGCTCGGCGAGCGCGGTCAACGTCGTCGGCTCGGCCGACACCGCCAGCGCGCGCAGGATGACGGAGGTGTTGACCCGTCGTACGGCGCTCTGGTTCAGGCCGTTCATGCCGGTGGTCGGCGCGGCCCGCGTCACCGCATGCCCGTTCCGGAGATGCCCTGCACGAAGTAGCGCTGCAGGAACAGGAAGAGGACGAGCACGGGCAGCATCACGACGATCGCGCCGGCCAGCATCAGGCCGTAGTCGGTGACGTGTGCCGCGGCCTGACTGGTGGCGGCGAGGCCCACCGGCAGCGTGTAGCTGGACATGCTCTGGGCGACGATGAGTGGCCAGATGAAGTTGTTCCACGAGGTGAGGAACGACATGATCGTGATCGTCGCGACCGCGGGGCCGGCCAGCGGCAGGAAGATCCGGAAGAAGATCCGGAACTCGCCCGCGCCGTCGATCCGCGCCGCTTCGAGGAGTTCGTCGGGAACCGACATCGCGTACTGCCGCATGATGAACACCGACAGCGGCAGTGCCATGCCGGGCAGGGCGATTCCGGCGAGGGTGTCCGCCAGGCCCAGGTCGACGGTGATCACGAACTGCGGGACGAACACCGCGGTGAGCGGAACCATCAGTGCCGCCATGACCGCGCCGAACGCGATCCGCCTGCCCGCGAAGTCGAGCTTGGCGAGCGCGTAGCCGGCGGCCGAGGCCGTCACGATGTTGCCGGCCACCACGAGGGCCGCGACCACGATGCTGTTGACCATGAACCGGCCGAAACCTTCGGTGCTGAACAGCCGTACGAAGTTGTCGAAGGTGACGTCGTGGGGGAGCCAGGCGCCGGGGTCGGAGCGGATCTCGTCGAGACTGCGCAGCGAGCCGCTGATCACCCAGAGGAACGGCAGCATCGTGAGCAGCGCGCACAGCACCAGCGCGCCGTACAGCAGCGGCCGGGAGACGGACCGACGGCGCACGGCGATCCGGCCGGTGGTCAGGTGAGCGTCTTCGAACGCGGCGACGGCGGTCATGTGCGGGACCTCAGCAGTCGGAACTGGACTAGACTCACCACGGCCACGAGCACGAGCATCACGAAGGACGCGGCGGACGACATCCCCAACTCCCCCGCCCCGAACTGGTGGTAGGTGTACAGCGCCACGGACTCGGTGGAACCGAGCGGGCCGCCGTCCGTGAGCAGATACGGCTCGTCGAACACCTGGAGGAAGAAGACGGTCAGCAGCACCGAGACCAGCAGGAGGGTGGGCAGCAGCAGTGGCAGGGTGATGTGCCTCAACTGCCGCCACCGGCCCGCCCCGTCGAGCGCGGCGGCCTCGTACACGTCTCGGGGAATCGCCTGCAGACCGGCGAGGAACAGCACCATCGCGATGCCGAAGTTGCGCCAGATGCCCAGCAGGATGACCACGGGCATGGCCAGGTTCGGGTCGTCCAGCCAGTTCGGTCCGGCGAAGCCGACGGCGCCGAGCACCTTGTTGACGGTGCCGCCGTCGTTGAAGGCGTACTGCCAGATCAGGGCGACCGCCACGACGTTGGTGACGACCGGTGCGAAGAAGACCGTGCGGAACACTCCGCGCAGTCGCCGGATGCCGGAATTCAGCGCCAGGGCCAGCGCGAACCCGGTCCCCATGGTCAGCGGCACGCCGACGGCCACGAAGACGGCGGTGTTCACGAGGTCCCGCAGGAAACTCTGGTCCCGGAACAGCCGGAGATAGTTCTCCACACCCGTGAAGTCGACCGCGAACGGATGCCGCAGATCCGTGCCCCGCAGATCGGTGAGGCTGAACCCGAGCGCGGCGACGGTGGGGAGCGCCGTGTAGAGCAGGAAGACGACGGTGAACGGTGCCAGGAACAGCCAGGCGACAGCCGTTCGCCGGGCGCCGCCGCCCCGGCGGCGGCGCACGTTGACGATGCCGGTGGTCATCCGTGGATCACTCCGCACCGGTGCCGACGCTCTCGGCGTACGCCTGCACGTTCGCGGCGGCCTTCTCCGCGCTCTCCGTGCCCTTGGCCACGGCCTCGATCTCCTTGCCCAGCCGGGTCGCTACCTGCTGCCAGGTGGTCACCTGGGGGAACGCCCGGGTGTTCTTCATCTGCGTGAAGAAGGCGTCCAGCAGCGGCTGGTCCGCGATGGCCGGGTCGTCCCAGGCGGAGATGACGGCCGGCAGCGAGCTGTATGCCTTGTACTGCGCGACCTGGGTGCTCGGCTCCGCGAGGTGGCGGACGAACTTCCAGGACGTGTCCGCGTTGTCGCTGTCGGCGAGTACGCCCCAACTGCCCCCGGCGGAGAAGGAGGCGCCGCTCGAGTCCCCGGCCGGCAGGGGCGCGGTGGCGACGTGGGACGCCGTCCAGCCGTCGTTGCCCGCGGCCTTGTCGAGCTGGCCGATGACCCAAGGGCCCGTGATCATCGAAGCGGTCTTGCCGGAGGTGAAGTACGGCTGGGCGTCCAGGAAGGTGGGCGTGCTGGTGTCGGCGGCGCCCGAGGTGAAGAACGACGCGTTGTACTTGATCGCCTCGGCCATCTCCGGTGTGTCCAGGGTCCACTTGCCGTCGGAGGAGAACAGCGAGCCGCCGGCCTGCCAGGCGTACATCGCGACGTCCTGGCCGTTGAAGTTGTCCCAGCCGATGTCGGCCCCGAGGCCACGTACCGCGCCGGCGTCCTGCATCGCCTTCAGGAAGGGAACCGTGTCCGTCCATGTCGTCGGCGCCTTCACGCCCGCCTTGTCGGCGAGGTCGGAGCGGTAGACGAGCGCGTAGGTGTAGGCGTACCAGGGGACCGTATAGGCCACGTTCTTCGCGACACCGGCGTCCCAGAGACTCTTGAAGAAGCTGCCCTTGTCGACGAGTCCGTCCGGCACGGGCCGCAGGATCGACGGGTCGAGGAACTGCGCCTGCGACTCGGGGAAGAACTGGGCGACATCGGGTCCCTTGCCCGCCGCGACCGCCGACTGGAGCTTGGTGTAGTACTCGCCGTTCGGGATCAGCGTGAAATTGACCTTGACGTCGGGGTTGTCGGCCTTGAAGGGCTCGATGACCTTCTCGAGCACATCGGCGTCGCCCTGGGCGGCCCAGACATCGACGCTGCCGGTGGCCGGAGAGTCGTCGACGGGCTCGGCGGTGCCCGTCGCGGCGGTGTCACCGCCGCGCCCGCAGCCCGCAAGGGCGAAGGTGCAGATGAGCGCTATACCGGCGGTCAGCCGAAGGGCGCCGCGGCGCAGGGAATGGGGCACGCGGGGGCTCCTGTCTCCTGAAGGCACTGAGGGCAGAGGTGCGATTCCAGGAAGGTATGGAGCGCGCATTTCGGCCAAGTGGCGCACCCGTCACGAATAATTTCGGAACTTGTAGCGAAATCCATTCGTCCCGATATGCGCATTCACCTCTGCTGCGGGGTCGTGCGCTGAACCCGGCCGGGGCGCGCGGTGCGGCCCCGGCCGGTGGGAGGCAGGTCGTCAGGGCGTGGGCAGTTCGGCGCGGACCGTGTGGGCCGCGGCGACCAGGTTCTCCAGCGAGGCACGGGTCTCCGGCCAGGCGCGGGTCTTCAGGCCGCAGTCGGGGTTGACCCACAGCCGGTCGGCGGGGATCGCCTTCAGGCCGGTGCGCAGGAGTTCGGCCGCCTCCTCGGCGCTCGGCACGCGCGGGGAGTGGATGTCGTACACGCCGGGTCCGGCCTCGCGCGGATAGCCGTGGCCGGCGAGTTCGCGGGCGACCTGCATATGGGAGCGGGCCGCCTCCAGGCTGATGACGTCCGCGTCGAGGTCGTCGATGGCCTGGACGATGTCGCCGAACTCGGCATAGCACATGTGGGTGTGGATCTGCGTGTCCGGGCGCACGCCGCTGGTGGTGAGGCGGAACGCCTCCGTGGCCCAGGCCAGGTAGGCGCGGTGGTCGGCGGCGCGCAGCGGCAGGGTCTCGCGCAGGGCCGGTTCGTCGACCTGGATCACCGAAGTGCCCGCCGCCTCAAGGTCGTTCACCTCGTCGCGAAGCGCCAGCGCGACCTGTCGGGCCGTCTCGCCGAGCGGCTGGTCGTCGCGGACGAAGGACCAGGCGAGCATGGTGACCGGGCCGGTGAGCATGCCCTTGACGGGGCGCGAGGTGAGGGACTGGGCATACGTCGTCCAGCGCACCGTCATCGGCTCGGGACGGGAGATGTCGCCGGCCAGGATCGGCGGGCGGACGTAGCGGGTGCCGTAGGACTGGACCCAGCCGTGCTGGGTGGCGAGGTAGCCGGTGAGCTGCTCGGCGAAGTACTGGACCATGTCGTTGCGTTCGGGCTCGCCGTGCACCAGGACGTCAAGCCCGGTCTTCTCCTGGAAGGAGATCACCTCCTGGATCTCCGCCCTGATCCGCTCCTCGTAGCCGGCCGTGTCGATCCGGCCCGCTTTCAAGTGCGCGCGTGCCGTGCGCAGTTCGCCGGTCTGCGGGAACGAGCCGATGGTGGTGGTCGGCAGTGGCGGCAGGCCGAGGTGGGCCCGCTGGGCGGCGGCCCGCTCGGCGTACGGCTGGGAGCGGCGGGCGTCGGCCGCGGTGACGGCCGTGGCGCGGTCCCGTACGGCCGGGTCGCGGGTGATGGGGGAGTGGGCGCGGGAGGCCAGGTCGGCGCGGTTGGCGGCGAGTTCGGCGGTGATCGCGTCGGTGCCGTGGGCGAGGCCCTCGGCGAGGGTGACGATCTCGGCGGTCTTCTGCCGGGCGAAGGCGAGCCAGCGCAGGATCTGCGGCTCGATGTCCCGCTCGGCCGCCGTGTCGAGGGGGACGTGCAGCAGGGAGCAGGAGGCCGCGACGTCGACCCGATCGGCCAGGCCCAGCAGGGTGCCGAGCGTGGCGAGCGACGCCGACAGGTCGTTGACCCAGATGTTGCGGCCGTTGACCACGCCGGCGACCAGCCGCTTGCCGGGCAGCCCGCCGACCGCGGCGAGGTCGTCCAGGTTGGCGGCGGCGGCCTCGGTGAAGTCCAGCGCGAGCCCGTCGACCGGGGCCTTGGCCAGCACCGGCAGCGCATCGCCGAGCCGGTCGAAGTACGAGGCGACCAGCAGCCTCGGCCGGCCGGTGAGGGCGCCGAGATCCCGGTACGCCCGCTCGGCGGCGCCCAGTTCGGCCGGGGTGCGGTCCTGGATGAGGGCGGGCTCGTCCAGCGGCACCCACTCGGCGCCGGCGGCGCGCAGGTCGGCGAGGACCTCGGCGTACACCGGCAGCAGCCGGTCGAGGAGGGTGATCGGGTCGAAGTCGGCGGCCACGCCGGGTGCGGGCTTGGCGAGCAGGAGGTAGGTGACGGGGCCGACCAGGACCGGTCGGGCCGCCGTCAGTCCGAGGGCGAGGGCTTCCTTCAGCTCGGTGACCTGCTTGGCGGAGTTCGCGGTGAACACCGTGTCCGGGCCCAACTCCGGCACCAGGTAGTGGTAGTTGGTGTCGAACCACTTCGTCATCTCCAGCGGCGCCACGTCCTGGGTGCCGCGCGCCATGGCGAAGTAGCCGTCCAGGGCGTCCGCTTCGACTGCGGGCCGGTGCCGCTCGGGGATCGCGCCGACCATGACGGTGGTGTCGAGGACGTGGTCGTAGTACGAGAAGTCACCGGTCGGCACCTCGTGGATGCCGGCCCCGGCCAGTTGCCGCCAGTTGCCGCTGCGCAGTTCGGCGGCGGTGGCGCGGAGGGCGTCGGCGGTGACGCGGCCCTTCCAGTAGCCCTCGATCGCCTTCTTCAGTTGCCGGTGCTGTCCCTGGCGGGGGTAGCCGTACACGGTGGCCCGTGCTGCCGCGGCTGCGGGCTTGCCTGTCACGGAGATCTCCTTCGCGAGATGAATCCCTGAGATCCCGGAGACGGGACGAGAACGCGAAGGGTGACCAACCGGACGGCAACGGCCACTGGCCGTTCGCTCGGTGGTACGCCGACCCGCCCTCGAGGTCACCGGGATGTCCGCGCACGAGTGGTTCGCGCACGGGCAGTTGGCAGGTCTTCGGACTCACGGGCACGTCTCGTCGTCGTACGAGGAGACATCTACTGGCCGTCGCTTCCCAGGGCCGTTTCATGGACCCAGTGCGTATGACGGCGGTCGTTCCCGTTCACCGCTGCGGGGCAGTCCCGGAATTTCACCGGGTTCCCTCTTGCGACGCATCCCGCCTGGCTGACGGGGCGAACCAGCTGCGTCGGCCAGCTTAACCCGCGGGAGGCAGTTGCTGCTCGAACCACACAACCTTGCCCGTACTCACCCGAGTTGCTCCCCAGCGCTCTGCCAGCTGGTCGACCAGGAACAGCCCGCGCCCGCCCTCGTCGCTGAGCCGGGCGTGCCGCATCCTCGGCACCGCGGGTGAGTCGTCGCCGACCTCGCAGCGCAGCACGTCCGTGCAGAGCAGCCGCAGGGTGATCGGGCGGGAGGCGAAGCGCACGGCGTTGGCCACCACCTCGCTGACCATCAGCTCGGTGGACTCCAGCAGGTCGTCGAGGTCCCAGCCGTGCAGGGTCCTGCGGGTCAGCCGGCGGGCCTGGCGCGCGGTCTGCGGGCGCGGAGCCATGTACCAGTAGGCGACGGTCTCCGGCAGGATGCCCTCGAACCGGGCCGCGAGCAGCGCGATGTCGTCGTCCCGGCCACCGGCGCCCAGGGTGCCGAGCGCCTGGTCGCACAGGTCTTCCAGGGTCGGCGGCGCGGATTTCGGGCCGGTCGCGCGCAGCCGGCCGCACAGCCGCTCCACGCCGGTCATGACGTCCGAGTCGCGGGACTCGACCAGGCCGTCGGTGTACAGCAGCAGCGTCGCCCCGGTCGGCGCGTGTGTCTCGACGGACTCGAATCCGCCGCTGCCGACACCGATCGGCGCTCCGGGCGGGACGTTCAGCACCTCCACGGTGCCGTCGGGACGCAGCAGCACCGGCGGCAGGTGGCCGGCGCTGGACACGATCAGCCGGTGCAGTACGGGGTCGTACAACGCGTACAGACAAGTCGCCGTGTGCTCGCTGCCCAAGCGCCCCGCCTGCTCGTCGAGGTGGTGCAGCACCTCGTCCGGCGGCAGATCGAGCCCGGCCAGGGTCTGCACGCTGGTCCGCAGCTGGCCCATGATCGCGGCCGAGGTCATGGAGTGGCCCATCACATCGCCGATCACCAGGGCCACGCGGTTGCCGGGCAGTGGGATCGCGTCGTACCAGTCCCCGCCGACCTGCGCGGTCCGCGAGGCCGGCAGATAGCGGCTGGCCAGCCGGACCCCGGGCGGCTCCGGCAGCGACGGCGGGAGCATCGTGCGCTGCAACGTGTCCGCGACGGATGCCTCACGCTCGTACAGCATCGCCTTGTCCAGCCCGAGGGCGGTGTGGGTGGCGAGCTGGGAGGCCACCAGCAGGTCGTCGCCGGTGAAGTCGGGCCGGTCGCGTCCGCGGATCAGGACGACGCTGCCCAGGGCGTGGTTGCGGCCGT
This sequence comes from Streptomyces sp. 4N124, assembly GCF_052245395.1. NCBI lineage: Bacteria > Bacillati > Actinomycetota > Actinomycetes > Kitasatosporales > Streptomycetaceae > Streptomyces > Streptomyces sp. 4N124. The sequence goes on from NZ_JBQQBS010000011.1 coordinate 39,030, forward strand.
GCAGCGGGGCGATGATCAGCCGTCGCCCGGGGGGTGTCGACCAGGGTATGTGCACCCTCCCGAGCAACTCGGCCGCCGCCGAGGCGACGCCCGGGTCGTTGCCGAACACCGGCCGTCCGTCCTGCAGCAGCTTGGCGAGCAGTCCGGTGGCGGCCGGGTGTACGACCTCGGCCGCCTGGAGGGGGTGCGCGCTCGGCGCGGGTGACTCGGCGCCCTGGCCGGCGGGGACCCGAAGGGAAGCATGGTCCACGGTGTGCAGCCGCAGGATCTTGGGGGCCGCGCCGATCTCGTCGCCGACCGGCAGGGGAGCGTACAGGTGGACGAACGCCGTGTCGGCGAACGCCGGGACGGCCGCGCGGCACAGCTCGTACAGCGTCTCGTCGAGGTTCATGCCGCGGGCGATCTGCCGGGTCGCGGCGTCGAGATAGCGGAGCCTGTCGGTCTGCGGCGGGGTGACGTCCGGTCCGTCGCCCGGTGCGCGTCCGGCGGGAGCGTCCGCGGCCGGCGGGCGCACGGTCACGCCGCGGTTCTCGGAGCCGGACGGCTGCGGCCGACGCATGACAGCGGCGAGGTCCTGCGCACCGGGCGCAGGGTCCCCGGTGTCGTCACCGGTTCCGAGCTGCTTCGTCATGCGTGTCCTTCCGGGCGTGCGGCCCGCGCCCCAGCGAGCGGATCAGGAGCCGTCGGGCGTGCGCCGGCAGTGCAGGAAGATCTGTACCTCGGGCTGGATGTCGGCGACCGCCGGAGCGTAGGTGTACGAGGACTCGTCGCCGATCTCGAAGCCCGCCGTCTCGACGACCTCGCGCAGCTCGTCCCTCAGGTAGCCGGAGACGCGGATGCTCCTTCCGATGAAGGGGATCGAGAAGTCGTCCACGTCGGCCTCCACCATCGACAGGGCGAGCAGGCCGCCCGGACGCAGCAGATGACGGACGGTGCGCAGGGCGAGGGGGATCTCCGCGCGCGGGAGCATGAGCAGGGAGAAGAACGCGGCCACGCCGTCGAAGCGGCCGAGGTCCAGGGGGCCGCCGGGCCGCAGGTCCGCGATGTCCGCCTGATGGAACTGGCCGGTGGGCACATGGCCGCGGGCCAGCGTGAGCATCCCGTCCGACAGGTCCACCCCGACCACTTCGAAGCCCGCCTTGGCCAGCTGGCGCGCGGTCGGGAGCCCGGTGCCGCATCCCAGGTCCAGCACCCGGGCCCCGGCCGGCAGGGAGCCGATGAGCCATGCGGCCGCCGCGACCTGCCCTTCCTTGTGCGGGAAGGCCTCGTCGTAGCGGTTGCCGATGGCGTCGAACGCCTCGGCCTGACCTGTGCGGTCCCGCCGTAGCGTTTCGTAGTCGAGCCTGTCGCCAGGGTTGCTCACCGGGTCTCCTCGGGTGCCTTATGCGTCAGTTTTTCACATTCACTTGGTTATGTGCATGCTTCGTTGTGATCCAGATCACCGGCTGTGAATGCAGCGTGGAGGGACTGTCAGTGCCTTCTCCCTTGTGTAGGCGAGCCGGCGAGAACTGGGGACAGCGCGGATGGAACAAGATCGGGCCGGTGAGTTCGACGAGTTCGTGGCCGCCCGCTGGTCGGGGCTGTTCCATCTGGCGCGTCTGCTCACCGGAGGCGATCGGCACCGGGCCGAGGACCTGTTGCAGGAGTCCCTGGTCAAGCTGTGGTTCGTCTGGCCGAAGATCGCCGACGAGGCCCCGGAGGCCTACGTGCGCAAGGTGCTGTCGCGAGCGGCGGCTCGCTCGGCCCGGCGGCGCTGGTGGGGCGAGCGCCCCGTGGAGCAGTTGCCCGAGGTGGCGGTGACGGGCGATGTGTCCGCGACCGTGGCGGAGCGTTCCCGGCTGGAGGCCGCGCTGGCCCAACTGCCGGCCCGGCAGCGGGCCGCGGTGGTGCTGCGCTACTACCAGGACCTGCCCGAGGCGCACGTCGCCCAGGTGCTGGGCTGCCCGGTCGGCACGGCCCGGTCGCACGCCTCGCGTGGGGTGGCGCGGCTGCGCCGGATTCTGGCCGATGTCATCGAGCCGGTGGGGTGAGGGAGAAGTCATGGATCACTTCGAGCGGCAGTTGGCGCAGCTGATGCGCGACACCCAGGAGCACACCCCCTACGAGCCGAAGCATCAGGACCGTCTGCGGGCGGGCGTACGAGCACGCCGCCGGGCCCGCGCGGCACAGGCGGCCGTCGGCTCCGTACTGGCGGTCGCCGGACTCGGCGTCGGGCTGTTCCTGCTGCCCAACGGCCAGGTCAGGGACGAGCCCAGCGCTCCCCACCCGCGGCCCGCCGCCAGTCCGTCGTCCCCGGCGAGCACGAGCTCGCCGCCGGACCCGTCGCCGAGCGCGACCCCGTCCCCGACCGGCTCGGTGGACCCGCATGGGCCCACCACCGCACCCCCCACGTCGACGGGGAGCGCGACCTCGGACGCCGGGGATCCGTCCGTGGGCGCCACTGGGCATGGCGCCACGAGCGCGACCAGTCCGCCACCCACATCGACGGTGGGCGTGCCGGAGACAGGGGAGCCGTCGGCCCCCGAGTCGTCCGTCATCGGTTCGGCCGACTAGAACCCCACTCGACCGCCCCAGCGATCACCCCGCGCCGCGTGTGCCTTCCGCACACCCTGCGCCGGAGCGCAGACAAGGACGAACCATGACAAACGCAGGGACCGTCGCCTTCATGGGAAGGGACCGGCTGCCTCGCCCGGCACCGCTCCCCGCGCATCACCCGGAGCCCGTCCTGGACGTGGTCGTGCCCGTGTTCAACGAGGAGGCCGATCTGGAGCGGAGCGTACGGCGGCTCCACGCGCACCTGCGGGAGACGTTCCCCTACCCGTTCCGGATCACCGTCGCCGACAACGCCAGCACCGACGCCACTCCACGGATCGCCGCCCGGCTGGCCGGCGAGTTGCCGGAGGCGGACTGGATACGGCTGGAGGAGAAGGGGCGCGGCCGTGCGCTGCGGGTGGCCTGGTCACGGTCGCGGGCGCCGGTGCTCGCGTATGTGGACGTGGACCTGTCCACCGGACTGGCCGCGCTGCTCCCGCTGGTGGCCCCGCTGATCTCCGGCCACTCCGACATCGCCATCGGCACCCGGCTGGCCCACGGTTCCCGGGTCGTGCGCGGCCCCAAGCGGGAGATCATCTCCCGCTGCTACAACGTGCTGCTGCGCTCCACGCTCGCCGTGGGCTTCTCGGACGCGCAGTGCGGCTTCAAGGCGGTGCGGCGCGAGGTCGCGGAGCGGCTGCTGCCCCTGGTCGAGGACTCCGCGTGGTTCTTCGACACCGAGCTGCTGGTGGTCGCCGAACGGGCGGGGCTGCGGATCCACGAGGTGCCGGTGGACTGGGTGGACGACCCCGACAGCCGGGTGGACATCCTCGCCACCGCGCTGGCCGACCTGCGGGGCATCGCCCGGATCGGCCGCGCACTGGCCCGCGGCACCCTGCCGTCGGCGGAACCGTCCGGGGGAGCCGAGGCCCCGTCGCCCGGACTGCTCACGCAACTGGTGCGCTTCGCGGCCGTAGGAGCGGTGAGCACCCTGTGCTATCTGATCCTGTACGCGGCGCTGCGTCCGCCGCTGGGACCCCAGGCCGCCAACGCACTGGCGCTGCTGGCCTGCGCCGTCGCCAACACGGCCGCGAACCGGCGGCTCACCTTCGGGCTGCGCGGCCGGGGCGGCGCCCTGCGTCACCAGGCCCGCGGCCTCGTCACCTTCTCCGTCGGCCTGGCCCTCACCAGCGGTTCGCTCGCGGCCCTGCACCACATCGCGCCCACCGCCGACCACCGCATCGAACTCGCCGTACTGGTGGCCGCCAACCTCGCCGCGACCCTGCTGCGCTTCCTGCTCTTCCGGGCCTGGGTCTTCGGCACCCGTGCCAACCGCGCCACCCGTTCCCCTCGTTCCCTGGGGCGGACCGCCCGATGAACACGACGCTCACGGTCAGCCCCGACCACACCGCACCCCCGCACCGCGCCGTGCCCGACCCACGGCAGCGGCTGCACCGCATCGCCGTGCGCTACGGACCGCCGCTGGCGATGTACGGCGCACTGAAGCTCATCGGCTTCTCCGTCTTCATGTACCTGCTGGACTCCGCAGGTGACTTCCGGAAGAAGAACCCCCGCTTCGGCGGCGGCGCCCACCCCTGGGACGTCCTGGGCACCTGGGACGGCTGGTGGTACCAGCAGATCGCCGCGCACGGCTACCACCCCGAACTCCGCCCGATCCCCGGCGCCACCGGTCTGATCACCCTCGAAGGGAACTCGGCGGCGTTCTTCCCGCTCTACCCGGCCCTGATGCGGCTCGTCTCCGAGGTCACCGGCCTGGGCGCCTTCGGCGCCGGACTGCTCGTCTCGGTCGTCGCCTCCTTCGCCGCCGCCCTGGGGATCTACGCCGTCACCGCGCACCTCGGCGGCCCACGCGCCGGGCTGACCGCGGCCGGGCTGTGGGCCGTCTGGCCCGGCTCCGGCGTGGAGTGGGCGGTCTACTCCGACTCCCTCTACGTCGCCCTGGCCGCCTGGTCCTGCTACGCGGTCATGCGCCGGAACTGGCTCACCGCCGGTCTCCTCACCTGCGCGGCCGGCCTCAACCGACCCACCGCCGTCGCCCTGATCGCCGCCCTCGCCGTCGCCGCACTCCTCGCCATCCACCGGCACCGGCGCCACGAAGGCATCCTGCGCCCGCTGGTGGCGGTGGCCGTCGCCCCGCTCGGACTCCTCGGCTACCTGCTGTGGGTCGGCCATCGCATGGGCGACTACGGCGGCTACTTCAAGCTCCAGTCGGGCGCCTGGGCCCACGAGTTCGACTACGGCAAGTACACCCTCGACGTCCTCACCTCCGTCCCGGTGGGCCACAACGACTACCTCTTCGCGTGGCCCTTCGCGGACATCGTCGGCGTCTGCGTGGTGCTGCTGGCGGCCGTGCTCGTCCCGTTGCTGATCCGGCTGCGCCCCCCTGCCGTCCTGGTCGTCTACCCGGCCGTCACCCTCGCCCTGGTCCTGGGCAGCCAGCAGATCTTCGGCAACGTCTCCCGCTATCTGCTCCCGGCGTTCCCGCTGTTCATCCCGCTCGCCCTGGCGCTGCGCCGGCTCAGCCTGCGCCTCCAGCTCACGGTGTTCTCCATCGCCGCGGTGGCCTCCGGCTCGTACGCGGGCTACGTCCTCTTCGAACTCGGCGTCCCGTAACCCGGCGGCCCCAGGAATGGATGCACGATGACCGCGACCCTGCCCGAGCGGAACGTCGCAAGTCCCGTAAGGAAAAGACCTCGTGCCGCCCCGCCCCGGCGGCGGCTGCTCGACCGGCTGACCCCCGCGGACCGCCGGGTGCTGCGGCTCTACGCACTCACCCGCCTGGGACTGTGGCTCGTCACCTACTGCACCGCGTGGCTGTTCCCCGCCGACGGGAACGCCAAGTCACCGGCCCCGTGGCTGTCCCACTGGGAGCGGTGGGACTGGGCCCACTACCAACACATAGGCGAGTACGGGTACTTCGGCTCCTTCCCGGGGATGGACCCCGCCTCCGACAACCGGGTGGCCTTCTTCCCCGGCTTCCCGTTCGCCCTCCGCGCCGTACACACCGTCCTCGCCGACTGGACCGTGGCCGGGCTGTTGATCTCCCTGGTCAGCGGCGCCGTCGCGGTGGTGGCGCTGGGCAGGATCGCCGGGCTCGGCCACCCGGACGGTGCCAGGGCGGGCCAACGGGCCGTCACCTTCCTGCTGTTGTCGCCCATGGCGGTGTTCCTGGCCGCCGGATACACCGAAGCGCTCTTCCTCGCGTTCGCGCTGCCGGCCTGGCTCGCGGCGAAGAACCGCAACTGGCCCCTCGCCGGCCTGCTCGGTGCCGCGGCCACCACCACCCGGGTCAGCGGCCTGTTCCTGGCCGCCGCGATAGCCGTCGAGTTCCTGCTGGCCCGGGACGACCGCCGCGGCAAGCACCGGCTGCGCGCGCTGCCCTGGTGCGCGGTGCCCGTCCTGCCCGCCGCGGCCTACACGGTCTACCTGCACGCGCGGACGGGTGACTGGATGGCCTGGAAGCACGCCCAGGAACGCGGCTGGTACCGGGACTTCCACACCCCCGCCGAAGCGTTCCGGCACACCTGGGACAACGCCTTCGACCACCTTCTGACCACCGGCTACGCCTGGGAGTTCCAGCTGGAGCTGGTCGCGATGGCGACCGGGCTCGTGCTGCTGTCCCTGCTGCTGTACCGCCGCCGCTGGCCGGAGGCCGTCTTCATCGCGCTCAACCTCTGGGCCCTCGGAACGTCGTACTGGTACCTGTCCGTTCCCCGCGCCACGCTGCTCTGGTGGCCCCTGTGGACCGGCCTGGCGCACTGGAGCCTGCGGCGCGGCTGGGTGAAGGAGGCGTACGTCGCCGTGGTGGCGCCGCTGATGGTGGTCCTCGCGGTGACGTTCACGTCGGGCCGCTGGGCAGGCTGAACCCGGCCTCCCCGTGAGCGGGCGCACTCGCGGGGCTCAGCGCCAGTCCGGTGCCCCGGGGGCACGCGGCAGATGGGCCTCGATCTTCGCCCGGATCTCCCGCATCACGGCGACGATACGGGCCTCGTGGTCCGGGGTGAGCCGGGCCACCGGGACCGAGCAGCTGATGGCGTCGGTCGCCGGGGCGTCGTACCGCAGGGCGAAGCCGAAGCCCGCGATGCCGGGCACCGTCTCCTGGCGGTCGACGGAGTAGCCGCGCTCGCGTACCCCGGCGAGGTCTGCCAGCAGTGCGGCGCGGGTCGTGTGCGTGTTCTCCGTGAGGGCGGTCAACGGGTCGTCGGGGAGCGGGAGTTCGCCGTCGGGGCGTTCGGCGAGCAGGGCCTTGCCGAGGGCGCCGGCGTGGGCCGGGACGCGGCGGCCGACCCGGCTGATGGTGCGCAGATACTCGTGGGACTCGCGGGTGGCGAGATAGACGACGTCGCCGCCGTCGAGCCGCGCCAGGTGGATCGTCTCGCCGAGCGCGTCCGACGCCTCGTCCAAGTACGGGCGGACCGCGCGGATGCGCCGGTCGCCGTCGAGATAGCTGGTCCCGGTGAGGAGTGCGCGGATTCCGATGCCGTACAGCGAGCCGGTGGCGTCGGTGCGGACCCAGCCACAGTCGACGAGGGTCCGCAACAGCTGGTACATGCTGCTGCGCGGTACGCCCAGATCCTCGGCGAGCTGATCCAGCCGCGAGGGCTCCTCGCCCCGGGCGGCGAGCAGTTCCAGCAGCGCCACGGTCCGGGACGCCGACTTCACGCCGCGGACACCTCTCCCGTCCGACATGGGGACATCGTAAATCTGCGGCAGTCCGCACCCGGCCACCCATTGACCCAGCCCGTTCACCCACCTAGCCTCCATCTTCATACGTGGACGCCATCTGCATATAGGGATGAGATTCGTGGCAGAGATCAGTGCGGAAGCCGAACGGGTCGTCCAGCGGCTCCGGGACGGAATGGCGGGCGGGGTGCTGTCCTTCCCGCTCACGAGCTTCCACGACGACGGCCGACTCGACCTCGACGCCTACCGGGCGTACCTGGCCGGCCGGCTGGCCACCGCACCGGGGGCGGTGTTCCCGGCCTGCGGGACCGGTGAGTTCTTCTCGCTGGACGAGGACGAGTACCGCGCGGTCGTCGAGGCCACGGTCGAGGTCGCCGACGGCCGGCTTCCGGTGGTCGCGGGCACCGGCTACGGCTGGGCGCAGGCGCTGCGGTTCGCCCGTATCGCCGAGGAGGCGGGCGCCGACGCCCTGCTGGTCCTGCCCCACTACCTGGTCGGGGCGCCGCAGGACGGTCTGGTGGCACAGCTGCGCCGGATCGCCGCCGGCACCCGGCTGCCGCTCATCGCCTACCAGCGGGGTCAAGTGGCGTTCGGAGTGGACGCGTTGAGGCGGATCGCACAGATCCCAGGCGTCATCGGCCTCAAGGACGGCCACAGCGACCTCGACCGCCTCCAGCGCCTCACCCTCGCCGCCCCCGACGGCTTCCTCTTCTTCAACGGCGCCGCCACCGCCGAGGTCCAGGCCCGCGCCTACGCCACCGTCGGCGTCCCCGCCTATTCCTCCGCCGTCCACGCCTTCGCGCCCGAGATCGCGAACGCCTTCTTCGCCGCCCTGCAGAGTGGCGACGACGCCTCCGTGACCAGGCTCCTGCGCGAGTTCTACGTCCCCCTGGTCGAGCTGCGCGACCGGGTGCCCGGCTACGCCGTCTCCCTGGTCAAGGCCGCCGCCCGGCTGCGTGGCCTCCCGGTCGGCCCGGTGCGCGCCCCGCTCACCGACCCCGGCGCGGACGATCTCGCCGACCTGGAGAAAGTGCTGGACCACGGCCTGAGCCTGGTCGACGCCGTACGGCGACCCGCCTGACGCATCCGCCGCCCGCCCACGTCACCACCACCCGCCGCTCCGCCCCGGCGGAGCCTTCGACTGCCCAGTGAACAGTTCAAAGGGGAACTGCCTTGCCTCTCCTCGTAGTCGGGATCAGCGTTGTGATCCTGCTCCTCCTCATGACCAGGCTGAGGCTCAACGGCTTCGCCGCGCTGCTGCTCGTGGCGGTCGGCGTCGCGCTGGTCCAGGGCATACCGGTGGCGACCATCCCGGACGTCCTCTCCGAGGGCATCGGGGACCAGATCGGCGACACCATGCTCACCATCGGGCTCGGCGCCATGGTCGGCCGGGTGATGGGGGACTCCGGGGCCGCGCAGCGCATCGCCCGCAAGCTCCTCGACGCGTTCGGGCCGCGCTGGGTCCAGGTGGCCATGGTGGTCACGTCCATGCTGATCGGCGTGACCATGTTCTACGAGGTCGCGTTCATCATCATCGTGCCCATCGCCTTCACCCTGGTCAGGGTGACCGGAGCGAGGCTGCTGTGGGTCGGGCTGCCGATGTCCATCGCACTGTCCACGATGCACAGCTTCCTTCCGCCGCACCCCGGCCCCACCGCCGTCGCCGCGACCTTCCACGCATCCGTCGGACTGACCCTGTTCTACGGCCTGTTCATCGCCGTCCCGGCCGGTGTGCTCATCGCGCTGGCGTGGCCGCGCCTGCCGTTCGTCAGGGCGATGAACCCCTCCATCCCCAAGGGGCTGGTCAGCGACCGGGAGTTCACCGACGAGGAGATGCCGGGGCTGGGCTGGTCGCTGTTCGTGGCGCTCTTCCCCGTGGTGCTGATCGTGGCCGCCGCGATCACCGACATGGCCACCTCCGGCGAGAGCCCGCTGCTGAACACCGTCGCCTTCGTCGGCTCGGCGCCGATCGCACTGCTGCTGACCCTGTGCCTGGCGATCTGGGCGTTCGGACCGCGGATCGGCCGCAGCCTGGCCGAGGTCGGTGCCTCCTGCGGCTCGGCGGCCCAGGCGATGGCGATGATCCTCCTGGTGATCGGCGCCGGCGGGGCCTTCAAGAACGTCCTCGTCGAAGGCGGGATCTCCGACTACATCAAGGACGTCACGGACGGCTGGGCCATCTCGGCGATCGTCCTCGCCTGGCTCGTCGCCGTCATCCTCCGCGTGGCCCTCGGCTCGGCGACGGTCGCCGTCGTCACCGCCTCCGGCGTGGTCCTGCCGCTGCTCGCGGACAGTGGGGTCCACCCCGAGATGATGGTGCTCGCGGTCGCCTGCGGCTCGATCGCCTGCTCCCACGTCAACGACCCCGGATTCTGGCTGTTCAAGGAGTACTTCAACCTCTCCGTCATCGAGGCGATCAAGGTGCGTACCTCCTATACGACGGTGCTCGCCGTCCTCGGCCTGGGCGGCGTTCTGCTCGGCGAGTGGGTCCTCGACGTCCTCAGCCTCTGAAGCCCCTGCCCACGGCCCCTCCACCCCCGTACCCAAGGATCTTGATGAGCATGAGCCAGCCGACCGTCACCGCGTTCTCCGTCTATCCCGTCGCCGGCCGGGACTGCATGGAGCTGAACCTCTCCGGCGCCCACGGCCCCTACTTCACCCGCAACGTCGTCGTCCTCACCGACTCCGAGGGCCGCACGGGGCTGGGGGAGGTGCCCGGCGGGGAGAAGATCACGCAGACGCTGCGGGACGCCGAGTCACTGGTCGTGGGGGCGCAGGTGGGCGACTACAAGCGTGTCCTGCGGGAGATCGGCGACCGTTTCGCCGACCGCGACGCCGGCGGTCGCGGCGCCCAGACCTTCGACCTGCGCACCACCGTCCACGCGGTCACCGCCGTCGAGTCGGCGCTGCTCGACCTCCTCGGCCAGCACCTCGACGTCCCCGTCGCCGCCCTCCTCGGCGACGGCCAACAGCGCGATTCCGTACGGGTGTTGGGCTACCTCTTCTACGTCGGCGACCCCGACCGAACGGACCTGGAGTACGTCCGTGAACCGGACGCGTCGGTCGACTGGTACCGGATCCGCCACGAGGAGGCCCTGACGCCGCAGGCGATCGTCCGCCAGGCGGAGGCGGCCTACGACCTGTACGGCTTCCTGGACTTCAAGCTCAAGGGCGGTGTCCTGGAGGGCGCGGAGGAGGTCAGCGCCGTACGGGCGTTGAAGGACCGATTCCCCGATGCGCGCATCACCCTCGACCCGAACGGCGCGTGGTCCCTGCGTGAGGCCGTCGAACTGTGCGGTCCCCTCGTCGGCACGCTCGCCTACGCCGAGGACCCCTGCGGAGCCGAGGACGGCTACTCCGGGCGGGAGATCCTCGCCGAGTTCCGCCGCGCCACCGGCCTGCCCACCGCCACCAACATGATCGCCACCGACTGGCGTCAGCTCACTCACGCCCTCGCCCTCCAGTCGGTCTCCATCCCCCTGGCCGACCCGCACTTCTGGACCATGCAGGGCTCGGTCCGCGTGGCCCAGCTGTGCAACGCGATGGGCCTGACCTGGGGTTGCCACTCCAACAACCACTTCGACATCTCCCTGGCCATGGTCACCCACTGCGGCGCCGCGGCCCCCGGCGAGTACAACGCCCTCGACACGCACTGGATCTGGCAGGAAGGCCTGGAACGGCTCACCACCGCCCCGCCTCGCATCATCGACGGCGAGATCGCGATCCCGGACGCCCCCGGACTGGGCATCCACCTCGACATGGACCGCCTGCTCGCCGCCCACGACCTCTACCGGACGAAGGCCCTGGGCGCGCGCGACGACGCCCTCGCCATGCAATACCTCATCCCTGGCTGGGAGTTCAGCAGCAGGCGTCCGTGCCTGGTGCGGTAGCCGATCCTGTCGCAGAAGCGGCCGTGACGTCGAAGCCTGCGCGTCAGCCGGCCAGCCGGTTCATCTTGCGGATCTGCTTGTCGAAGACTCCGGCGGGAGCGACGCGGCGCAGTACGCTCGCACGTCCGGCCATGGGGCCGGCGGTGTAGCGCAGCTTCGGTTTGGCGTCGGTCGCCGCCGCGACGATCGCCTTGGCGACGACGGCGGGGGCGTCACCGTCCCTGACCGCCTCCGCCATCACACGGTCGACGGTCTGCCGCTGTTTCTCGTAGGCGTTCAGGGGCGTGTCGGGCTTCGCGCTGTTGGCCTCGAATCCGGTCCTGGTGTAGGCGGGTTCGACGATGAGCGCGCGGACGCCGTGGTCGCGGACCTCGTGGTCCAGGGACTCGGTGTAGCCCTCGATCGCGTGCTTGGAGGCGGCATAGGCGGCCATGTAGGGCTGAGGCAGGAATCCGAGTACGGACGAGATGTTGATGATGCGCCCGCGTCGCTGAGCGCGCATGTGCGGCAGGACCTCGTTCACCATGCGCATGACCCCGAAGACGTTGGTGTCGAAGACGCCCTGGGCCTGCGCGACGGAGGTTTCCTCGGCCGCGCCCATCGAGCCGACGCCGGCGTTGTTGACCAGGACGTCGATCCGTCCGAACAGCTCGATCACCCGCTGGACGGCTGCGGTGACCGACTTGTCACGGGCCACGTCGAGGTCGAGGAACGTCACACCGCCGAGCGGGGCGACGCGTGAGGTGTCGCGGCCTGTGCCGACCACGTCGAAACCCGCTGCGACCAGGGCGAGCGCGGTTTCCTTCCCGATGCCGGACGACGCACCCGTCACGAGTGCCACCGGCCGATTCGTCGTCATCATGGACTCCCGCACTCGTTGAGAAACTGATCGGTTTCCGCTCACTGTAAACCGATCGGTTTCCGAGCGCAAGCTCAAGAAGGAACTGATCCGGGCCGGCTCTTCCCCCTGTCGGTTCACCGCGCCACGGTGGCGAGGACATCGTGGCCCAGGCGCTGGATGACGTCCGTGGCGAGCCGGTGCCGTACCAGCTTGCCGTCCCGGGTGGAGCGCACCAGGCCCGCGTCGCGCAGGGTGCGCAGGGCGCGGGAGACCTGGGGTTCGCTGGAGCCGAGTCGGGTGGCGAGCTCGGACGTGGTGATGGGCTCGCCCAGCAGATGGCGGCACAGCTCCATCCGGGCGGGCGAGGTCAGCGCCATCAGCCGGTCGTGCAGATCCCGCAACGTCAGCTGTCCGGCCGGGGTCGTGCCGCGCGCCGCGTACTGCACCACCACGCACGACGGGTGCTCGTTCTTGACCGTCAGATGCGGCCACACCCGGGCGGACGGGACGAGGACGAGGGGGCGCGGGGCCACCTTCACCTCGTCGATCTGCAGCTTGTCCAGCCGGATCCGTTCTCCCGGCCCGACCCGGGCCGCGGTCGGCAGCAGCTCGGTGAGCACCTCCGCGGGCGACCGGGCTGCCAGTCGGCGACGTACTTCTCGCGCGTGCTCCTCCAGAGCCGGCCGCAGGGTACGCCAGTCCTCGGCGAAGAACGCGGTGTCGGCGGCCCGCAGCACCGCCAGCAGCCGGTCCCGCAGCTCCAGCGGCGCCGCCACCAGTTGCCGCGCCAGCTCACCGCGGGCATAGGAGCGGCGCAGGCAGCGGCGGGCGTAGTCCTCCGCGGCGGTGGTGTCGGCGTGCAGCTCGCGGGCCGACGGGACGGGCTGCGCGCTGGTGCCGAGGACTCCGGGCGCCACCAACTCGAGGAAGTTCTCGGCCGGCAGCTCCCCGATCGCCGCCAGCTCCTCGTCCAGGCCGGCCGCGAGCGGCACCGTACGGGGAAAGAACAGGCGGCAGCGGAAGCGGGCCCACAGCGGGGCGAACACAGCCAGCTCGTCGCGCAGTTCGGGGTCCGCCGTGATGGCGCGGGCCGCCCAGTCGGCGGCCTCCGGGTGGTGCTCCGGTTCGGCGAGCACGTGCAGGCTCGCCATCAGTTCCGACAGCGCGGAGGGCCCGACCACGAGGTCCGCGGGGCCGAGCCCTCCGAGGTCGAGGACGATGCTCACGCCGTCAGCGTACGGCCGAGTTCACCGTACGGGCGCGCCCGGACCGAGCGGGATGCCCAGCAGGTACCAGGCGAAGAACAGCACGACCCAGACCACCAGCATGATCATGGCGAGGGGCAGGGTGAAGGAGACCAGGGTGCCGATGCCGGCCTTGCGGCGGAGCGTCTGGAGATAGCCGACACAGAGCATGAACGACGTACTCATCGGCGTGATGGAGTTCGTGCAGGAGTCGGCGATGCGGTAGAGCGCCATGGTGGTGGCAGGGCTGGTGCCGAGCAGCATCAGCATCGGCACGAGTGCGGGGGCGACCAGGGCCCACAGGGCGGAGCCGGAGGTGATGAGGAGGTTCATCAGCGCGACCGCGACGATCAGCAGGGAGAACAGCGCCAGTGTGGGCGCGCCCAACTCCCGGAGGAAGTCCGCGCCTTCGACCGCGACGACCGTGGCGATGTTGGTCCACTTGAACAGGGCGAGGAACTGCGACACGGCGAAGAAGAGCACCAGGAGCGGCGCGATCGAGCGCACTCCGTCCGCCATGAACTCCGGTATCGCGCGGCTCCCGCTGATCCGCCCGGTGAGCCGTCCGTACACGGCGCCGATGAGCAGGAAGAAGACGGTGAGGAAGACGGCGATGGCGTTCATGAAGGTGGACTCGACGATCGCGCCGCCCTCGCCGCGGAGAGGTGACGAGGCGGGCAGCATCGCGAGCACGATCAGCGTGGCGTAGCCGAGTACGGCAAGGCCGGTCAGCCTGAGGGCCCGCCGCTCGGTGGCGTCGTCGACCCCGGCGGCGACCACCTGCTGCGCCGCTGCCGCCTCCAGGTCGGCGTCGGGGATCAGGTGGTGCTCCCGCTTGGCGAGGACCTTGTCCACGACCAGGGCGATGGTGCCGGCCAGCACGAACGCCGAGACGGTGGTGAAGTACATGTTGTCCGTCGCGCGGACCACCACGTCCTTGTCCACGAGCTGCGCGGCCTCGGTGGCCACGGAGGCGAACAGCGCGTCACCCGGTGCGATCAGCGGGTTGGCGTCGCCCGCGGCGTTGATGGACACGAACGCGACGATCATGCCGAGCATGGGGGAGCGGCCCACGGCGCGGAAGGCCACCGCCCCGAGTGGGATGAGGACCACGTACGCCGAGTCGGACAGGAACTTCCCCAGCACCCCGCCCAGCGCCACGCCCAGGACGACCGTGCGCGGGGACAGGCCCGACAGCATGCGGCGCGCCAGCGCTTCGAAGAGCCCCGACCGCTCGGCGACCGCGACGCCCAGCATCACCATCAGCACGGTGCCGAGCGGGCCGAAGGTGACGAAGGACTCCTCGGCGCCGGTGATCAGGTCCCGTACGGCGTCCGCCGACAGGGCACTGCGTACGCCGACCAGGTCGCCCGAGGACGGGTCTTCGACCCGCAGGCCGGAGGCGTTCAGCGCCCAGCTGACGCAGGCGACGATCCCGCACAGGATCCAGAACAGCCAGAACGGATGGGGCAGTGCGTTTCCCGCCCGCTCGACCAGGTCGAGGAACCGGGAGCCACGGCCCCCCTCGCCGGGCTCGGTGGCCTGCACCTCCTCGGCGCGGCTGTCAGGTGTGCTCATGGCGGCCTCCTGTAAGGACTGGGAAAGGACGGGAGATGACGGGAGAGGACTGGGAAACGAGGGCATGGCGCGGCTGCGCCGCGAGCGATGTGAAACGGGACCCGGAGCCGCGCACCATCACGATCCGTCGCGATGGCCTGCGGGGCGTTCCCGGGTTGCGCTGCACAGTAGGTCCCGTGTCCGGTCCCGTCACCTTCCGGCGGAACAGTTGACCTGATGACGTCAAGTGATCGCCATGACCTGGGCCATTGCTTAGCGTCACGGGAGTGACCTCGTACGACACCACTCCCACGTGCCGACCCGAACCCCTGCAGGGCGGTGCCCTGTGGCGCCGCACCCTGCGCATCCCCATGCGGGACGGCATCCGTCTCGCCGCCGACCTGTACTCCGCCTCACCCGAGCCGGAGGCGACCGCGCTTCCCGTGCTCCTCGAACGCACCCCGTACGGCCGGCGCGCCCAGCGCGGTTCGGACCAGGACCGCAGCGACGCGCCCGTCCCGCAGCCCGAGGACATCGCCCGGCACTTCACCGAAGCCCGCTACCACGTAGTACGGCAGGACTGCCGGGGCCGGGGCGACTCCGAGGGAGCGTTCGTGAAGTACCTCGGCGAGGGCCCGGACGGCGCGGACACGATCGCCTGGCTCCGGAACCAGTCGTGGTGCGACGGCAGGGTGGTGATGGCGGGGGTGTCCTACTCCGCCCACGTCCAGGCAGCCGCAGCCGCCGAAGGGGCGACCGGGCTGGCCGCCATGTTCCAGGACTCTGGCGGTTTCTCCTGCGCGTACGACGCGGGGATGCGGATGGGCGGCGCCTTCGAGCTGAAGCAGGTGACCTGGGCACTGCGGCATGCGGTGCACAGCCCGGAGGCGGCGGCGGATCCGGTGCTGGCCGAGCAACTGCTGCGGGTGGACGCGACGGGCTGGTTCGGTGCGATGCCGTGGCGACCCGGCTGCACGCCGCTGCGGCACCTGTCGGCGTACGAGGACTTCCTGCTGGAGCAGTGGCGCCAGGACACCTTCGGGGACTACTACCGCAATCCGGCGATCTACGGGCGAGGCTTCTACGAGCGCTTCCCGGATGCGCCGAGCCTGCACATGGGCAGCTGGTACGACCCGTACGTCCGCTCCACCATCGAGAACTTCACCGCCCTGCGGGAGCTGAAGTCGGCACCCTCCTACCTGGTCATGGGCCCGTGGACGCACGGACACCACTGCGAGACGCATGCCGGAGACGTGGACTTCGGTCCACGGGCGACGCTGGACGGCAACCTCGCCCCGTCGTACCTGGAGTTCCGCCGCCGCTGGTTCGACCGGGCGCTGGGCCGGGCGAGCGACGGAGACCTCCCCGCGGTGCAGTACTTCCTGATGGGCGGTGGTGACGGGCGGCGGGACGCGGCCGGGCGGATGCGGCACGGCGGGGAGTGGCGCACCGACACCCGGTGGCCGCCGACGGTGACGGCACCGGTCGACCTGTACCTCACCGCCGACGGCGCCCTCGACGTCACCCCGCCCACCGTGGCCGACGCGTCGGTGACCTACGACTTCGACCCGCGCCACCCGGTCCCCACCATGGGAGGCCAAGTCACCTCGGGCGAGCCGGTGATGACGGGCGGAGCCTACGACCAGAACGCCCCGGACGCCCGGGTGTACGGGGCTCGTGCGCCGTATCTCCCGTTGGACTCCCGCCCGGACGTGATCAGCCTGAGCACCCCGCCACTGGAGCGGGACGTGGTGCTGGCCGGCCCGGTGTCGGCAAGGCTCCACATCTCCACCACGGCCCCGGACACCGACTTCACCATCAAGCTGATCGACGTCCATCCGCCCAACGCCGACTACCCGCACGGCTTCGCCATGAACCTCACCGACGGCATCGTCCGCTGCCGCTTCCACCGCTCCTACGAGAGCCCGGAGTTGCTCATTCCCGGCAAGGTCTACGAGATCGAGGTCACCGCCCCCGACACGGCGAACCGCTTCGCCGCCGGCCACCGCCTCCGGCTCGACGTCTCCTCCAGCAACTTCCCCCGCTTCGACGTCAACACCAACACCGGCGAACCAGAAGCCGCCGCCCGCCGCACCGCCACAGCCGCGAACACCGTGCACATGGATGCCGAGCACCCCTCCCACCTGCGAGTGTGGCTGGAAGGGGGAGCGGACGCGCTCGCGTAGCCGGACGTTGCCTCTGAGCGCGAGGGTCGTCAGACGGTGGCGGCCGGCGGGATCCATCGGTGGGTGTGGGGGACCGCGCTGGTGACGCCGTAGTCCTTCTTGAGGGTTTCGGGGATCGCGTAGTGCATGACGCGTCCACGGGTGAGGGAGGACAACTCGAGGACCGTGGTGAGGTGGCCGAGGCGGTCCAGGGCCCAGGCGCCGAGCGGGGAGCGGTCCTCGATGGTCTCCAGGACGCCGAGGAGGTGGGGCACGGCCTTCACGACGGTGTCCCACGATGTGCGCGGCACGTGGAGCCAGTCGGCGCAGGTGTCGCCGATGAGGTGGCGGATGAGGGCGGAGACGATGGGGTCGAAGAGGGTGCCGGGCACCACCTCTTCGTAGAGGTCGATCAGCTGCCGGGTCAGATGGGTGCCCTCGTCGGAGGGCCCCATGTGCCGGACCATGTAGAGGTCGAGGAACTGGCGGGCCTCGTCCAGAGTTCGGGGGACGGCGTCCTGGTCGACGCCGAGCATGGCACCGACGACGCGCCACGCGTAGTAGTACGCTTCCGCGCCCTCGGCCGACATGTGGATGCCGAGGCGGTGCAGGCTGTCCAGGACGAGCAGGGAGAAGAACATCTGCCCGCCGATCATGTCCTCCTGGCAGATCGGCGTCCCGTGAGCCGCGGTGTCCCAGCGGTTCTCGCGGGTGAGGTGGTGGCGGATGGAAGCGTGCAGCAGGCGCACTTTCTGGGCGGCGGGGATGAAGCGGCTGCCGGCCTCGAAGGCGTCGGGCTGCATCAGATGGACGGTGAACTGGCCGGTCTCCGCCATCCGTTTGGAGGGGTACTTCAGCCCGTGGGAGGCCGACAGCAGCTTCGCCACGTGCGGGACGAGGTAGCAGGCGGGCATGGAGGCGAAGGACAGCGCCGTGGAGATGTGCACGTTGTTGTCGATGAAGAACAGCCGGGCTTTCTCCATCTCCGCCCAGTCCACCCAGTCCGGCGGCGTGCGGGTGGCTGCGAGGTACTCGCGCGCGACCTCGGGCAGACCGTCCGGCAGCGGAGCGCCGGCGGTGGAGACGTGGCGCATCAGGGTGTTGAACTTGCCCACCTCTCCGCGTTCGAAAAGCTCGGCGACGGTGGCATCGGCGAGTTCGTCGCCGACCTGCCGCAGGGCGTCCAGCGATGCGTCGGTGTAGGTCACGGCAGGGTCCTCAGCTTCCTCGGGGAGCGTCCACGGGTCAGGACAGGCGTACCGCCGCGGAATGTGCCAGCGCGGTCAGGCCGACGGCCGCGTGTGCCGGTAGATCCAGCTCGTGGAGGGCACTGAGAGCCTCCTCGACCCGTGCCTGGATCATGTCCTCGATGCGGTCGGGTGCCCTCAGCCGACGCATCACCTCGCGCACCGAGTCCAGCCCTTCCCCGTCCAGGTCGCCCCGGCCCAGGAGGGAGTTCAGCAGTTCGCGCTCCGCGGCGTCGGCGAGACGCCACGTCTCTGCCAGCAGCGTCGTGGGGCGTCGGCCGCGCACATCGTCGGCATTGGCCTTGCCGGTGAGTTCGGTGTCTCCGAACAGCCCGAGCAGGTCGTCGCGGAGCTGGAACGCCTCGCCGAGCGGAAGCCCGTACGCGGAGTAGCCCTCGCACAGCCGTGCGCCCGCCCCGGCCAGCGCACCACCGATCAACAACGGCTGTTCGACGGTGTACTTGGCGCTCTTGTACCGGACCACCTTCAGTGATGCCTCGGTGTCCGGACCGACTCCGGTCCGCAGGATTTCCAGACACTCGCCCGCGATCAGCTCACGGGCCATCACCGCCCACAACGGGCGGGCCCGGACGAGATACGCGGCGGGCAGACCACTGGTGGCGAACAACTGCCCGGCCAGCGCCATCAGCAGGTCTCCCACCAGCATCGCCAACGACCGCGCGGCGGCATCGGCGTCCGGACGAGCCCCTACGGCCCCGAGGAGGGCGACGTGGGTCGTGGGCCTCCCGTGCCGCAGCGAACTGTCGTCGATGAGGTCGTCGTGCACGACCGCGGCGGCATGCACCAGTTCCATCGAGGCCGCCGCCCGCACCAGCGCGTCGCTGTCCGGCTGCCCCACCGCCCGCCACCCCCAGTAGCAGAACGCCGCCCGCAGCCGCTTGCCGTCCGCGACCGCAGACTCCAGCCTCTCGGCCACCGAACCGAGCATCGGATCGACCGCTGCGAACTCGTCGGCCTCCCGGGCGACGAACCGACGCAGCACCTCGTCCACGCGGGCCTTGAACGCGGTCGACTCCCACCGGTCATCCGCCACCGGTGGCCCGCCGAACCACAGCGCGCTGGGCGAGGATCTCCAAATGGGCCGGGGGTACAGCCGCGTACCGGTCCAGCACCAGACGCCCACGCGCCACGAGCTCGTACTCGGCCTGAGCCGCCAACTCCGCGGCGTCCGACCGGCGCAGCAGCCCACGCACGACCCCCAGGGCCGAACCCGCCGTGCTCACCGCCAGATCGGCCAGCCCGGCAGCAAGCAGCAGCGCCTGGCTGTCCAAGCCTCCGCGCCGTCCCGCTTCTTGCGTCACGCCAACTCCCTCATCCGTCGTGCCGCCGGCAGCCCCGGGCGCTCACCGTCCTTCCGAGCATCGCGTCCCACCGGGTGCGCGAGGGGAAGAACTCACGATCGAGTGATCCCACCGCTCGCCCGTGCGGATCACGGATGCCGCTACGGCTGGGGCAGGCACAAGGTGGACTCTTCCGTGACGCTAGAGGCGAGCCCCCTACGGCTTGGGGGCGGGTTGCTCTCCCGAGCCGCGGACGATCAGCCGGGTGGGAACGGTGATGGTGCGAGCCCGGGAGCGGTCGCCGTCGAGCCGGGCCAGGGCGGTGGCCGCGGCGCTGCGGCCGAGTTCTTCGGGGTCCTGCGCCACGACGGTCAGGGCTGGTTCCAGCGCCTCGGCGAGGGCGACGTCGTCGAAGGCGACGACGGCTACGTCCTTGCGCTTGCTGCGGGCGAGTTCGGCGACGATGCCGAGCGCCATGATGTTGTTGCCGGCGAACAGGGCGGTGGGGGGATCGGCCAGTTCGAGGAGTTGGGCGGTCGCGGCCTCGGCGCCCGGCTGGTCGTGGGCGTTGGCGACGAGCGAGCGGTCGTAAGGGAGGTCGGCTGCTTGCAGGGCCGCGCGGTATCCGGCGAGGCGTTCGCGGCGGGTGTACAGCTTGACGGGCAGGTCACCGACGAATCCGATGCGTCGGTGCCCGTGGGCGATGAGGTGGGCGACGCCGTCCTGAGCCCCGGCACGGTTGGAGCTGACGATGCTGTCGGTGGGCAGGCCGACTCCGGGGCGGTCGAGGAAGACGATGGGCAGCCCCGCCGTGCGGTGCGACTTGAGGTGGGAGTGGTTGGCGCCGACGGACGGCACGACGATCAGGATGCTGACGCGCCGGGCGAGGAACTTGTCCGTCAGGGCGCGTTCGCGGTCGGGGTCGTCCGCGGAGGAACCCATGAGCAGGGTCAGTCCGCGTTCGCCGACCGTGTCCTCGATGGCGCGGGCCACGGCTCCGAAGAAGGGGTTGGCGAGGTCGGGGATGACCAGGCCGATGGTGGTGTCCGGGCCGCCGACGCGGATGTTGCGGGCCATGAGGTTCGGCTGGAAGCCGAGTTTGGCCACGGCGGCCAGAACCTGTTCCCTGGTCTCGGCCGAGGCATATCCGTCCTCGTTGAGAACGCGGGAGACGGTCTTGGCGCTGACGCCCACTTCTCGGGCGACGTCTGCCATGGTCGGGCGGCGGTTCGCTGCCATGGAGGAAACAGTCTCCTGTCTCGTCGGTTCCGGCCGCGGCCTCGGCCGGAACCTGTGAGTGCTTCAGTCCTGTCGTCAGTTGGCCTGGACTCCCGCGGCCTTCGCCGCTTCGGAATCGGCTACGACAGTATCTCCGGCCTCGTCGATGCCGAGGGCGCCGGTCATGATGGCGACGACCTCGGCCATGGAGTAGTCGGACGGCTTGATCACGGCGGCGCGCCGGCCCAGCCGGTGGACGTGGATCCGGTCGGCGATCTCGAAGACGTGGGGCATGTTGTGGCTGATCAGGACGACCGGCATGCCCTTGTCGCGGACGCGGCGGATGAGGTCGAGGACCTGTCCGGACTCCTTGACGCCGAGGGCGGCGGTGGGTTCGTCCATGACGACGACGGAGCGGGCCCAGGCGACCGCGCGGGCGACCGCGACGGCCTGCCGCTGCCCGCCGGAGAGGGTCTCGACCGACTGGGTCAGCGAGCGCAGGCCGATCTTCAGGTCCGCCATGTGCTCGGCGGCCTCCTGACGCATGCGCTTCTTGTCGAGCATGCGGAAGGCGCTGCCGAGGACGCCTGGGCGGCGCAGCTCGCGCCCGAGGAACATGTTCGAGGCGATGTCCATGGAGGCGGCCACGGCGAGGTCCTGATAGACCGTCTCGATGCCGTGGGCGCGGGCACTCTGCGGACCGGAGAAGGTGATGGGTTTGCCGTTGAGGCGGATTTCGCCCGCGTCAGGGACCACCGCGCCGGTGAGGGCCTTGATGAGGCTCGTCTTGCCGGCGCCGTTGTCGCCGATGACGGCGAGGACCTCGCCGGGCAGCAGGTCGAAGTCGGCTCCGTCGATCGCGGTGACGTGGCCGTAGCGCTTGACCAGACCGCGTGCCTGCAGAACGGGGGTCGGCGTGGTGGTGGTCATCGGGCCTTCTTCCGGGAGAGCTGGTCGACGGTCACCGCGAGGATCACCAGGACTCCGGTGATGAGGGTCTGGTAGACGGAGGCGACGCCCATCAGCTGCAGGCCGTTGCGGAAGACACCGACGATGAGGACGCCGATGAACGTGCCCAGGACCGAGCCGCGTCCGCCGAAGAGGCTGGTGCCGCCGAGGACCACGGCCGTGATGCTGTCGAGGTTGTCGGTCTGCCCCGCCTGTGGGTCGCCGACGCCGGTGCGGGAGATGAGCAGCAGGGCGGCGATGCCGTAGAGGATGCCGGCCACGGTGTAGACGCCGATGGTCAGTCGGGAGGTGCGGATGCCGTTCAGCCGGGCCGCTTCCGGGCTGTTGCCCAGGGCGTAGACGTGTCGGCCCCAGCCGGTGTTGCTCAGCGCGTAGGCGAGGAGGAGGAACAGGCCGATGGTGACCAGCGAGCCGTACGTGATGTCGGTCTTGCCGAGCGGGAAGGTCTGCCCGAGTGCCGTCAGCGGGCCGGGCAGGTTGGTGACCGTCTGCTCCTCGGAGTAGATGTGCGTCAGCGCGAACGCCACGTTGAGCATGCCGAGGGTGACGATGAACGGCGGCAGCGGGATCTTCTGCACCAGCGCCCCGTTGAGCAGGCCGAAGCCGCCGCAGACGACCAGGCCCAGCGCGATCGCGGCGAGCGGGGGCAGGGAGCCTTCGGCCGCCATCTTGGCGATCATGATGCTGCCGAACGCCATCACCGCCCCGCACGACAGGTCGATGCCCGCGGTGAGGATGATCAGCGTCTGGCCGATGGCGAGGGTGCCGACGACCATGACCTGCTGCACGATCAGCGAGAAGTTCCCGCCGGTGAGGAACTGGTCGGTCGAGACGGAGAAGAAGACACAGGCCAGGAGGAGGGCGGCCAGCGGGCCGGTGGTCGGCTGCGTGAGCAGTCTGCGGGCCGTGGTCGGTGCTTTGAGCTCGGCGTACGGCTTGGACGTGGAGGGTGGCGTGGACGTGGCAGTCATGCGAGGTCCTTGTCGGAAGACAGAAGTCTTTGCCGGTCCGTGTCGGACGGGAGGCTCAGTCCTTGTCGGACGGCAAGAGGACGAGGGGGCGGCCGTCCCCGGGGCGGGGAGGAGGGGACGGCCGCCCCGCTGAGGGATTTCGAACGGCGGCAGCTACGACGGCAGTTGGGGGTGGCGGCTCAGCCCCAGCAGTTCTCCAGGCCGTAGACGGTGTCCTTGGACGTGACCCCGTCCTGCGCCTTGTCGGTGACCAGGGTGACGCCGGTGTCGGTGTAACCCGACGCCTTCTTGCCGTCCTTGGCGAACGTCACGACGGCCTTGACGCCCTCGGCGGCCATCTTCAGCGGGTACTGCTGCGAAGTCGCGGCGATCTTGCCGTCCTTGACGGCCTGGGTGCCCGTGCAACCGCCGTCGACCGAGACGATCAGCACGTCCTTCTCCCGGCCCTTGGCCTTCAGCGCGGTGTACGCGCCCAGCGCGGCCGGCTCGTTGATGGTGTAGACGACGTTGATGTCGGGAGACTTCTGCAGGCAGTTCTCCATCGCGGTCTGGCCCTTGGCCTGGTCGCCGCCGGTGTCCTGGGAGCAGACGATGGAGGAGTCACCCTCCTTGACACCGAAGCCCTTCAGGAAACCGTCGTGCCGCTGGACGCCGACGGAGACGCCCGGCGCGAGGTCGAGGGTCGCTATCTTCGCCGACTTGCCCTTCATGGCGGCCTTGGCGTACGCGCCGATCAGCTCACCGGCCTTGACGTTGTCGGTGGCGAAGAGTGCGTCGACCGCGCTCTCCGGCTCGGTCGGGGTGTCCAGGGCGATGACCAGGACACCCTTGGCCTTGGCCTTCTCGAGCGCGGGCACGATCGCCTTGGAGTCGCTCGGCGTGATCAGGATGCCCTTCACACCGGCGGCGACCATGTTCTCGATGGCGGTGACCTGACCGGCGTTGTCACCGTCGAACTTGCCCGCCGCGGTGGACAGTTCGACGCCGTTCTCCTTGGCGGCCTTCTCCGCGCCCTCCTTCATCTTCACGAAGAACGGGTTGGTGTCGGTCTTGGTGATCAGACCGACCTTGACGCTGCCCGATCCGGTGCTCGCGGCGCCCGATTCGGATCCGGATCCACAGGCGGTCAGGGTGAGCGCCGCGATGCCTGTGCACGCGGCAGCTCTGAGCAAGGGGGAAGGCAGACGAGAGATGCGTGACATGAACGACTCCTGCGGGATCGGGGCGAGCGGCCGGCATCGGGGCATGCCGTCCCGAGGTGTCATCGTTGACTTATGTCATCGTTGACACTTCTTGGCGAGGATGATGGACTCCGCCTCCAGGCAACGTCAATGCCTTGCACCCGTCACAAATCGGCAACGCCCCGGCAGTCGGCCGCCCGAAGCCGCTCAACGACTGCCCGCGACGTGCCCGTTCTGCCGGCGCGCGCGAAGAGAAGGCAGCACTGCGACTCCACCCACTGACAAGGACACGGAACCGTGACGAAAACCCTGCTCGCCGAGTTCACCGCCCGAGAGGAAGCGGAGGACGAGGTCGCCCGCCTGATCCGCGACTACGCCCTGAAGGTGCGCGAAGAGGAAGGCAACCTGGCCTTCGACGTCTACACCAAGGCGTCCGCCCCGCGCGCCTACTGGATCTTCGAGGTGTACCGGGACGAGGACGCCTTCCAGGCACACCTGAACGCCCCGTACGGCGCCCCGTTCAACGCCGCCCTCACCCCGCTGATCGAGGAGGACGCCTCGGCACTGACGTTCCTCGATCCGCTGGCCACGCATCCGTAACGGGCGTTGAACGACCGGGGTTCGTGCGGCCAGGCCTGGTGGGGCCAGGCCGCACGGCTCCCGGCTCGTCACCGCCAGATGGACCTCAACTGCCACGCCTGAATGTGGTCGAGGGTGGCGGTGCCGCCCTCGGCGAAGACCTCGACGCCGGTGCTGGAGGGGTCGGGGAAGATCTGGTCCGTGATCACCGCTTCGCCGTTGCCGCCGAAGACCTCGACGGACGACCAGTCGACCAGGATCCGCAGCTTGACCTTGCCGTTCTTGGCCTTCAGGGGTGCGGTCTGCACGCCGGGGAAGGTGCTGTTGAAGTCCCCGGCGCCGGAGCGGGTGCGGTCGACGTACAGCTCCTGGGTCGTGGTGTCGTAGCCGATGACGGTCTCCTCGCCGCCTGTTCCTGTGCGCACCTTCAGGCCGAAGCGGTCGGCGTCCTTGAGGGAGAAGGTCGCCTCGATGTCGAGCGCCTTGCCCCTCGCCGCGGGGCCGATCAAGGGCTTGGAGGTGCTCCTCACGGTGACGCCGTACGCGGTCGCGGCCGGGCGCTTCTGGCGGAGGGACTCCAGGCTGCCCACCGGCTTGCTGGTCAGCCGGATCTGGCCGTCTACGGTGCGCAGGGCCATCTCCCTGGGAACGCTCTGCGCGCTGCGCCAGGGGGAGGTGGGGATCGACTGGCCGTAGTCCCAGTTGTTCATCCAGCCGATCATGTAGCGCTTGCCGCCCGGTGCGTTCTCCCAGGACACCGCCGCGTAGTAGTCCTTGCCGTAGTCGGCCCAGTCGGCGCGCTGTACGACGGACTTGGCGGGCTTGTCGGCGGCGGTGAACTGGTCGGCCATGACGTGGCCCCAGCCGGCGGTGTTCATGTCGACGACCTGGATCCGCGCCTGCTTGCCCTCGTACGGGCGCATGTCGAAGGACGCCCAGTCCAGGGTCTCGCTGTCGGCGCCGGTCGCGCTGCGGACGACCTTGCCGTCGACGAGCAGGTTGACGGACGTCTCCTGGGAGACGCGCGCGGCCTGGGTGTCGGAGAGCACGATGTGGTCGACGTTGAGGTGGCCCCAGCCGCCGGTGTTGTCGTCGACGATCCTGATCTGCGCCCTCTTGCCGGCGAGGTCGCTGAGGTCCCAGGAGGCCCAGTTGAGTGCCTCGGCGTCCTTTCCAGTGGCGCTGCGGACGACTTGGCCGTCCACGAGGAGTTCGACGGCGGTCGGGTTGTCGGAGCCGGCCGGGTGGTTGCCGCCGCCGATGAGGAAGTTGATGTGCTTCTTGTCGATGGTGAACTCGGGCGACGTGAGGGTGCCGGTGGTGGAGTCGCCGTTCAGGAAGGTGTTGGCCAGGCCGTCTCCCAGGAAGCCGGAGACACCCTGCTGGCCGGGGAGGGTGCCGGTGGCCGGTGCGGTGCCGAAGGCGTCTCCGGTCGCCGTCCAGTCGCCGTACGTTCCGCCTTCGAAGTCGGCGAGGACCGTGCCCTCGGGCGGAGTCCGGTCCATGACGGTTCCGGCCTCGTGCGGATGCCGCCCGCCACCGATCTTGAAGTTCAGGTAGGGGCTGTCGACGGTGAAGGAGGGGGAGTTGAGGATGCCTGTGCTGCCGTCACCGCCGTGGAAGCTGTTGACGAGGCCCTTGCCGTCGAAGCCGGTGACGGCCCCCTGCCCGTCCACCGCCCCGCCGGCCGGCCCCTGGCCGAACGCGGTTCCGGTCGTCGTCCACTCACCGAAGCCGGTGCCCTCGAAGCCCTGCATCATCGTGCCGGTGGGCGGCGTGTAGGTGCCCTTGTCGTCAGCGGTGAACTTCTTGCCGTCGAAGTCGCCGACGAAGTACTGGGCGGCCGAACCTCCGGCGATGCCACCGGGGTTGATGTTGACGACCAGCACCCACTTGATCTTCTTCTTGTCCCCGTCGACCGCGAGGGGGAACAGGTCGGGGCACTCCCACACGCCGCCCGTCGCACCGGCGGGCCCGAAGTCGCTGAGCAGGTCCCAGTCCTTGAGGTTCTTGGACGAGTAGAACCGCACCTTGTGCTCGGCGGACAGCGACACCGTCATCAGCCAGCTCTTGGTCGGCGCGTACCACTGGACCTTGGGATCGCGGAAGTTGGTGGAGCCGATGTCGATCACGGGATTGCCCTGGTACTTGGTCCAGGTGCGGCCTCGGTCGGTGCTGTAGGCGAGCGACTGGGCCTGCTTGCCGCCCTCCTTGTAGGCGCTGGTGTAGATCGCCACCATGGGCGGGTTCTTCTTCGTGCCGAACCCGGTGGTGTTGTTCCAGTCGACGACCGCACTGCCGGAGAACACCATCTCCTCGTCGTCGTGCGACAGGGCGAGCGGCAACTCCTCCCAGTGCACGAGGTCCCTGCTCACCGCGTGCCCCCAGGACATGTCGCCCCACGTGTTTCCGTTGGGGTTGTACTGGTAGAAGAGGTGGTACTCGCCCTTGAAGTACACGAGCCCGTTGGGGTCGTTCATCCAGTTCTTCTCCGGAGTGAAGTGGAACTGGGGTCTGTAGGTCTCGGTGTACGGCGGGGTGTCGGCGGCGACGGCCTGGGGGGCGAGCGGGGCGGCGGACACGGCGCAGACGGTCGCCACCGCCGCGATCAACCGTATGCGGGCATGCCGGGATACGCGTGCAGAGCTCATGGTGTCTCCTTGTCGCGCGGCCGTCCGCGCAGCGGTGACTGCGGCCCCGGCGCGGACGGACCGAAAGTAACGCCCCGGCCGGCGCCGTCGTCCACGCCGCCGCCCGGGTGTCATCGTTGACTTGTGTCATCGATGACATCGAGTGCCCGATTATGAAGGGCAGCCCGGTCGGTGCGTCAACGGTTCGGGCGCGATTGATCCTGCGACGGCGGACTGAATCCAGGCGAACGTGCGGGTCAGGGCGGCGACTTGGGTGGCGAAACCGGCAGACTTCCGCGCTGCATCCCTTGGTGGGTCGGTGCGCGAGTATGTCCGGGAAGCCGAACGTCGCGACCAGTGCAGGATCGTGGAACGGCGTCGCCTCCAGCGTGGCGGCCGTGCGAAGCACCTGTTCCAGCAGGCCGGCGTCGGAGCGTCCGCAAAATGATCCTGCTCCAGTAACCAAGCGGCCGCAGGCTCGGGGGATCAGCCGCGGTCGAGCCGCGGCAGTGACGCACAGAGGTGCTCGGGCAATTCCGGCAGGATTTTGTGGATGCCGACGCACCCAGCATCGCCGTTCGTGGCCACCGGCCGCCAGCCCGAGGAATCGGCCCGGTAGAACCAGCGCTGGGAGACACCGGAGGAGGGGCATCCGTCGGCGCCGTCACCGCACACCGGCCCCATCCGGGTCGACAGGTCCAGCACCAGCCACGTGTCGTCGCAGCCGCGTTCCTCCCAGCTCGTGTGCTTGGGGATGTCCGTGTCGTTGACCGCCTGCCGGTACGAGGACGAGGTGCAACGCGGCGGCGTGGGGTCGCAGCCGTTCTCACCGCACTGCCGCAGGGCGGGTGGCGTGGCACCGACGGAGGTGTACACGTCCATGCTGTTCACCATGACCCTGCGGGAGCCCAGGGGCTCGCCCAGCTTCACCGTCGCTTTGACCTGCCGCGTGCCGGTGCAGCCGGAGTCCTGGTCCTGGGAACGGGTCTCGTACGTGACCTTCACGTACACCGTGCCGTGCTCGACGGTGTCGAGCTCCCCGCGCAGGCTGCGCACACAGTCGCGTGCCCCGTCGGGCACTTCGGAATCGACCACCAGAGACCGGCCGCCGTCGGCGGTACGGACACCGTCGATGCGAATCGGAGCGGCGAGCGTCCAGGCGGAGGCCGTGGCCACGCCTGTCGCCTCCTCATCGGTCTCATCGGTCTCGGCGGTCTTGGAACCGCAGCCGGCGAGGACCACCAGGGCCGTGCCAAGCACGACCACCCGTATCCCCCGCTGCCACATGCCATGCCCCCAACCGCCGAAGAACCGCAGCCTAGCGTGCCCCCGGATGTCCCTCACCGTCCTCCTCCCGGACCGCCCGCAGGGCAGATCCAGGCCGGGCACGTCGTCCAGGGTGTGGAAGATGCTGCGTCAGGGACCCGCCGTGACGGCTCCCCAAGATCTGTGCCAGAGCCTGATGTCGGACGCCCTAGCCAGCCGGATTGGCCTGGTGCCAGGTCATCTCACAGAAGGCGCCCACCATCCCGCCCGGCAGGGTGCCCCTGGTCGCGGCCGGGCTCCTGCTACTGGGTGAGGCCGGTCGGGGTCCGTCGGGTTTCGAGGTCGCCGTCACGGATTTCAGGCTCGGCCGCACTCCTGTCCGAGCGCGACGAGACGTGCGCCGCGGAACGAGCTATGCACCCTCGTTGTCACCGCGCAGGGAATGGATCATGCTCTGCAGGATCCGGAACGCGTCTGACTGCTCGGACTCGGTCAGGCCGGCCAGCATTCTGGCCTCGACGGACCGGACGGCTGCGCTCGCCTTCTCGAGGCGTCGTCGGCCACGAGGCGTGAGCCGCGTGGGAAGCGCCTTCCCGACGGGTGCCTCCGCAGGCCTGGTCACGTAGCCGTCTCGTTCCAGGGCCTGGAGCAGCACGTTCATCGTCTGCCGTGTCACGAACGCGCCCCGCGCGAGCTCGGAGTTCGACAAGCCCGGTCGTTGCGCCAGCAGCTCGAGGCAGGCGTAGTGCGTCACGTTCATCCCGAGCGGCCGCAGCACTTCCTCCATGGCCGCGCGGAGGGCGCTAGACGCTTCTTTGAGCAGGTAGCCCAGTGACGTCTCCAGGTCGACGCCGACACCTTCTTGACTCATGTCAGCATTCTGACATAGTTTCCCGCATGTCAGAAAACTGACACGAATGGAAGGAGTGTCACCATGCCCGCCACCGGCCCCGACTTCATCTCGCTCCAAGTGCGCGACCTCGACGCTTCACAGGCGTTCTACGAGCAGTACCTGGGCCTCGTCCGCTCGCCGGCCGGACCTCCGCACGCCGTCGTCTTCGGAACGAAGCCGATCGCGTTCGCACTCCGCGACGTCATTCCCGGCACCGACCTCGCATCCATCGCTCAGCCCGGCATCGGTGCCGCGATCTGGCTCCACGCCACCGACGTCCAGGCCATCCACGACGCGCTCGTCGCCGACGGTCGCACCATCGTCTCCGCACCGATCGACGGTCCCTTCGGTCGGACCTTCACCTTCGCCGACCCCGACGGCTACCAGGTCACGCTCCACGACCGCGCTTGATCGACCCAACGCCACCGGACGATCATCAGCGGTTGCACCCTGGGCTCGTGCGTGACGCCACCTTCTGCCCTGCTGACCTGACGACGTTCTGCCGGCTGGATGGCCTCGGCTTGGAAGTGGTCGGCCAACAGTTGCATCCCGACCACGCCGTGTTGCTCTGTCGACTGGTCGACCCTGATGACTGGTGCCACGCCTGTGGCAGTGAAGCTCTCGACGCAGGCGGTCATGTGGGCGTTGACGAGTGTCGTCATCGACCGGATGTCGATCGCCCGGATCGCCGCCGGGCTCGGTGTGTCCTGACACACCGTCAATGACGCCGTCCTGGCGACCGGCCGCCAGCTGCTGATCGCCGACCCGACCCGCCGCTTCGACGGTGTCCAAGTCTTAGGCGTGGATGAGCATGCGTGGCGCCACACCCGCCGCGGGGACAAGTTCGCCACCGTCATCATCGATCTCACCCCGGTCCGCGAACGCGGCGATCGAGCCTTCCAGCGCGGCGCTGGGCCCCGCTGGTGTCGCTACCAGGGCGCGCCCCGGCACCGTTCGGGGCCTGGTGTTGTCAGGGCAGATTCCCCCGGGGCTCCTGTGGGGGCTGCGGCCGGCCGGACCTCGAAGGGGACGGTGGCGACATCACCAAGGTCGAGAACAGGAGGTCGACCTCGTCCCCGGGTTCACCTCTCGACGGGCTGGCGGGAGATCCGTCCTGCCTGGACGGACAGCTTCGTGCTTGAAGGAGGCCGTCAAGGCGTCGGCGAGACCCACGACTTCAAGCTCGGCAGGAAGACACCGTCGCGGATGGACGCGGCACTTGTCAGGCCGGCCGGCTGATCCTGCCGCCCGGCGGTACGGTGCGGCCGCCGGGGCGTTCTCGCCTCGTCCGTGGCTGGCCGACAGGTCAACTTCCTTGGCGTAGACGGATCTTCTGACGTTCCCCCAGTGATACTTTCACCCTCGTCCTGCAAGTCAGTTCGAATATGGGTGGGGTTCACTTACATGGGCAGTGTCCGAAGAAATCTCGTGACGATGGCCGGCGTGATCGCGACCAGCGGCGCAGTGGTCGCGATGGTGGCGACCCCGGCGTCCGCCAGGCTCTACTCAGCGGGGAGCAGCGGCCTGGACTCGTTCACGTACTTCGAGAGCACCGGCGAGATCCTCACCTCCGAGGACAACAATGCCGACGGCCACGGCGCCACGGCCCAGTGGCGTTACAGCGGCTCGTCCACGGTGAACTCGTACTACAACCCCAACGGCGCGGGAAACACGAAGACCTGGAACCTCTCCCTGCCTGAGAACAGGATCATCTATATCCGCGCCTGCCTCCAGGACGGCGCCGGAGGTACTCCGTGGAGCTGCGGCCCCTGGCAGGATGCCTCCACCGGCTGACCCGCCTTCTTCGACCGCACCACCGCCAACCGTGTCGGCATGCGCGGACACCTCGCGGCCGAGGGCAGGTCTGCGAGGCGCGGGCCCCCAGACGGTCAACGGTTGGCGGTGAGCGAGTCGTGCTCAGCCTTGCCCTCAGATGGAGTTGAACTCATCGGTCATGCCTCGCGCTGTTGATCCCACAACGCGGCGACGGTATCGAGTTCCGCGCGGAACAGGTCGGCACTGGTGAAGCCACGCTCGTCGAGGAACAGCAGGGTATTGCGTCGGCGCCGCTGACCGACGGCGACGGTGACCACGTAGCGCGAGGTGACCTGGAAGCCGTACGCCACGTGGACGACCTGCCGGTCGAACACCTCAAGCTCGTAGATGTCCGACCATGGGTGGTGCCGGTCGGCAAGAAAGCCTCGGCGGGTGACGCCGTCCGCGGCCACGACCGTGCCCAGCCGCAGAACCCGGACGACCACGATGAGAATGGCCACCAGACCCGCAATCGTGATTGCGGTCGTTGTCGAGCCGGGAACGCCCATGCCCCAGGGGACCAGGTAGATCACCCCAGAGGTCACGGCCGCTGCGAAGATCGTGTACCTGGTCATGCTCGTCGGGATCCGGTACGTCCTCGGGAGCGTCGACAACGCAGGTCCCCCCTTCCTGTTCCTGCGTGAGCATCAGGCCACGCTGCAGCGGCCAACGTCAATGGGGCCGACGGCAAGACCAACGAGATCACCGTCTTCCGGCCCCTCATCGAACGGCCTCTGCGCCCGGCCGTGATGGGATCCGCCGGATCAAGGCCGCCGCCGTCACCGGGATCGCGTTCCCGCACGCGGAGCAGGCCAACGCAACCGCCACCGCACCACGCGCCATGGCATCTCCGCGCAACCTGGCCCGCGAACACCACCCGCCCGGAGGCTAACGTGAACGGGTGAATCAGCTCTGGGCGTCGTTGATCGGTGTCGTACTTGGCGGAGGCATCTCCTACCTGGCCCAGTTCACCACCGCACGCCAGGCCGCCCGCACCGAGGACAAGCGCCAGGCCACGCAACTGGCCGAGGCCCGCCGAGCCGAACGGCTCGACGCGATAAGGGAGTTCATCCAGCTCACGCAGCAAGGCATACGCCTCGCCGAGGAACGCTACGAGGCACCCGACTGGTTCTCTGGCCGCACATCCGAGTGGCTCGCCGCCGAGCGGGCCCTCGTCGAACGCCTCTGGATCTGCGAGCGGATGATCCTCGTCCTTGTCGGCCCGAAGCTCCACCAACTCGCCTGGGACTACGCGAGCGCCGTGCATCACGTCCTGTGGGAGGACCTCGGTGAGCCCGAAGCCGCGTGGAACCACCTACGCGAACCCATGAACATCTTCCTCAACGCCGCCCACGAGAAGCTGGGCTGACCCCGCCCCGCAAGCTGGGTTCGTAGCGGCTCGGCCGGTGACTACCCAGAGCCAATCACGCCGCTTGAAGATGATGTGCAAAGTGGTGGAAACAATCTTTCGGCCTCTGCTCCGGCAACCCCATCCTCATGCTCGTCAGGTGCCTAGCGGTGGTCACTAGGAGTTACT
Source organism: Streptomyces sp. 4N124 (assembly GCF_052245395.1). Lineage (NCBI taxonomy): Bacteria > Bacillati > Actinomycetota > Actinomycetes > Kitasatosporales > Streptomycetaceae > Streptomyces > Streptomyces sp. 4N124. Next base: position 71,569 of record NZ_JBQQBS010000011.1, read on the forward strand.
GCTCGCAGGGCACTCGCCGATGTGGCACTCCGGGCATCACCCCAGGTCCATGCCTCCTGCCGCGGCTCATCCAGTGGATCGAATCCTTGATGTGCTTGTGACCGCAAAGCGGAGGCGCCCACGCCCCGGTCGCCGCTCACCGGAAGGGCGGATACGTTCGGATGGGGGTGGGTTGGCAGGATCTCCGCACTGCGGAGTGACAGGTCCCGGCACAGGGCAGGGCCGTGAGCGCAAGGACGGTGATCGCCGTGGGTGACTCCCCCCGCTATGACGTCATCATCATCGGGACCGGCGCCGGCGGCGGCTCGCTCGCCCACCGGCTCGCTCCGTCCGGCAAGCGTGTGCTCCTTATCGAACGCGGCGACCACCTGCCGCGTGAACGTGACAACTGGGACTCCACCGCCGTGTTCGTGAAGGGCAAGTACCGGGCTCCGGAATTCTGGCTCGACCAGCATGGCAACGAATTCCCGCCCGAGGTCAACTACTACGTCGGCGGGAACACCAAGTTCTACGGGGCCGCCCTTTTCCGGCTACGCCCCGAGGACTTCGGTGAAATCCGCCATCACGGCGGTATTTCGCCGGCCTGGCCGATCCGGTACGAGGACCTGGAGCCCTACTACACCCAGGCCGAGCACCTCTATCTCGTTCATGGACGGCACGGCGAGGACCCGGGTGAAGGTCCGGTGAGCGCGCAGTACGCCTACCCGCCGGTGGAGCACGAACCGCGTATCCAGCAGTTGAGCGACGACCTGGAGAAGCTGGGGCTGCGCCCCTTCCATCTGCCGATCGGAGTCAATCTCAGCCAGGACGGCAATGGACGGGCCACCCATTCCAGCGCGTGTATCCGGTGCAACCGGGTGGACGGCTTTCCCTGCCTGGTGCGCGGGAAGTCCGACGCCGAGGTCATCTGTGTGGAGCCGGCGCTGCGACACCCCAATGTCGAGATGATCACCAATACGCACGTCGTCAGGCTGGAGACCGACGCGACGGGGCGCAGCGTCAATGCGGTCGTCGGCCGGCTCGCGGACGGCTCGGAAGTCCGTTTCGCGGCGGACGTCGTGGTCGTCTCCTGCGGCGCGGTCAACTCGGCGGCCCTTCTGCTCGCTTCGGCCAACGACCACCACCCCGCAGGGCTGGCGAACAGCTCCGACGTGGTCGGACGCTTCTACATGCGGCACAACAACCTTGCTCTGATGGCCATTTCGAAGGAACCCAACGACACCCAGTTCCAGAAGACCCTGGCCTTGAACGACTGGTATCTCGGCGCGGACGACTGGGATTTCCCGCTGGGTGGCATTCAGATGCTGGGCAAGTCGGACGCCGAGCAGATTCACGGTGAAGCCCCTCGATGGGCGGGCGCGGTCGCCCCCGACATGCCGTTCGAGGTGCTGGCCCATCACGCCGTCGACTTCTGGTTGTGCGGCGAGGATCTACCGCTACCCGGCAACCGGGTCACCGTGGACGGTGACGCCCGCATCCACCTCCTCCTCGACGAGAAGAACAACGTCGAGGGTCTGAAGCGGTTGAGGCACAAACTGCAGAGCATGCTCGGCCGCTTGGGCATGCATGAACACCGGCTGCTGTCCCGCAGCATCTACCTGCACAAGGGAATGCCGATCGGTGCCACCGCCCATCAGGCGGGCACCGTACGCTTCGGCGCCGACCCGGCTGCCTCCGCCCTCGACGTCAACTGCAAGGCCCATGACCTCGACAACCTGTACGTCGTCGACACGAGCTTCTTCCCCAGCATCGGTGCGGTCAACCCCTCTTTGACCGCCATCGCCAATGCTCTGCGAGTGGGCGACCACCTCCTGGAACGCCTGAGCTGAGCCGGCGTCCGGTGCCGCTGGTCCGACCGGGCGAAAAGTCCCGCCGGATGGCCCAACTGCGCCTTGCCCAACGCCAGCTCTCCTTCAGCAGGTGATTGCTTGACCCTTGTGCCGGGCCGGGTGCGGCCGGGCCCAGGAGTCGCGCAGCTAGGAGACAGGGGTCGTGGATCATGGGGACGTCCGGGTGATGAAGGCGACCCTCCCCTGGAAATTGCCCCGCACGGGATCCGGATCAACGCGGTTGCCTTCCGGGCCATCCGGACGCCGATCAACCGCGATGCCGGCGTCGCCACCGGCGGCTGACCCTCTCCTGTACGTCCTGAACAGTGAAGGCCCTCATGCACCCTTCGGTCCATCTGCTCGCGGATGCACCCGCTCAGCTGCTGCCCGCCCGGGAACTCATGGCCTTCACTCTGGCCTCCCACATCATCCTGGTCCCCCTGGGGGTGGCGCTTCCTCTCATCACCTTGGTCATGCACTACCTCGGGCTGCGCCGCAACGACGCCACCGCCCTCCTGCTGGCGAGGCGCTGGTCGGCTGTCATGGCGGTCCAGTTCGCGGTCGGTGTGGTCACCGGCACGGTGCTCTCCTTCGAGTTCGGCCTGCTCTGGCCGGGTCTGATGGGCAGGTGGGGTGATGTCTTCGGCATCGGGTTCGGTGTCGAGGCATGGGCGTTCTTCCTCGAAGCCGTGCTCATCGCCATCTACCTGTACGGATGGCGCCGGTTGAAGCCCCGTACGCACTTCCTGATCGGGCTGCCGCTGCCGATCACCGCCCTGCTCGGGGCGTTCGGCATCCTGGCCGCCAACTCCTGGATGAACACGCCCCAGGGCTTCTCCCTGAACGCCGACGGCGATCCGGTCGACGTGGACGTGTGGAAGGCCATCTTCACGCCGATGTTCGGGCCGCAGTACTGGCACTTCGTTGTGGCGATGCTGCTGACGGCCGGGTACATCGTGGCCGGGGTCTACGCCGTCGGCTGGCTGCGCGGCCGCCGGGACCGCTACCACCGGCTCGGCTTCGCCGTACCGTTCACCCTCGCCGCGGTCGCCACGCCCGTCCAGTTCGTCCTGGGTGACGCGATCGCCCGGTCGGTGTTCCACAAGCAGCCGGTGAAGTTCGCCGCGATGGAGATCGTCTGGAAGACCGACACGCGGGTACCGGAGTACATCTTCGGCCGCCTGCACCCGGACGGATCCGTCTCGGGCGGCATCAAGATCCCGCTGCTCGACTCCTTCCTGGCCGGCTTCAGCCCGAACACCAAGGTGGTCGGGCTGACCTCCGTTCCGGCCGACGAACGGCCGACGGCCACGCAGGCGACCATCGCCCACTGGGCCTTCGACATCATGGTCGGCGTCGGGTCCGCCCTGGTGCTGCTGGCTCTGTGGTACGGCTTGGTCTGGCTGCGGCACCGCAGGCTCCCGGCCTCCAGGTGGTTCTACCGCAGCGCGGCGTGCGCGGGCGTCGCCTCCGTGGTGGCGGTCGAAAGCGGCTGGATCGCCACCGAGGTGGGGCGCCAGCCCTGGATCGTGTACCAGAACATGAAGGTCGCGGAGGCGGTGACCTCGACCCGTTCCACCACCCTGTGGATCATGCTCGGAGTGGTGATCGTGGTGTACCTGTTCATCTTCGGCTCGCTTCTCGGCGTCCTGCTCAAGATGCGCACCCGCTGGCGGCTCGCCGACGAACAGCAGGCGTCCTGGCACCCGGCCCATGCGCCGGAGGCGGACGGCCCCTACGGGCCGCGGGTACCTGTTCCCGGCGGCGACGCCACCACCAGAAGTGGAAGCGCCCCGTCCGAGGACGGCCGACCGTGACCGCCGACCTGGTCGCAGTGGTGCTGCTGCTCGCCGTCGCCGCGTACGCCAGCGCCGGCGGAACGGACTATGGGGCCGGATTCTGGGACCTCACCGCCGGGGGCGCGGACCGCGGCAAGCGCCCGCGGTGGCTCATCGACCATGCCATGGCGCCCGTGTGGGAGGTCAACAACGTCTGGTTGATCTTCGTGTTCATCATCTTGTGGACCGGCTTCCCCTCGTTCTTCCAGACCGTGTTCTCCGCGCTGTGGCTGCCCCTGGCCCTGGCGGCCGTGGGCCTGGTCCTGCGCGGTGCCGGTTTCGCCTTCCGCAAGTCCAGCCGCCGGCTGGTCGGCCGACGCCTCTACGGCGCCGTATTCGCCGTGTCCTCGCTCGTGACACCGTTCTTTCTCGGCACCGCCGTCGGCGCGGTCGCCTCCGGCCGGGTGGCCGCCGGCACCGAGGCAACGGCGGACGCGTGGTCCAGCCCCACCTCGCTCATGATCGGTCTGCTGGCCATCGCTACGACGGCCTTCCTCGGCGCGGTCTTTCTCTTCGGGGATGCCCGCCGGTTCGAAGCCTTCGATCTGATCGGCTACTTCCGGCGGCGCGCGCTGGCCAGTCTCGTCGTGCTGGCCGTCCTCGCGGTGATCACCCTGTTCGTCCTCGCCGACGACGCCCCGCACGTCTCGCACGGGCTCACCCACGGAGTCGGGCTGCTGTTCGCCGTCATCGCCGGCGTGGCCGCGCTCGCCACGGCCTGGCTGATGCTGCGGACACCGGGCAACTGGGTCCGCGTCACCGCCGTCGGGGCCGTCGCCTCCGGTGTCATCGCCTGGGGCATGGCCCAGCGTCCCTACCTCATCCCCACCTCGCTGACCGTGGCCGACGGAGCGGGCGCGTCGGGCACGCTGACCTGGCTCGTGGTGGTCAGCCTGGTGGCCCTGGTCTTCATCGTGCCGGCGGTCGTCCTGCTGTACTGGCTGGACACCCACGGCGAACTGGAAGCACTCACCGACGCCGACCTGCGCAAGGAAAGCGGTCCGGACGGCGACGGCACGGCAGGCACCGTCTGATGCCCCGGCTCACGGTCTCATCCGATCGGGCGGCGTTCCGCGAGGAGGCGCCGTGACCGACGACCAGATCCTCCTCGGACTCGCGCTGACCGTGGTGCTCGCCACCGGCTCACAGATTCTGGCGAGCAAGCTGCGCGTACCCGCCCTGATCCTGCTGCTGCCCGCCGGATTCGCCGCCGGTGCCCTCACCGATGTCGTCCACCCCGACAAGCTGATGGGGGCGAACTTCTCCGCCCTGGTGTCCCTGGCCGTGGCGGTGATCCTCTACGACGCCGGTCTGGGCCTCAATCTGCGCAACCTGACCGGTCGGACGCGGTGGATCGTGGGCAGACTGCTGCTGTACGGGGTCCTGGTGACGTTTCTGGTCACCGCCGCGGTGTCACCCGCCATGTTCGACATGCCGCTGCGGGTGGCCGCGATGCTCGGTGTGATCCTCGTCGTCTCGGGGCCGACAGTCGTAGGCCCGCTGCTCGACTACGTACGGCCGAACGACAAGGTCCGACGCATCCTGATCTGGGAAGGAACGCTGACCGACCCGATCGGCGGCATTCTCGGCGCTCTCACCTTCCACGCCATCGCGTCGGCCCACCAGGTCGACATCGGCCGGGGCTACCAGCTGGGCCAGTTCGGTATCAGTCTTGCCGTCGGCCTGATCGGCGGAGCCGTGGGCGCGATGCTGCTGTGGTGGACGCTGCGCGTCCTGCGCCTCGGCGAGACGCTGGGCACGCTTGCGCAACTCGCCACGGTGATCGCCGTGTCGGCCGGCTGCGACATCGTCCGGGACGACACGGGACTCATCGCCGCGATCGTCACAGGACTGGCCGTCACCAACACCCGCGGCTTCGACATGCCCGCTCGCCGGCCCTTCTTCGAGACCCTGGTCCAGCTGATCATCGGCCTGCTGTTCGTCTCCATCTCGACCACCGTCACCCCGTCCTCCCTGGTCCCCGTACTGCTCCCGTCCCTCGCTCTGGTCGCGATCCTCGTACTGGTGGTGCGTCCCCTTGTGGCCTTCGCCGCAACGGCACGTTCGGGCCTGACCCCAGGAGAACGGGCTTTCATCGGGTGGATGGACCCGCGCGGCATCGTCGCCGCCGCCACGGCGTCGGCCTTCTCCGCCGGCCTCGTCGACGAAGGGGTGAACGGCGCCTCCAGGATCCTTCCGGTCACCTTCCTGGTGATCGTGGGAACCGTCCTGCTGTACGCGCTGACCGCGGTCCCGGTGGCCCGACGACTGGCCGTCGTCAAACCGTCGGGCACACGCATCCTCCTGGTGGGCGGCGAGCCCTGGGTGGTCGACCTGGGGCGGTGCCTGCGATCCGCCGGACTCGACGTGCTGATGTGGGCAGGGCTCGACGCGGAGCGGCAAAGGATCAAGGATGCGGGGATCCAGCTGGCCAGGGGCGATCTGCTGGCCACGGCCACCAACCCCGGGGCACGGCTGGAAGGGGTGACCACCGTGATCCTCGCCACCGACGACGACGACTTCAACGCCCTCGCCTCGGTCGTGATGCAGGACAACGTCGAGGGCCCTGTCTACCGGGTCGGCCCTCCGCACGAAAGCCACGGCGTAGTCGCCCCCTACACCGGCGGTGCCATCCTCTTCGGCAGTTCACTCGTCCGGCACGCCCTGGCAGCGCGCTACGAGGCGGGAGCCCGCTTCCTGGTCCAGCCCGCCTCCGCCCCGGTGCCCGCAGGCCACGACGTACTCTTCGTGGTGCGGGCCAACCGCCGGCTCGAACCGGTGACCGGCAAGGAGCCGATCACGCCGCAGGAAGGCGACAGCGTCGTACTGCTCGGCGCCGCCCTTCCCCGGCAGTGAGCCTCACCGGCTGCCCCCGGGCTACCTCGCGCCCTCACCTGCCCGGTTGAGCGTCGCGTCCAGGGTGATGGCCGCATCGATCAGCGCGAGGTGGGTGAAAGCCTGCGGGAAGTTGCCGAGCTGCCGCCCTGTCAGGTCGATCTCCTCGGAGTACAGACCCAGGTGGTTGGCGTACGTGAGCATCTGCTCCAGTACGAGCCGTGCCTGATCGGTCCGCCCGGCCCGCGCCAGGGCATCGACGTACATGAACGTGCACAGGGAGAAGGTCCCTTCGGAGCCGCTCAGTCCGTCGGGCGACGCCTCCGGGTTGTAGCGGTAGACCAGGCTGTCGCTGACCAGCTCGCGGTCCATGGCGTCGAGCGTGGAGCTCCACATCGGGTCGTCCGGAGTGATGAAGCCGACCGTCGGCATCCGCAGCAGCGAAGAGTCCAGGACATCGCTGCCGTAGTGCTGCACGAAAGCCTCGTGCTTCGGATCCCATCCCTGTGTCAGTACCTGTTCGTAGATGCGGTCACGTTCGGTCGCCCAGCGCCCGCGGGCTGCCGGACGGCCGCTCGCGGAGGAAAGCCGCAGGGCGCGGTCGAAGGCGACCCAGGACATCACCCGGCCGTAGGTGAAGTCCTTGCGTCCTCCGCGGGTCTCCCACAGTCCCTCGCCGGGCTGGTCCCAGTGGTCGACCAGCCAGTCGAGGAGTGTGTGCAGTGCGGTCCAGCCCTTGGTGTCGAGCTGGATTCCGTGCTGGTGCGCGAAGTAGATGCTGTCCAGCGCCTCGCCGTAGATGTCCATCTGCATCTGGTCCGCGGCCCCGTTGCCGATGCGGACGGGAGCGGAGCCCTCGTACCCCGCCCAGCGCTCCAAGGTCTCCTCCACCAGGTCGGAAGAGCCGTCGACCCGGTACATGATGTTCAGCGGTCCCGTATCGGAGTTCCCCCCGGCCTCTTCCCTCACGCGATCGCGCAGCCAGCTGATGAACGCCGTCGCCTCTTCCTTGAACCCCAGGCCCAGCAGGGCGTAGATCGAGAAGGAGGCATCCCGGATCCAGGTGAACCGGTAGTCCCAGTTGCGCTCGCCGCCCAACTGCTCCGGCAGGCCCGCCGTTGGGGCTGCGACCAGGGCCCCGCTCGGCGCATAGGTCATGAGTTTCAGCGTCACGGCCGAGCGTTCCACCGCCTCGCGCCACCGGCCCGAGTAACGGGACTGGGCTAGCCATGACCGCCAGAAGCGGATCGTCTCCTCGTGGAGCTGCTGGAACTCCGCGACACGGATTTCATGGGGCGGCCCGTCCGGCGACGACTCCAGGACGACGCCGCGCTGCTGTCCGGCCCGCAGGGGCAGGGTGAAGTGAAGATCCCGGTCACCCGACAGCAGGTTCAGCAACCGCTCGTCCTCCGGCTCGCGGACGGCGTGCACGGCCAGTTCCAGTCCCTCAGAGGCGAACACCGCGCCGTGCTCCGTGATGTGCAGTTCGTGCGGTGCGCGGCCGTAGTCGAACCGGGGTGCGATGTCTCCTTCGAACGTCATATGGCCACGCACACAGCGCAGCATGCGGACGAGGCGATGGCGGTCGGTTGCGGCGGCGCCGGTCACCGGCATGAAGTCGACCACTTCGCCCGTGCCGGACTCCGTCATGAAGCGCGTGACGAGGATTGCCGTGTCGGGAAAGTACAACTGCTTCGTCGCGTAGGTCGTGTCGGCGGGCCGGACAGTGAAGTGCCCACCCTTTTCCCAGTCCAGCAGAGCGCCGAACACGCTGGGTGAATCAAATCGCGGACAGCAGAACCAGTCGATGGTGCCGTCAGTGGTCACCAAGGCCGCTGTCTGCAGATCGCCGATCAAGCCATGGTTTTCGATCAACGGGTAAGCATTCATCAAAAGCCTGCTTTCACCCAAGGGGCGCCGACCGAGCGGCGAAAACGCTGCACGAGAATCCTCAGCGGTGGTTCACCCATCCAGCGTACGCAAGAAGGTCCCGTCGGTCCTGCTGAACGAAGTCAGCAGCCGAACTGCTGGTGCCGTGTCGCTGCACGCTTCCGATCAGTGCCATACGGTGGCCGTACCTGCAACGAAGGCCCTCCCGGCCGAGGGAAAGGGTACGGGCATGCGCAGAATGATGTCCTGGGCCTCTGTATTCCGAATGCGGCAGTACACAAAAGCCAGCTTGTGGATCGCGCCACTGTTCGGAATGGTGCTGGGCGTCGTCCTCGCCGAATTGGCCATTGCCGCCGACGGGGCGGACTGGCCGCCGAGCGGCTGGCGTTACTCCGCGACCACCGCGAGCGGCGTGCTCAGTTCCATCGTCGGGGCGATGGTGGCACTGCTCGGATTCGTCGTGACGATCGGTGTGCTCGTCATCCAACAGGCGACCGGAGGACTGTCCCCGCGGTATATGCGCCTCTGGTACAGAGACCGACTGCAGAAAACCGTCCTTGCCACGTTCACCGGGACGTTCGCGTTCGCTTTCTCCCTGCTGCGCAGCATCGAGTCGGACTCGGTACCGGACCTCGGAGTCACCCTCGCCGGAGCGGCTGTGGCTGTCAGCCTCCTGCTGCTGCTCGTCTATCTCAATCGTTTCACGCACAACCTCAGGCCGGTGGCCATCGCCGACCTCGTCGGGCGCATGGGAGAAGGTGTCTTCGCCCGCGGGGCCATGACACTCCACGCGTCCGCGCGGCACGACGGTGAGGCCGTGACGGCCCGCGGACCGGTGACGCTCATCCGCTCTGCAGACGGCGGGGCCATCCAGGCATTCAACGTGGCCGGCTTGGTGACCGCGGGGGTGCGCCACGACTGCACGTTCGTCGTGCCCCACCTCATCGGAGACTACGTCCCTCCCGGCGCCGTACTCGTCGAGGTCCACGGCGGTACGTCCGCGCCCGACCCCCAGCAGGTGACCGGTCTCATCGCCCTGGGCGCCGAACGCACCATCGAGCAGGACCCCGCCTTCGCCCTGCGGGTTCTGGTGGACATCGCCATCCGTGCCCTCTCCCCGGCGGTCAACGACCCCACGACAGCCGTTCAGGTGCTCAATCACATCGAGTCGTTCCTCACCGTGGCCGGCAGCGCGCAACTGCGGGGCCGCTACGTGATGGCGGACGACCGTGGCCGGCCTCGTCTCGTCCTGCACGGACGTGACTGGGAGGACTACCTGCAGCTCGCCGTCTCCGAGATCCGCGACTACGGGGCAACCTCCATGCAGGTCTGCCGACGACTGCGCGCCCTGCTCGACGGCCTTCGCGAAAGCCTTCCGTCAGCGCAACATCCAGCTGTGGAAGCTCAGTTGGAGCTTCTGCGCCAGTCGGTGGAGCGGGCGTTCGCGGATCCGGCCCATCGAGCCGTCGCGGAGTGCGCCGACCGTCAGGGTATCGGAGGCCGGTCGCGGCCCTACCAGTAGAGGACCGCACCGTCCCCCGGCGTTCCCAGGTCACGCTCGCCCGGGAGCCCGCCGGGCACGGCAGTGCCGCCACGCGGGTGTGGCCTGCTTGACCACCCGGACCTCCGCCTGCAAAGTCGGGATTCGGCACCGCAGCACCGCCTCACTCTGCCGGCCAATCCGCCCGTTCCCAGATGGCACGCGGCCCTGACATCCAGGAGCGGCTGATCCGATGGTCCTCGACCTGGTTGTGATCGGTACGGCCGTCACCCTGGGGCCTTTGCACAACAGCGCCTTCATCCTGCTGCTCTCCTCGCGGCACGGCGTTCGCCAGGGCCTGGCGTTCCTGTTGTCGTGGCTGGCCAACCTGATTGCGGTCATCGCCTGCGTGATGCTGCTGACCGGCGGTCAGCCCCCGGCCCGTCACAGCGCGCCCTCGACTGCCGCGGTCTGTGCGAAACTCGCCGTCGGCCTGGCACTGGTGTTGTACGGCGCGCACCGGTACCGCCGACCGCCCCGTCCGCATGGCCCGCCACGCTGGACCGCCCGGATCGACAACGCCTCCCCGGCTGCGGCAGCCGGCCTGGCATGGCTGCTGCAGCCCTGGGCACTGGTCGGTGCCGGTGCCGCGACCGCCGTCGACGCCAAGCTCTCCACCCTCGCCGATTGGCTCGCACTGACCGGCTACTGTCTGCTGGCCACACTCAGCCTGATCCTCATGGAGATGTACGTGGTCTGGGCGCCTGCGGTCGCGAACGCCCGGTTGAACGCCCTGCGGAGCTGGCTCACGCAGCACCAGGAGCAGCTGATCGTCACACTCGCCCTGCTCCTCGGCCTGTGGCTGACGGCCCGGAGCATCGCGGAGCTGGTCGCCTGAGTACCTTCACAGTGCGTCAGTAGCCGGTGCCGTGCTTGATCTGGGTCCGTTCGTTCTCGTGGGCCGCACCCTTGTCGTCCAACGTGCGACACGCGTCGGCAATGTCCTGGCTCAAGCGATCGACCTGCTCGCGGCTCAGCGTCTCCTTGACCAGGGCGCGCAGGATCTTCACCCGCTCCGCGTCGGGCGGGAGCGTGTATGCCGGCACCATCCATCCCCGCTCGGCCGACAGCTGCCAGGCGATGTCGGACTCGTCGTAGGCGTGCTTGCCGGCGAGACGGAAAGCGACCAGCGGCAGCTGCTCGAGGTCACTCCCGATCACTTCGAAGCGTTCGCTGCTCCGCAGCTGGTCTGCCAGAGCGCGGGCGTTCTCCTGCATCATCTTCATGACGTAGGTGTAGCCCTGGCGACCGAGCCGCACGAAGTTGTAGTACTGCGCGAGCACCATCGACGCACCTGTGGAGAAGTTCAGTGTGAACGTCGCGTCGGTCTTGCCCAAGTAGTTCTCGTAGAACACGAGGTCCTTGGCCAGGTCGGACTCCTCGCGGAAGACCAGCCAACCGATGCCGGGGTAGACCAGGCCGTACTTGTGACCCGAGACGTTGATCGAACGGACCTGCTCGAGCCGGAAGTCCCATTTCGAGTCCGGGTAGAGGAAGGGCCACACGAATGCGCCGCTGGCGCCGTCGACATGGATCGGGATGTCGAGGTCCCGCTCTTTACGGACGTCCCGCAGGAGCTTGTCGATCCCGACGACATCGTCCTTGTGCCCGGTGAACGTGGTGCCGAGGACGGCGACGACGCCGATCGTGTTCTCGTCGAGGCGGGGCTCCACGTCCTCCGGGCCGATCGTGTACCTACCCTCGGCAAGCGGCACGATCCGCGGCTCGACGTCGAAGTAGCGGCAGAACTTTTCCCACACGACGTGGACGTCTCCCCCAAAAACCAGATTGGGCCGGTCGATCGACAGGCCGGCCGCCTGGCGGCGCTCGCGCCATTTCCACTTCAGCGACAGCGCGCCGAGCATGATCGCCTCGGATGAACCCTGAGTCCGGCATCCCGTCGTCCTGCCCGGCGCGTGAAAAAGGTCGGCGAGCATGCGCACGCAACGCTGCTCGATCTCGGCGGAAATGGGGTACTCCGCGTGGTCGATGAAATTGCGGTGGAGGTTCTCGGCGATCAGCCGTTGCGCCTCCGGCTCCATCCAAGTGGTGACAAACGTAGCGAGGTTGCGCTGTGGGTCGCCCTCCATCGCGAGATCCACATCCACGAGTCTCATTGCGTCCGTCGCGGCCATGCCTTCCTCGGGGAAGGTCTCCGAGGGAGCGGGCACCGTCAGGAATCGGTTACCGAAAAGAGCCCCATCGTCACGTTTAGTCATACGGTGATTCAAACAGCTCCAGAGCCTGGCGCGAGCGAGAGACACACCGAGACAGGACTGCACGCCGCCCTCAGCGCTGTAGCCCAGCCGGATGACAAGCCGGGCCGAAAGGCGGTGGCGGTGCGCGCCGGTGCGTCCCGTCATCGGGGCCGGGTGCTTTCGTCGGTGCCGGGCATGCCACCACCTCCGCGCCCGCCCTGCTGGGCCGGTCGACGCTCGACCTTTCCGCATATGCGTCGCTCGATCCCCGCGGCACGTCCGTCGGTATGGAGGACAGCGGGCGTCGCCGTCGAATCACCGAAGGAGAGATCGTCGTGGCAGGAAGTGTCAGCGAGAACCGCGGAACGGTGTACGCGCAGCTTCTCAGGGGTCAGAAGGCGCTGGTGACCGGCGCCAACTCGGGGATCGGCAAGGCGACTGCCATTGCCCTGGGCCGGGCCGGAGCAGACGTCGTGGTGAATTACGTGGTCGGGGCGGACGAGGCCGAGAAGGTCGTGGCGGAGATCGAGGGCTTCGGAGTCCGCGCCTACGCCCACGAGGCCGATGTGTCCGACGAGGACCAAGTGGTCGCCATGGTCGCGCGGATGGTGAAGGAGTTCGGCACCATCGACATCATGGTGGCCAACGCCGGCCTTCAAAGGGACTCGGCCGTGACGGAGATGACGCTCAAACAGTGGCAGAAGGTCATCGACGTCAACCTGACCGGCCAGTTCCTCTGTGCACGGGAGGCCGCCAAGGAGTTCGTGCGGCGCGGTGTCGTCCCGGAGGTTTCCCGGGCGGCCGGGAAGATCATCTGCATGAGCTCGGTCCATCAGATCGTCCCTTGGTCGGGCCACGTCAACTACGCCTCTTCCAAGGGTGGCGTGGGCATGCTGATGCAGACGCTTGCCCAGGAGCTGGCTCCTCAGGGGATCAGGGTCAACGCGGTTGCGCCCGGCGCCATCCGCACGCCGATCAACCGCGATGCCTGGTCGACCCCTGAGGCCGAGTCGGAGCTCCTGAAGCTGATCCCGTACCGCCGCGTGGGCGACCCGGACGACATCGCCAACGCCGTCGTCGCCGTGGCATCCGACCTGCTCGACTACGTCGTGGGCAGCACGCTCTTCGTCGACGGTGGAATGACGCTGTTTCCCGGCTTCGCCACGGGAGGCTGAGCACCGGTGGAGGAGCATGTCACACCCCGCCGGGTGGTGATCCTCGGCGGGGGGTTCGCCGGGCTGTTCGCCGCCCGGGCCCTGCGGCAGTCACCGGTTGCGGTGACCGTGGTCGACCGTCGCGCCCACCACCTCTTCCAGCCGCTGCTCTACCAGTGCGCCGCCGGAATCCTGTCGGAGGGCCAGATCGCGCAACCGCTGCGCGCGGTCCTACGACGCCACCACCGCGTGAGCTGCCTGCTCGCCGAGGCCACCGATGTGGATGCCGGCGCCCGCCTGGTGCACGCCAGGCGACCCGACGGCGAAGCCCTCACCCTGCCCTACGACGATCTCATCGTCGCGGTCGGCATGCGCCAGTCCTACTTCGGGCACGATGAGTTCGCCGCGCACGCACCCGGCATGAAGACCCTGAACGACGCGCTGGACATCCGTCGCCGGGTCTACCAGGCGTTCGAGATGGCCGAAACGGCCGCTGACGCCGAGGAACAGCAGCAGTGGCTCACCTTCGCCCTGGTGGGCGGTGGGCCGACTGGTGTCGAACTCGCCGGACAGATCCGGGAGATCGCCAGCCGCACCCTCGACCGGGAGTTCCACAAGATCGCACCGGCCCGGGCGCGGGTGCTGCTGTTCGAAGGGTCCGACGAAGTGCTGGGTGCCTTCGGTCGCCCTCTCGCCGGCCGTGCGGCCAGGACCCTGCGGAACCTCGGGGTCGAGCTCCACCTGGGCACGAAGGTCACCGATGTCGATGCGTACGGCCTGGCAGTGGAGGACAAGGACGGCGCCACGACCCGGTTCGAGGCACGCACCGTGTTGTGGACGGCTGGCGTCGAGGCGCCGCCCATCGCCGCCGCGCTGGCCCGGGCAACCGGCGCCACCCAGGACCGGGCCGGACGCATCGCCGTCGAACCCGACCTCACCATCCCCGGCCATCCGGAGATTCGTGTGACGGGCGACGTCATGAGCCTGAACCGGCTACCGGGGCTGGCCGAGGTCGCGATGCAGACGGGCGCATACGCGGGCCGTGCCGTGCGCCACGCCCTGGAGGGCAGGACGAAGCAGCCGAAACCCTTCAAGTACTGGGATCTGGGAAGCGCCGCCTACATCTGCCGCGGCCGGGCCGTCGTCAAGGCCGGTCCGCTGCATCTGTCGGGCTGGACCGGCTGGCTGGCCTGGCTCTTCATCCACCTGGCATTCCTCACCGGATTCCGCAGCAGGCTGGGGGCGGTGCTCAGCTGGTCCGTCGTCTTCGCCTCCGGCTCACGACGCGAGCGCGCCTTCACCGTGTCCGGTGCCAACCTGGCTGTCGGCGGCGACCGTGGATCCGAGGCATCCTCGCCTCCATCCTGAGCCGGCCCGGGTGGGGCAGACCGTCGAGGCGCACGTGCTCAGCACAACGGTCCTGCTGGCGAACGCTCCGCCGCAACAACCCCGTCGCCCACCTGCCCGTGGCTGGTATTGCTCTACCGGCTCGACGCACAGGGTGCGCGTCGGTCAGGCGAGGAGTCTGCGCTTCTGCTCCTCGAACTCGGCCTCGGTGATGACGCCTTGTGACTTGAGCTCGCCGAGCTGTTTGAGTTGGTCGAGCATGCTGCCCATGTCGTCGGCCGGCGCCGCGGACTGCTGCGGCTGTGCGGAGTAGACGGGCTGCGACTGGGGTTCCTGATAGCCCTGCTGGGCGGCCCACCGGCCCTGTTGACGGCGCGTCACGCGGTTGGACACGGCGGTCGCCGTTCCCGCGACGGCGGCAGTGCGGGCGATTCCGCGGAGAAGACCTGGCATGGCGATCCTTTCCCGCTCGGAATCGGTGAATGACTCACCGAATCGGAGCACACTACGCCTCTATTGCACCATTGCTCGGATTCCACTGCATCTCGGCGGGATCCGATTCGACGTAATTCCCGCCGATCTGCCGGACGCTGTGACTCGTGGCACGCTGGAAGCGTGTGCGTCGCCGGCGATTCCGTCCGGCGACGAGACCCAGCCAACAGGAGCTTGAAATGGCCACGCACAGTGCAGGAATGCGGCAAACCGACACAGGTCGGGGAATGGCTGTAACCGGCTGGACGGCATTCGCCGGGGTCATGATGGTCTTCGGCGGCATCATGGCGATATTCCAGGGGATAGCCGCAATAGCGGACGACGATCTGTTGGTCACGACCCGCAATTACACCTTCCAGTGGAGCCTCACCGGCTGGGGCTGGATGCATCTCATCATCGGCATCGTGGTGACGCTGGCGGGCTTCGCCCTGTTCAGCGGGAAGCTGTGGGCCCGCATGGTCGGCGTCGCCGTGGCAGGGCTGTCGATGCTCGCCAATTTCGCGTGGCTCCCCTGGTACCCGTTCTGGGCCATCACGCTGATCGTCATTGACGGCTTCGTCATCTGGGCCCTGTGCGCCCGCACGGGCACCGACGCCTAGTCCGACGGACCGACGGGGGACGTGGACTCGGCCGCTTCGAGTGAGGCGAGGACGTCCTGTACGGGGAGCCGACCGGAGGCGACCAACTGGGCTCCGCCACGCCGCAGCGCGGCGGCGAAGGGCGCGGCCCACACGTTCTCGTAGATCAGCAGGCCGGCGGAGTTGCCGGGCTCCACGGCGGCAGCGGCCTCCTCGAGGTCGTCCTGACCCAGCAGACCGGAGTGGGCCCCCTCGAAGACGGCGAGGTCGAGTTCGCCGTCACCGGTGAGATCGGCGATCTCCAGGGCGGTCACCGAGCCGTCCTCTTCCTTCCTGATGAACACCAGGTCGAGGATCCGGATGAGGCCGCGGTCCACCAGATCGACCAGCAGCGGGAAGCCCTCGCCTGTCATTCGGTTGCCGGGGAATTCCACCACCACGTAGTCGATGGGTCCCATCTCGTCGATCTTCTCGCTCACGGCGGTCACCTCTGGCTCGTGGGCCCCTGAACGCCATTGCATCACCGGACACCGGTCGTCGCACCCGGACGCAGCTCGCCCCGCCGGCCCTGCCGCCTCGCTCGACGACCCTCGCCGGGACCTCCTCGGCCCGGATCCTGGCCGCGCGATCGGAGAAGGCGAAGTCGACCGGCGCCGGTCAGCACGTCGCATTCGATGGAGTCGCCGTCGGGGTTGCGTACGAGGTCGCTCGCCCGGTCCGTGAGATCCGGCGGGGACACCGCCCGGACGTGCTGCATGTCCATCGCAACCTCCGAGACCTTGGTCGCCCGTCCATCGGCGCGGCGGCATCGAATTGCCGCAAATCGGGACGACCCATGTCGAGCGGCTCCGCGCGCGAGCTCCCGGGCCCTGCCGGATGGTGGGAGCATGCCGACCTCCCCACAGCTCAGCGAGGCGGACTTCCGGTCGCTGTACCGGCGGCTGCGGAGCACGGCCCCCGGTGCGGCCTCGCCCCGGGGTGCCCTGGACACCCTCACCTCCGAGCGGGTGCTGGCCGCCGTACGCGAGGTGCGTTCGGGCCGTACGATCTCGCTGGCCGCTCCGGTGAACACCCTTGCCGGGCCCGACGATCCGGAGCCTGCCGAGCATCGGCTCACCGCTCCGCCGGGCGGCGTTCCGGGACCGGGCGGGGGCCTGGACTTCGCCAGGGACCGCTTCGCCATGGACGTCCACAGCGATGTCAACAGCCACATCGACGCCCTGTGCCACGTCATCCACAACGGCACTCTGCACGGCGGCGTCCCGGCCGCCGACGCCCTGTCGCCCGACGGGGCGAGCACCCTGTCACTCGACTTGGTCCGGGACGGCATCGTGGGACGCGGTGTGCTGCTGGACATCCCGGGACTCAACGGCCTGCCCTGGCTCGAACCCGGTTCCCACGTCACCGCGGAGGACCTCGCCGCTGCCGAGGCCCGGCAGGGTGTCCGAGCCGGCCCCGGCGACATCCTGCTCGTACGAGTCGGACACCGGCGCCGCCGCGAGGAGCGGGGGCCGTGGGACACCGCCGGCGCACGGGCCGGGCTGCATCCGACGGCCCTGGAGTTCCTTGCCGAGCGGGAAGTGGCGGTGCTCGGCAGCGACGGCAACAACGACACGGCGCCCAGCACCACACAGGGCGTGGCCTTCCCGGTGCACGTACTCGCCGTGCATGCCATGGGGCTGCACCTTCTGGACTACCTGCGATTCGAGGACCTCGCACCGGTCTGCGTGCGAGAGGGGCGCTGGTCGTTCCTGTGTGTGATCGCGCCGCTGCGGCTGCCTTCCGCGACCGGCTCCCCGGTGAATCCGCTCGCAGTGCTGTGAGATCCCGGCCCGGCGAAGTCGGGCCGGGCACGGTTCGCTTCGGCAGCGACCCCGCAAGCTCCGCGCTCGTCGTCAACTGCCGGGCGACGACTCTCGACGACGCGCTCGACCGGCCGGCGACTCGCTGAACGCGGGGATCCGGGGGCCCTGCGGCAACAGTTCGGTCAGGACGAAGGACGCGACCGCCGCCAGCACCACGACCGGGACCGTGTCCACGTTGCCCAGCAGGAGGACGACCAGCACCACGCTGCAGACGGGCAGCCGCAGGGCCGCGGTGGCCGACGCCGCCATCCCGGCCGCCATGGCCGGCACCAGGCCGAAGCCGGGCAGCGGCGCCAGCAGGGCGCCGATCGCCCCGCCGAAGAACAGCGCGGGGAAGACGGGCCCGCCTCGCAGACTTCCCAGGCAGAGCGTGTACGCGACACCTTTGAACACCAGCACCGCGATGAGCGCGCCCACCGACCAGGCATGCGGATCCGAGGCCAGCTGGCCCAGGGTGGCCTGCCCGGACAGGGCGACCTCGGCAGGCGAACGGCCGGTGGCGACCGTGTAGAGCGCGATGCAGCCGGCCGCCCCGAGCGCGCAGAGGGTGGTGTTGCGCACCGTCCGTGACGACACGAAGCCGGCCGTGAACCGCCCGCCTACGAAGGCCCAGTGGATGAAGAGAGCGATGGCCGGTGCCATCAGCAGCCCCCACAGGACATCCCCGGCGTCGAGCGGCGGCGCCTTGGGCAGACCGATGTTCAGACTCATGGTCTGCAGGCCGGTCCAGCGGCCGAAACCGGT
Organism: Streptomyces sp. 4N124; assembly: GCF_052245395.1. Taxonomy (NCBI): domain Bacteria; kingdom Bacillati; phylum Actinomycetota; class Actinomycetes; order Kitasatosporales; family Streptomycetaceae; genus Streptomyces; species Streptomyces sp. 4N124. Next base: position 89,879 of record NZ_JBQQBS010000011.1, read on the forward strand.
GAACACCAACGCCCCGATTCCGCTGGACAGCATGGCGGGCAGCATGACCGCGAAGAGCTGCGGCCCGCCCACTCCGGCCACTTCCATCAGGAGCACCGCGCCCACCACCGGGTTCCCGAAGAGGGCCGAGATCGCCGCCGCGGAGCCGGCCGCGCCGAGCAGTGCCGTGCCCGCCTCGGTCCGGGGTGCCCGTACGAGACCCGCGAAGAGCAGAGCGAGGCCGGTACCCAGAGCCATCAGGGGCCCCTCGGGGCCCAGCGCGGCACCGAGCGGCAGGCTGAACAGAGCGGCGAGGAGGACACCCGGCAGCGACTTCCTCGTGATGCCGCCCGCGTGCAGGCCGCCCGCCGGGATGTGACCGCCCAGCCCCGGGAGCCGCGTGACGATCAGGCCGACGGCCACACCGGCCACCAGCAGCAGCGGGAACCCCCACCACCAGGGAGCCTGCTTCCAGCCCAGATCCCTGGGCCAGTCCGTCCAGACCAGCTGTTCCAGCTCGTGCATCGCCACGAGGAACCAGAACGCGATGAGCGACACCGGAACACCGATGAGCCCGCAGAACACCAGCGCCTTGCGGTATTCGGGTCGGCGCAGCATGTTCTGCAGCTGGTCGGCCTCCTGGGGCTGATTCCCCGGCGCGGACCCGGCCGCATCTGTTTTCGTGCCGGCGATGGGGCCCTCCCGAGGTCGCGACACAACAGGTGATTCAACCCATAACGTAAGGAGGCTATCCAATCCGTCACTCATCGCCGAAAGCCACACCGCCGGGGTCAGTGGAGAATCTTCCCCTCGCGCACCTGGACGGCCCCAGCCTGTGGCCGAGCGGAGCCGCATGAGGACTTCCCCGACCGGCAGACTGGCTGGCCATGCGCCGTCCGGGCCCCCTGGATATGGTGGACAACAAGGTAAAGCGCCAAAACGCATCGCCGATGAGTTCCCGGTCGACGATGGAACGGATGGCAACCATGACCGCATCGACCATTGCCTCACACAACGCCCACCCCGCCCGGCTCGGTGCCCCGGGGCCGGACGCGAAGACGGCAAGTGGGGCGGCTGAGCGCGCTGTTACCCGCAACGCAGTCAGTCTCGACGTGTTCGGCGCTCGTGTTGAACTGCCCCCTGCCGAGCAGCTCGCCTTTCTCGCCGGCGTTGGCGTACTGGCCGCCGTAGAGATCATCGAATGGCCAGTGGCGCTGGTCCTGGCGGTCGGACACCAGCTCGCCCACAGCCATCATGGCCGGATGCTGCGCGAGTTCGGTGAAGCGCTGGAAGAAGCCTGAAGCCGCCCCCACGTGGCCGCCGCCGAAGACGCGGACAGCAGTGCCGCCGGCGGGCACGAACCTTCCCGGTACAGCGCGAGGTCCTCTGTCTGCACCCGAGAGGTTGGAATCAGAGCCAATCCCGCCGCTTGAAGATGAAGTGCAAAGTGGTGCAAACCGTGGCTATCAGGGCGATTGACAGGGGGTATCCAAATACCCAGTGCAACTCCGGCATGTGCTCGAAGTTCATGCCGTAGACCGTCCCGACCAGCGTCGGAGCGAACAGGATCGCCGCCCACGACGAGATCTTCTTGAAGTCGTCCACTGGAAGGCCCTGACCTGCGACGATGCCGCTGAACCTGTCGCTGACCCGGGCTGATCCATCTTTCTGGATCTTTCAGATTCTTGTCGGGCTACGCAGCCGCTTCTCCCCACGCGCTCCCCAGCGCCGCCCGTACTCCCCAGATTCTCCCCAGAAAACCTCCCCGCCAGTGGTCGATGGGCATGGCGGGAAGGCTCCTCGACGACTTTCCATGGTCACGCAGAGTCAGGGCAGCAGATGCAGGGCCAGGACCGAGCCATCCTGATGTATCGAGACGGGGCCGTTCCACTCGTCGTCCCAGGGGTCCGAAGGCCACTTGGGACGTAGAGCGTGGACGTCGCTGCGGTATTGCTCCAGGCGGCCGTGAGGTAGGCCGACGCCGGTCAGACCTGGGTGTGGAGGGGGCCCGAGTTGTAGGTGATCGCCTCGGTGAGGGCCTGGGGCAGGTCGAAGGGGTGGCCGGTGGTCTCGGCGTAGGCGCGCGGTGCAGGTTGAGGACGATGCGTTCCGCGTCGGGCAGGCCGGGGCCACGTGCGTACGTCGGGGCCGGAGCGTGGGTCACGAGGGGGCGATCATGCCGGCCGAGAGGTCGATGTCCGCGCCGCAGAGTCCGGGCATGGCGAGCATCGCCACCAGGGCCTTCCCCACTTCGTCCTCCTCCACCAGTCTGCCCAGGGCCGCCCGGGACGCGAACGCCCGCTCGGCCTCTTCCGGTGTGCTGCCCGTCAGTTCGGCCTCCAGCCGGAAGTTGCGGTCCATGCGCGGGCCGCGCACCGGGCCGGGGGAGAGGGAGTTGACGGCGACACCGTGGGGTCCGACCTCAGCGGCGAGGGTGCGGGTCAGGCCCAGCAGGGCCATCTTGGAGGCCGTGTAGGGGGTGCGGTTGGGGAGGGGGCGTTTGCCGCTGACCGAGGCGATGTTGACGATGTCACCGCGGCCGACCCCGATCATCGAGGGAAGGAAGGCCCGGCACATCAGGTAGACGCCGCGTACGTTCGCGGAGAAAACCCCGTCCCACTCGTCGGGTTCGACCTCGGTGAGAGGTTTCACCGGGCCCGCGACGCCCGCGTTGTTGACCAGGACGGAGATGTCCTCGTCGGCGAGCGTGTCCGTGAGTGCCGTGACCGACGCCGGGTCCGACACGTCGCACACCGCGGTGCGGGCCGTGCCACCCTCCATGGCCACACGGCGAGCCGCCCCGGAGAGGGCCTGCTCGTTGCGGCCGACGAGGATCACCCGGGCCCCGGCCTGTGCGAGCGCGAGGGAGAAGGCCCGCCCGAGCGGGCCCCCTCCACCGGTGACCAGTGCCGTACGGTCCCGCAGGGGCAGGGTGGTCATGCCCGCACCGCCCAGGGCAGTTCGTCTCCCGCGGCCTTGGCGGCCCGCACGTCGCCGGACCGGGCGTGTCCCTCGAACAGCTCGATCCGGGCGGCCCGGCCGCAGAGCCGGCCCAGCAGGGCCTGCGACCCGGTGTCCGTGACCTCCTGGTAGGTCACCGTCTTGAGGTACTTGCCGACCCACAGACCGCCGGTGTAGCGGGCGGCGCCGCGCGTGGGCAGCACGTGGTTGGTGCCGATGACCTTGTCGCCGAAGGACACGCAGGTGCCCTCGCCGAGGAACAGCGCACCGTACTGGGTCATTCGCTCCAGTGCCTCGCGCGGGTCGGCGGTGAGCACCTCCACATGCTCGTAGGCGAACTCGTCGGCCAGCGTGTACAGCTCGTCCACGGAGTCCACCACGATCACCTGGCCGTGGTCCCGCCACGCCGGCTCCGCGAAGTCCTTCGTCGGCATGCCGGGCAGCAGCCGCTCCACCTCGGCGATGGTCCGCTCGCCCACCTCGCGGGAGGTGGTGATCAGCACGGCGGGGGAGTCGGGGCCGTGCTCGGCCTGGGAGAGCAGGTCGACGGCGCAGACGAACGGGTCGGCGTCACCGTCGGCCAGCACCAGGATCTCGGTGGGGCCGGCGAACAGGTCGATGCCGATCTCGCCGAACAACTGCCGCTTGGCCTCGGCGACGTACGCGTTGCCCGGCCCGGCGATCAGGTCCACCGGTCGCATGGTGTCGGTACCGGCGGCCATCGCGGCGACGGCCTGGACACCGCCGAGCAGCCAGATCTCGTCGGCGCCCGCCAGGTGCGCGGCGGCGACGGTCGCGGCGGGGACCTCGCCGCGGATCGGCGGGGTGCAGGCGACGACCCGGGGCACGCCCGCGACCTTCGCCGTGACGATGGTCATGTGGGCGGAGGCGGTCAGCGGGTAGCGGCCGCCGGGGATGTAGGCGCCCGCGGCCTGGACGGGGATGTGCTTCTGACCGAGCTTCACGCCGGGCAGGGTCTCCACCTCGAACTCGCCAAGGGAGTCGAGTTGGTGGCGGGCGAACGTGCGCACCTGCTCCTGCACGAAGCGGATGTCCTCGATGACCTGGGCGGGCACCGAGGAGACGATCTCCTCGATCTGCTCCGGTGACAGCCGGAAGGACTCCGGGCTCCATCCGTCGAACTTCTCGGAGTACTCGCGCACGGCCGTGTCGCCGCGTTCGCGGATGTCCGCGATGACGTCGGTGACCGTGGCGCGCACGGCGTTCAGGTCGACGGCGACCTGTTCCTTGGAAACGGCGGTCTTCAGGAATGTCTTCGCCACGGTGGCGCCTTTCTCGGATGTTTCGGGTGCGTTCGACCAGAGGGGGCGGCGGGTGCTGATCACATCCCGGTCACACGGGCGGGGCCTCGAACAGCACGTCGGGGTCGTTGAACTGTTCCTTGGCCACCGACTCGCTCATCGGGTCGGCGGTGCCCCACTGGTCCTGCGTCAGCGGATCGTCCACGTCATGCCGTCCGGGGTGCCACAGGTCCTCCTCCAGGACGGCGAGTTCCGTGGTGTACTCGACGGTGTTGCCGTGCGGGTCGTGGAAGTAGGCGAAGGTGTTGTCGCCCGCCAGGTGGCGGCCGGGCCCCCAGGTCAGCCGTGTCCCGGCGCGCAGCGCCCGTCCGGTGCCGCGCATGTACTCCTCCACTCCGCGCATCTCGAACGACGCGTGGTGCAGGGAGACATGGGGGCCGCGCGCGATGGCGAAGGAGTGGTGCAGCGGGTTGCACCGCATGAAGTACATGAGGTCACCCATGTGCTGCGAGAACAGGGTGTCGGAGAGCCGGAAGCCCAGGTGCCGTGCGTAGAAGTCCCGAAGTCCCGCCGGATCGGTGGAGTTCACCACGCAGTGCGAGAGCCGGACCGGGACCGCCTCCCTCTCCTCGATCTTGCGGTGGACCCTGTTCTCCACGTCCGCGGAGACCTCGACGACCCTCCCGTCGGGGTCGAAGAACCGAAAGCCGTAGCCGCCTCCCGGAGTGTCCATGGCACCCGGTTCGCTGACCAGCGGGACGTCCGCGGTGCCCAGCCGTGCGGCCAGCTCGTCGACATCGGCCACCGAGGCGGCGCCGAAGGCGACCAGATCCATGCGCTTGCGCTGGTCCTTGCGGATGCGGACGACGTACTGCTCGGGGCTGCCCTCGGCCGCGAAGAACGCGATGCCGCTGTCGCCCGCGATCTCGGTCAGTCCCCACACCTCGGAGTAGAAGGTGCGCTGCTGGTCGAAGTCGGGCACGGCCAGGTCGAAGTGACGCAGATGGGTGATGGGCTGGAAGGCGTCGGAAGAAGTCGAGGTCATCGGATGCTCCTGACGGTGTTGCGCTGGTGGCCGAGGCCGGTGACCTCGGCCTCAAGGACGTCGCCGGGCGACAGGAACACGCCCCAGTGGGCGCCGTTGCCGGCGGGTGAGCCGGTGAGCAGCAGGTCACCGGGGCGCAGTGTGCTGGTGGTCGAGGCGTACGCGATGAGCCGGGGGATGTCGAAGATCATGTCCTTCGTCGACTCGTCCTGGCGTACGACCCCGTTGTGGCGCAGGGTGATTCGCAGGTCGGACGGGTCGCCGACGAAGCCGGCCGGCACCAGGAACGGCCCGGTCGGCAGGAAGGTGTCGGCGTTCTTGGCGGTGAACCAGTCGGTGCCGATGGCCTTCAGATCCGGGCGGTAGAGCCGGTCACGGGTCGTGATGTCGTTGCAGATGGTGTATCCGGCGACGTACGACCACGCGTCCTCCGCGGCGATGTTCCGCCCTTCACGGCCGATGACAAGCGCGAGCTCCAGCTCCCAGTCGTGCTGCTCGCCGAGCTCCGGCAGCACCACCTCGTCGTAGGGGCCGCACATCGCGCGCGGCGAGCCGAGGAAGATGTACGGCACGCCGTTGCGGGCGCGTTCGTCCATCATCTTCTCGGCGTCGGCCCGCGCCTCCTCCGGGTTGGCCCCGTGCACGCTCTCCTTCTCGGCCGCGACCAGATCCACCACGTGACGCCGGTAGTTGGCACCCGACTGGAGGATCTGGCCGGGCTCGATCGGGGCGTGCATGCGCAGGTCGGCCAGGTCGTGCCAGGCGCCGTCCGGTGTCTGCGGCTCCTCGGCGAGAGCGGACAGCCGCGGCAGCACCCCGTCCCAGTCCTCGACCAACGCACGCACCGACGCCGCCACGTCCGACAGATCGCGCACCCGGGTGGCGGTGACCAGTCCCGGGAACGGATCGCCGCCCTCGCGGCTGAAGGTGCCGAGCGCGAACGGCCCGGCGTGCAGGGGCAACTGATCAGGCACGAGCGACTCCTCGTCCATCTGTGACAGGGAAAGGGATGCGGACACTGCATCCACCCGGAACGCTAGGCAGCCGCGAGGGCGCGGCGGAAATGGTCATCGGCGATGCCAGCCATCACGTTCGGCCACTACTGCCCGTCACCCCAGATCGCGCATGGTTTCCGACTGGTCCATCGCCGTAGGGGATGGATGACGTGCTGATTCGCGATGCCCGAATCCGTTGACCGCGCGGTAGCAGCTCACGGAGGGTCATGCAACGCAGACCCGACGGAGGGCGTCGGGTGTGCTGGACCGTCGCACCCGGAACGTCAGGAGAATCTGGTGATCGTCGAGCACGCGGAGCTGACCGTGTCGGCCGGCCAGGAGCAGCAGTTCGAGGCGGCCTTCGCCGAGGGACGCAAGGTTCTGGCCGAGGCCGACGGCTTCCACTGGGCCGAGCTGCTGCGCTGCGAGGAGCGGCCGCATACCTACCTGCTGCTCGTCGGCTGGGACAGCGTCGAGGCGCACACCGTCGGTTTCCGCAGCTCCGAGCGGTTCCAGCGCTGGCGTTCCCTGGTGGGCCCGTACTTCGACAAGGCCCCGGTCGTCGAGCACTACCACGAACTCGGGGACCGCTTCACCGGCTGACGGACCGGCCTTCCCCTCCCTCTCATCTCACACGGCAAGGAATGCCCATGGCAGTGGACAAGGTGCTCGTCGTCGGCGGCGGCATCACCGGAAGCGTGTTGTCGCTCGCGCTGACGCAGCGAGGCGTCGACGTCGACCTGGTCGAGATCTCACCTCAGTGGTTCGGTGTCGGCCATGGCATCACCCTCCAGGGCAACGCGCTGAAGGCGCTGCGCTCGGTGGGCGTCCTGGACAAGGTGCTCGCCCGGGCGGTGCCCTTCGACGGTCTGCGACTGCGCCAGGCGAACGGTGAGCTGATCACCGATCTCGCGGTCGCCCACACCGGCGGACCCGACCTTCCCTCGACGGCCGGCGCGCTCCGCTCCGACCTCCAGAACGCCCTGTGCGACGCGGTGTACGCCCAAGGGGTGCACGTCCGGCTGGGCCTCACCGTCGAGCGGCTGGAACAGTCGACCGGCCGTGTGGACGTGACCTTCACCGACGGCACCACGGGGAGCTACGACCTGGTCGTCGGCGCGGACGGCATCAGGTCGCACATGCGCTCCCTGATCGGCATCACCGTCGAGCCGCGCCCGGTCGGCATGTCCATCTTCCGGGTGGTCGCCGACCGCCCGGCCGAGATGGACGGCCCCGAGGTCTACTACGGCGGCCCCCGCTACAAGGCCGGCTACAGCCCCATCTCCCCGGACAAGTGCTACGCCTACCTGCTGGACGAGAACCTGGATGCCTCTTTGGTGGGCCCGTCCGCCCCGGTGTCCCTGCTGCGTGAACGCGGCGAGGGATACGGCGGCACCTGGGGCAGGCTCATCGCCGCGCTGCCCGACGACACGGCGGTCGACTACCGCTGGATCGAGACCGTGATGATCGACGAACCGTGGTACCGGGGGCGGACGATCGTGATCGGTGACGCGGCGCACGCGTGCCCGCCCCTGGTCGCGCAGGGCGCGGCGATGTGCGCCGAGGACGCGGTGGTCCTCGCGGAGCTGCTCGTCGGTGACGACCCGGTCGAGATCGCGCTCAAGGCGTTCATGGCACGGCGGATGCCCCGTGTGCGGCTGGTGCTGGAGAACTCCCTGAAGCTGGCCGAGTGGGAGATCGACCCGGAGACGCCGGGGGCCCACCCCGCCCGGCTGATGACCGAGACCCTCGACGCGCTGCGGGCCCCGGCATGACCATGCCTGTCGTGGACTTCCACGGCCACTTGGCCGTCCCCGCTGCGGACGAGCTGTGCGCCGGTACGGACGGACTCGCGGCCGAGTTCGCAGCCGAGCAGCGGGCGCACGCGCCCGAGTCGCTGGCGGCCAACCGCGCCCAGTTGTCCCGGCTGCGGCCCAAGCTGACCGACGTACGGGCAAGGCTGACGGACCTCGACGCCATGGGCGTCGACATCCAGGTGGTCGGGCCGATGCCCATGCACCACTACTGGGCCGGCGAGGACCTCGCGCGGCGCCTGGCCCGTACGACCAATGAGGCGGTCGCCGCGCACTGCGCGCAGGCTCCGGAGCGGCTGTGCGGCCTGGGCACCGTGCCGCTGCAGCACCCGCACCTCGCGGTGGAGCTGCTTCAGGAGGCGGTCACCGGACTTGGGCTGTACGGGATCAGCGTCTCCACCTCCGTCGACGGCCGCGAGCTGGCCGACCCCGCCCACGACCCGGTGTGGGCCAAGGCCGAGGAGCTGGGCGCGGTGGTGTTCGTCCACCCGTGGGGCTGTTCCCTCGGGGAACGGCTCGCCGTCCACTACCTCGGCAACACCGTCGGCCAGCCCGTGGAGACCACCGTCGCGCTGTCCCGGCTGATCTTCGGCGGCACACTCGACCGCTTCCCGGGGCTGAAGCTGGTCGCCGCGCACGGCGGCGGCTACCTGCCCACGTACATCGGCCGGTCCGACCACGCCTGGCAGGTACGCCAGGACACACGGGGCTGCGCCCACCCGCCGAGCACCTACCTGCGGCGCATGTGGTTCGACGCCTTGGTCTACACGCCCCGGGGACTGCGCCACCTGGTCGAGGAGGCCGGTGCGGACCGTGTCGTTCTCGGCACCGACCATCCCTTCGACATGGGCGTCGAGGACCCGGTGGCGCGCCTGGACGCCGCGGGGCTGGACCCGGCGGCCCGGGCCGCGATCGCCGGCGGCAACGCCATGGACCTGCTGGGGACGGTCCGGCGGGCACCCACCCCCACCCACCACTGAGCACGGGAGAGACACACGATGCGTTTCGCGACATACGAGCACGAAGACGCCGAGCGCGCGGGTGTCGTCCGGGACGGGGTGATCCACCCGCTGCCGGACGGCACCACGGTGCTCTCGCTCCTGGAGAACGGGACGTTGCGGGAGGCGGGCGAGCGGGCCCTCGCCGGGGACGGCGGTCCGCGGGTCGAGGACGTCCGGTTGCTGCCTCCGCTGAAGCCGCCGTCGATCCGTGACTTCGTCGGCTTCGAGGCGCACATCGAGGGCGTCTCGAAGGCCCTGGACGGTCTGGAGCACATCCCGGAGGAGTGGTACCGGGCGCCGAACTTCTACTTCACCAACCCGCACGCCGCCTACGGCGCCCACGACGAGGTGCCGGTCCCGGCCGGGTGCTCGGTCCTCGACTGCGAGCTGGAGGTGGCCGCCGTGATCGGCCTGCTCGGGCGGGACCTCACGCCCGAGCAGGCCGGGGACCACATCGCCGGCTACCTGGTGTTCAACGACTGGTCCGCCCGTGACCTGCAGAAGCCGGAGAAGGACCTGGGTCTTGGCTTCTCCAAGGGCAAGGACTTCGCCAACACCCCTCGGCCCGTTCCTGGTGACAGCGGACGAGGTGGAGTGCCGCAGGGACCCCGACGGCTTCCTCGACCTGGAGATGACCCTCACGGTCAACGGGGTGCTCATCGGCCGCGACACTCTCGCCAACTGTTCGTGGACCTTCGAGGAGATGACCGCCTACGCCAGCCGCGACACCTGGGTACGCCCGGGAGACCTGCTGGGCTCGGGCACCTGCGGCTGGGGCGCCCTGGCGGAGCACTGGGGCCGCAACGGCGAGCGGACCCCGCCCCCGCTCACCCCGGGTGACGTGGTGACGCTGACCGTGGAACGGCTCGGCAGCGTGTCCAACCGGATCGTGCCGGGCCGCCAGGACGTCTACCTGCCCCGGGCCCGCAAGCGCGGGCGCACCCCGCGGCCCTGAACGCGGGGACTGTCATCCGTGGCACCGATGGCTGGTATGGATCTCGATGACGGCCGCACGCCACCCCTTCCTTGCCTGATTGCTCCCGGTTAAGCTCACCGCCCTGGTTAATCCCGCGTTTCGGCGCTCGTTCGGCGACGTTGCCGGAAGGGGACTCGGATGGGGCTTGGAACGATCGACCTCAACCTGCTGGTGGCGCTCGAAGCGCTGTTGCAGCAGAAGAACGTCACCCGGGCGGGTGAACGCCTGAACACCAGCCAGTCCGCGATGAGCGGCTCGCTGGCGCGGCTGCGCCGACACTTCGACGACGAGCTGCTGGTGCGGGTGGGCCGGGAGTACGAGCTGACGCCGCTCGCGGAGCGCCTCCTACCCGTCGTACAGGCGTCGCTGCAGAAGGCCGAGGAGGCCCTGTCCCTGACTCGTCGGTTCGATCCGGCCACCAGCGACCAACGGTTCTCCGCCGTCATGTCCGACTACATGATGATGGTGATGGTGGAGCCGCTTCTGCGGGTCATCGGGCAGGAAGCGCCGGGCGTGCGCATCGACTTCCACCCCACGCCCGGGCAGCTGGCGAGCGAGAGGCATCTGGCCTGTCACGATCTGCTGATCGCGCCGCTCGGCTACGGGGTGCCCGGGGTCCACGAGGCGGTGCTGCGCGACCGGTTCGTGTGCATCGTCGACCCGGACAACCCACGGCTGGTGGACGGGCGGCTGAGCCTTCGGGACCTGGCGGAGATGCCGCACGCCGCGGCCGGATTCGCCAAGAGCCCCACCCCGTCGGACCGTCAGCTGGAGGTGCTCGGGATCACTCCGAGGATCCAGGTCAGCACCCCGGGTTTCAGTGTCCTGCCGTTCGTGGTGAGTGGCACCGATCTGGTGGCGGTGGTGCCGGAGCGGCTGGCCCGCCGGTACGCGGGCTTCGCGCACTGTGCCGTCGTACCGGCTCCGTTCCCCGACGAGCTGCCGCTGGTCGAGGCGATGTACTGGCATCACAAGCGCCATACGGACCCCGGGCACACATGGCTGCGCGGCGTGGTCCGTCGCGTCGGCGCGGAACTGGCCGAACCCGGCATGCCGGCTCCCGCCGCCGGGGATTCGACGACCGGCGCTGCCGCCGTTCAAGCCATGGCGGCTCCGGATGCCAGCCATCGGCAACAACCGTTTCCGCATCTCGTCTCCGCTTCCTAGCGTGAGTCCCGTGCCGGGTACGGCCCAGTGCCCGGACGGGACACAGCGGGAAAACAGGAGGAAGCCGTGAGCCGAAGGCGTCTGGAAGGCCGAAGCGTTGTCGTCACCGGTGCCGCCCGGGGGCAGGGTGCCGCCGAGGCGGAGGCCGCGGCCCGCGAGGGCGCCACCGTCTTCGCGACCGACGTCCTCGGCGAGGACGGCGAGGCCCTCGCCGCCTCCCTGACCGCCCAGGGCCTGGACGTCCACTACCGGCACCTCGACGTCTCCTCACCCGACGACTGGGCCGCTCTCGCCGACTGGCTGGAGGCACTCGGCCGTCCCCTGCACGGCCTGGTCAACAACGCCGGCGTGCCGGTACGCGCGCGGCTCGGCGAGGTCGACGTCGCCGACTGGAACAGGGCCTTCGCGGTCAACACCACCGGCGCCCTGCTGGGCATGCAGGCCATGGCCCCGCTGATGCGCGAAGGAGGCTCGATCGTCAACGTCGGTTCGGTCGCCGGCCTCGTCGCCCACCACGCGGTCGCCTACACCGCCAGCAAGTGGGCACTGCGCGGACTGTCGAAGGTCGCGGCGCTGGAGCTGGCCCCCCGGGGGATCCGTACGAACATCATCCACCCCGGATACATCGACACACCGATCATGGCCAACGCCAACCCCGTGTTCGTGAAGGCGCATCTGTCGATGACGCCCATGAACCGGGCCGGGGTCCCCGAGGAGGTGGCACCGCTGGTGGTGTACCTCCTCTCCGATGAGTCGGCGTACGTCAACGGCGCCGAGATCACCGTCGACGGGGGATTCTCGGCACACGGCGGCACCAAGGCGTTCACCGACGCGCTCGACGCCGTATAGAGCCCTTCGCATTCTTTGCCTTTGACACCCCGCGGTGTTTTCCGCACCGCAGGGCGGGGCCGCACTGTGCCCTTTTCCGGCACACGCTGATTCATTCGTCACGCTGAAAGGTGAGCTGTATGAGCTGGACGTCTCGCCGGGTTGTCACGGGTCACGACGACAACGGAAAGTCGGTGTTCCTCTCCGACGGAGCGCCGCCCGTGGTGCGGACCGCACCGGACGGCGCGGTCTTCCACGAGCTGTGGAACACCCGCGGAACGCCGGCCCTCATAGACCCTGACGAACCGGAGCCGACGCAGATCTCCCTGACCGTGCCGCCCGACCCGAACGGGACGAAGATCAGGATCAACGAGTTCCCGCCGGGCGCCGTGTCACCGATGCACCGTACGCAGACCGTCGACTACGGCATCGTGCTGCAGGGGGAGGTCGTCCTGGTGCTCGACGACACGGAGACCGTGCTGCGGTCGGGGGACGTGGTCGTTCAGCGGGGCACCGATCACCGCTGGGAGAACCGCTCCCAAGCGGTCGCCCGGATGGCGTTCGTACTTGTCGACGGCGAATTCTCCGACCGGCTCACGAAGCGGCTTCCCGAGGGAGTCATGGAAAGCCTGCTGACGGATCCCAATCACCCCTGATATCGCTGCCGAAGTGGCCGCGTATCAGCAGGATCAAACGCATCGTGCTCCGCGATGACACTCATGCGGATTGGCAATTTCCCTCGCAGTCGCCCGCTGTGTTCAATTCCAGCCATCACCGACTCCGGAATGGCGATGTTTCCGCCACCGCTCCCCAAGGAGAATCGTGTCCGAACAAAGGCGTTCACTCCGCAGACTCGCCCTCCCCCTGATCGTCGCGGTGGTCACCGCCGTCACCGCCGCCTGCGGCGCCTCTCAAAGCACCTCGGCCGGCGGATCCTCCGGCTCCGGGACCTCCAAGGAGGCGCGCGCCGCCCTGGAGACGGCCTTCAAGGGCGCCACCGGCGACTTGCCGGAGGTCACCGCGAAGCCGAAGGCAGGGGTGAACCTGTGGGTCATCTCCTGCGGCCAGCAGCAGCCCGGATGTGTGGAGCCCAGCGTGGCCGCCATGGCGGCCGGCAAGGCCGCGGGTTGGAAGACCAAGCTCTGTGACGGCAAGCTCAACCCCGGCGGCTGGGGGGCGTGCATCCGGCAGGCGATCAGTGCCAAGGCCGACGTGATCGTGCCCGTGGGCATCGACTGCCCGGCCGTCCAGGGCCCCCTCGGCGAGGCCAAGAAGGCCGGGGTCGTCACCATCGGCAACGGCGGCATGGACTGCGACGTGGTCGGCGGCAAGAAGCTGTACTCCGCGGTCACCACCCCGCTCAAGGGCATAACCCTCGCGGACTACCGCGCTCGGATGGGCGCGCTCCAGGCCGACTACGTCATCGGCAAGACCAACGGCAAGGCGAAGGTGCTCCTGGTCAACTTCACCGACCCGATCTGGGGCCCGATGATCACCAAGGGCTTCCGTGACGAGCTCAAGAAGTGCTCCGGCTGCGAGGTCGTGAAGCAGCTCGACGTCGGCAACCAGGACCTCGTCAACAACACGCTCGGCTCCAAGTTCTCCTCCGCCCTCCTCGGGGCGCCGACCGTGAACGCGGTCGCCTTCCCGATCGACGGCTGGCTGCAGGCGGGCATCGGCCAGTCCATTTCCTCCTCCGGGCGGAGTGCCCAGCTCACGGTGGTCGGCAACTTCGGCAACGCGGCCAACGCCGACGTCATCCGCAGCGGCGGCGCGCAGGACGGCGACGTCGGCTACTCCTCGAAGCAGTTGTCGTGGGCCGCCGTCGACGACGCCGTCCGGCTGCTGGCGGGCCAGAAGCCCGCGGAGTCGGCGGGCGTCGGCCTCGTCGGCATCGACGCCGACCACAACCTGCCCAAGAAGGGCAGCTCCTACGAGCCGCCCGTCGACTACGTCAAGCACTACACCACCGGGTGGGGGAAGTAGTGAGCCGCCCGTCCGGCACGGCCCTGCGGATCACCGGGCTGACGAAGCAGTTCGGCGGTACCACGGTGCTCCACGGCACGGACCTCCGGGTCCGTGCCGGCACGGTCCACGCGCTGCTCGGCGGCAACGGCTCCGGCAAGTCCACCACCATCAAGATCCTCGCCGGCGCCCACAGCGCCGACGGCGGCACGATCGAGGTCGGTGAGCAGAGCTGGGAAGCCCGGCACTTCTCGGCCGCCACCGCACAGGCGGCCGGGCTCCGCTTCGTCCACCAGGACCTCGGGGTCTTCGACGACCTCACCGTGGCGGAGAACATCGCGCTCGCCTCCGGCTGGCCCACCCGGGCGGGCGCCCGGATCAGCTGGCGGGCGCTGCACGACCGGGTCGCCCAGCTGCTGGAGCGGTTCGAGATCGGCGCCGACCCCCGCGCCCCGCTCGGCACTCTGCGCCCTGCCGCCCGCACCATGGTCGCCATCGCACGGGCACTGCAGGAGACCGACCGGGACGACCTCGTCCTGGTCCTCGACGAACCCACGGCGAGCCTGCCCGAGCACGAGGCGAGCTTCCTTCTGGAGTCCGTACGTCGGCGTGCCGACCAGGGGCAGACGGTGATCCTCGTCAGCCACCGCCTCAGCGAGGTCATCGACGTCACCGACGACTACACGGTGCTGCGGGACGGCCGGGTCGCCGGCACCCTCGTGGACCACCGCCCCACGGAGTCCGAACTGGTGGAGCTCATCGCCGGGCGCGCACTGGACGAGGCCGTGCGTCCGACCGTGAGCACGAGCCGGCCCCGCCCGGTGCTCACGGTCACCGACCTGACCGGCGGCCCGCTCAGTGGCGTCGACCTCAAGGTAGGCGCAGGTGAGATCGTCGGCGTCGCGGGCCTGCTCGGCTCCGGCCGCACCTCGCTGCTGCGCACCCTCTTCGGCGCCCACCGGCCGACCGGCGGCACCATCGAACTCGACGGCGCCAGGGTGTCCTTCACCGGCCCCGGCGATGCGATGCGCGCCCGCGTCGCCTACGTCCCTGAAGACCGCGGCGCTGACGCCGCGTTCCCGGACCTCCCGCTGCGGGCCAACCTGTCGATGTCGGTGCTGAGCCACTACTGGCGGCGCTGGCGCCTGGACCACGGGGCCGAACGCAGCGACAGCCAGGACCTCGTGAGCCGCTACGGCGTGAAGGCACCCTCCGTCGAGGCGGCGTTCAGCACCCTGTCCGGCGGCAACCAGCAAAAGGCCGTACTGGGCCGCTGGCTGCGCCGCGATCCGCAACTGCTGCTCCTCGACGAGCCCACCCAGGGCGTGGACGTGATGTCCCGCGCCGACATCTACACGGTGGTCCGCCGCACCGCGGCCTCCGGCTGCGCGGTCCTCGTCGCCTCCTCCGACCTGGAGGAACTGGCAGCCCTGTGCGACCGGGTCCTCGTGCTGCACCAAGGCCGCGTCGTCACCGAGGCCGACGGCGAAGGGCTCAGTGCCGACCGCCTCGTCCACCTCGTCCAGCGTTCACCGTCCCTCACCTCCGGAGCAAGGACATGACCATGAGCGGTGTTACCTCTTCCGCACCCTCGCCCCCGCCGCCCCCGTCGCCAGCGAAATCCGAGAGGTCCGAGGAGACGGAGCCGACCCGGCGCACCCGGCGGTCCGCGCTGGCGCCGGGGCGGCTCGCCGAGCGGTACACCCTTCCCGCCCTGGCCGTAGCCGTGGCGGTGTTCTTCAGCCTCTACCCGCCGAGTGCCGTGGTCTTCCCGACCTCTGCCAACCTCAGCGTGGTGACCGGCAACCAGTCGGTCATCGCCCTGCTGGCACTGGCCGCCCTCGCGCCGCTGGCCGCCGGCTACTTCGACTTCTCCCTCGGGGCGAACGCCGCGACCAGTTCCCTGGTGTGCGCGGCGCTCATGGCCCGCCACGACGTGGGTGTCGTGCCCGCGGTACTCGCCGCGGTGGCAACGGGCGTGCTCATCGGACTGGTCAACGGCGTCATGGTGGCCCGGTTCCGGATGAGCTCGTTCATCACCACCCTGGGCAGCGCCACTCTCCTCGGCGGGGTCATCCAGTGGTATTCGGGCGGCCAGACCATCAGCGCGGGCGTCTCGCCCGCCCTGCTCGACTTCGGTTCCCAGCAGTGGCTGGGTCTACCCCGCGTGGTGTCCGTAGTCGTCGTTCTCGGTGCCCTGATGTGGTACCTGCTGGGCCACACTCCATACGGGCGGGCCCTGTACGCGATGGGATCCAACCCCAGGGCGGCGCATCTGGTCGGCATCCGCGTCCGGCGCAACCTGCTGCTGACGTTTGTCATCGCCGGAGCGCTCGCGGGGATCGCCGGCGTCGTGCAAACCGCCCGTGTCGGCGGAGCCACCGCGGACAGCGGCACCAGCCTGCTCTTCCCTGCCTTGGCCGCGGTGTTCCTGGGCGCGACCGCGATCGAGCCGGGCCGGTTCAACGTGCTCGGCACGATGATCGGCGTGGTGTTCGTCTCCGAGACCGTCAGCGGCCTCACGCTGGCCGGTGCCAGCGACTGGGTCGACCCGGTCTTCAACGGCACCGCGCTCCTGCTGGCCGTGGGCCTGTCCACCTACTTCGGCCGCAGGCGGGCCGCCGGAGCCGCCGTCTAGCGAGGTGGCTCCGGCGGCCGGCCGGCTATGGAGGGCGTCAGCGGCGGTGCCAGGGCAGAGCCGCTGGATAGGCGTCCTCCTCGGCGGCCTGCTCGAGAGAGCCGATGACGGTGGCAGTGATGGCCGCCACCTGCTCAACCTGTTCGAGGCTGAGCGCGGCGGACGGCGGCGACATGGCCCGGGGCCGCGCCGGTCAGCAACGCCATGCCTCCATTCTGGCGGCCGCACAGGGTCGGGGGCTGGTGGCTTCAACCAAGGAGTCAATGTCACTGTCTGTGGCCGTTGCAGATGGGGGCAACGGCGCTCGGCGGCAGGCTTTGCGGGGAACGGGATAGGGATGGAGTCGCTGGCGCAGGGCCCGTGCCGTCGGCTGATTCTCCCCGGAGACTCCCCAGGGCTGATTTTGCCCCGATCCGTGACCGGTGCGAGAGCAAGGACCGCACAAGAGCTGAGCTCGGCAAGATGGACTCAGAGCCAGTCGCGCCGCTTGAAAATAACGTACAAACTGACGCAAACAACCCCCATCAGGCCGATGGCGAAGGGGTATCCGAAGCTCCAGTCCAGCTCCGGCATGTGCTTGAAGTTCATGCCGTAGATGGTTCCAACCAACGTGGGAGCAAAGAGAATCGCCGCCCACGACGAGATCTTCTTGATCTCCTCGTTCTGCTCGAACCCCGCCTCCGCCAACGCCCGCATCTCCGCGTTCTGTTGCTGGGTGACCAGGGTCGTGTTCACGGTGAGGATCTCCGTGAGGGCCTGGCGGAAGCCGTCGACGCGTTCGCTGGTGTGGGTGACGTGGTCGGCGACGTCACGGAGGTAGCGCTGGAGTTCCTCGTCCGTGCCGTACTTGGCGAAGCCGGCCATCAGGCCGTGCAGCATGCCGACGAGGGGGCGGGTGGCACGCTGGAACTCGACCATTTCGCGGGAGAGTTCGTAGATGCGGCGGGACACTTCGGGGTCGCCGCTGAAGACTTCCGTCTCGATCTCGTCGATGTCGTTCTGGACGCCGGAGACGACGGGCACATAGCCGTCGACCACCGCGTCCAGGATGGCGTAGAGCACCGCCTCCGGGCCCAGTTTCAGCAGGTCCGGTGACTCCTCCATGCGGTGGCGGACCGCCGAAAGGTCGGGCGCCGCGCCATGGCGGACCGTGATCACGAAGTCGGGGCCGACGAACACATGCAGCTCGCCGAAGTCGACCTCCTCCGGCGCGTCGAGATACCTGGCCGCCCGCAGCACGACGAAGAGCGTCTCGCCGTAGCGCTCCAGTTTCGGGCGCTGGTGGGCCTCCATCGCGTCCTCGACCGAGAGGGGATGGAGGTCGAACTCGGCGGCGAGGGAGAGGAGTTCGCTCTCGGTGGGGCGGGCGAGGCCGATCCATGCCATGCCGGCCGGCTTCTCGCGCAGCTCGCGGAAGGTCTCGGCGAGGGTGGAGGGGGAGGAGACACGGACGCCGTCCTGGTAGAGGACGGCCTGGACGACGCTGGCCGGTTCGGGGGTGTCCGCCGATGCCGGAGAGGGCGCGGCGGGCTCCGGCTCTGGTGCCGACGGCTGGTGGTTCAGGGCGCGGCGCCAGACGGACTTCCTGGAGTTCTTCGCGGCGATGGCGGCACCTCCCTGCTGGTCCTGCTCAAGCCGAGCGGTTGATCACGGAGCAGGATATACGGGGCATACGGCATCGGGGTGGGCGGGTGGTACGGGATCAGGTGAGAGTTGCGGACAGAAGGTGTCCGCAAGCGACGCTAGCGTGCGGAGCATGACCAAGACGACGTCCGCGACGGCCCCCGTGCTCGGCATCCGCGCCCTCAACCGCGCGACCCTCGACCGGCAGCTCCTGCTGCGCCGTTCGCCACTGACCGCGCGGGCGGCCGTGGAGCATCTCGTCGGCCTCCAGGCCCAGGAGGTCAAGCCGCCGTACTACGCGCTCGCCGCCCGGCTCGACGGCTTCAGGCCCGAGGAGCTGTCCGGGCTGCTGGAGCGCCGTGAGGTGGTGCGCATCGTCACCATGCGCTCGACGATCCATCTGCACACCGCCGACGACAGCCTCACCCTGCGTCCGCTGGTGCAGCCCGCCCGGGACCGGGAGATCAACTACTTCCGCAAAGGGCTCGTCGGCGTCGACCTCGACCGACTCGCCGTACTCGCCCGTGAACTCGTCGAGGACGGGCCGCGCACCATGAAGCAGCTGGGCGAGGCACTGCACGTCGAGTGGCCGGATGCCGACCCGCGGTCCCTGACCGTCGCCGCCCGCTGCAAGCTGCCCCTCGTCCAGGTCACCCCGCGCGGCCTGTGGGGCAGGAGCGCCCAGGTCTCCCTGACCACCGCCGAGCACTGGCTGGGCCGCCCGGCCGAGCCCGCCGCCTCCGCCGACGCCACCGTCCTGCGCTATCTGGCCGCCTTCGGGCCGGCCTCCGTGAAGGACATGCAGACCTGGTCCGGCCTGACCCGGATGGGCCCCGCCTTCGAACGGCTCCGCCCACAGCTGGTCATCTTCCGGGACGAGAACGGCGTGGAACTCTTCGACCTCCCCGACGCCCCGCGCCCCGACCCGGACACCCCGGCCCGGCCCCGCTTCCTGCCCAGGTTCGACAACCTGCTCCTCTCCCACGCCGACCGCACCCGCGTGGTGCCGCCCCCGAACCGGGGCCGTACCTGGAAGGCGAACACGGTCTACTGCCCGCTCCTCGTCGACGGCTTCCTCGCGGGCGTGTGGCGGATCCTCGACGGCGCCCTCGTCATCGAGCCCTTCGGCAAGCTCACCAAGGCCCAGCGCGGCGAGGTGACGGAGGAGGGAGCGCGGATGCTCCAGACGATGCACCAGGACGCGGCGTACGACATCCGCTTCGGGACCGTGATCCCGGAATCGTGAGTCAGTCCGCCCGGCCCGTCACCGCCACCGTCACACCCAGCCCGATCATCGTGCACCCGCCCGCCCCGCCGATCAGGGACAGCCGCCGGTCCGAGCGGGCGAACCAGGTGCGGGCCGCGGACGCGGTCAGGCCCCACAGAGTGTCCGTGACCAGGCCGATCACGATCGGGATCAGGCCCAACACCAGCATCTGCAAGGGGACTTGACCCGCCGAGTGGTCCACGAACTGGGGGAGTACGGCGGCGAAGAACACTACGCCCTTGGGATTGGTGACGCCGACCAGGGCGCCGTCGATGACCGTACGCAGGTCCCCGCGGGCCGGGCGCTCGGAGGCCGGCCCGGTCGCCGTCAGCCGTAGCTCCTTGCGGTGCCGGAACGCCTGCACGCCCAGGAACACCAGATACGCCGCGCCCGCCAGCTTGACCGCGAGATAGACCGTCACGGACCGCTCGACCAGTGAGCCGATGCCCACCGCGACCGCGACCACCAGCAGGTACGAGCCGAAGACGTTGCCGATCGCCGTCGCCACCGCCGTCCGGCGGCCGTGGGCCAGCGCACGTCCGATGACGAACAGCACGCTGGGTCCCGGGATCAGGACCACCAGCAGCGACATCGCCGCGAAGGCCAGCAGCCGGTCGGCGGACACCATGACCATCACCTCCATAGAGGCGGCCATTCAAACCCGAGGTGGGCGGAGATGGATAGGGGGCGTTGCGGGCTGCTCGTGGAAGCCCGCAACGCCCCCTGGTCTTTCACCTGAGGGGTTGCTCAGGAGAACCGCCGGGTCACGAGTCGATCTGCTCCGTGACCTCGTCCGAGAACGTGGTCAGCCGGGTGTAGACACCCGGGTAACCGGCTGCCGCGCAGCCCTCGCCCCAGGAAGTGATGCCTGCCAGGACGCCCCCGATGAGCAGGGGACCGCCGCTGTCGCCCTGGCAGGTGTCGACGCCGCCGGCTTCATAACCGGCGCAAACCATGTCGGACTGGACGAAGTCCGAACCGTAGGAACTGCCGCAGCTGGAGTCGGACACGAGCGGGACCGTGGCCGTCCGCAGCTGGTTGGAGGAACTGCCGCCCGCGGAGGTGGTGCCCCAGCCGAGGATGCGGGCCGTGGCGCCCGTCGCGTACACGTCGGTGTCGTCGGCGGAGACATACGGGGCGGTCGTGTACGGCATCGAGGTGGCCAGGGTCAGCACCGCCACGTCGTCGCCGTTGGTGGCGTCGGTGTAGTCGGGGTTGACCCAGATGTCGGTGACCTGGCTGACCGTGCCGTTCGTGCCGTTGAGGTAGGTGCGGCCACCGACGACTCTGACGTTGCCTTCACTCTCGCCGGCCATGCAGTGGGCCGCGGTGACGACCTTGGTGGGCGAGACGAGCGTGCCGCCGCAGAACTGGTCTTCCGAGGCGTCCGTGATCTGCATCATGAACGGGTATGCCGTCGTCGTGGTCGTCGTACCGCCCACGATGGGCTGCGGAGCGGCGACCGCTGTGGGGGCGGTCAGCAGCGCGGTCGCGGCGGCGGCAGCGGTCGCCGCGACGACGGCGGCGGTCTTCGTGGCACGGGTGAGCCCGAACATGAGTCTCCTCAAGAGGTTGCCGGTGGGGGGTCGCGCGGGTGTGGGGGGTTGCACGGGGGTCTCGGGACTGACCCCCGTATGCCCGGGCGAGCGGCATGGCCATACGCTAGGCGGGCGCACAGCCTCCTCCCAATGAGGGAACCCCCTAAGGGAGTTGGGGAGGGAAAACCCTCGGTCGCGCCCAGTAAACCCGTACCGGTCTCACTTCGCGCGGCGTCCTGCCGCCAGTCGGACGATATCCACGCGCGAACGGATCCCCAGCTTGCGGTAGACCCGGGTCAGGGTCGCCTCGACCGTCTTGACGCTGATGAACAGGCGCCCGGCGATCTCCCGGTTCGTCGCGCCCTCCATGACGAGCGCGGCGACCTGACGCTCCATCGACGCGAGGCCCTCCAGCCCGTCGAGCGCGACCGGCGGCTGCGCGGCGGGCTCCGGCGGGCTCGCGTCCGCCGCCGCGTCCACCTGCCGCAGCCACGGCAGCGCCCGGCAGCGGCGGAAGAGCCGGGCCGCCTCGTCGTACGACGTCGGACCGGGCCGCCCGGTGCGCAGCGAGGCGAGTACGAACGCGGTCCGGGCCTCCTCCAAGCCGTAGCCCAGCTTGGCGAGCCGGTCCTGGACCGATGTCAACTGGGCGATGGCGGCGTCGTGTTCACCGCGTGCCGCGCGCACCAGCGCCTCCGCCCGGTCCAGTACGGCGAGCACGCTCTCGCGGCCGAGCCGCATCGCCTGTTCGCGGGTGACGTCGATGAGGTCCTGCGCCTCGGCCGGCTCGCCGATCCGTACCAGCGCCTCGGCGAGGTCGCCGTGCCAGCGGCCGCGCGCCGGGTCGGTGATGCCGAGCCCCTGCTCCAGTTCCCGTACCCGCCGCAGCGAGCGGACCGCCTCGGGTGCGTCCCCGGCGACCAGTTGGGCGTACCCGAGGGCGGCCAGTGCCCGGGAGATGTACACCTGGTCGCCGCCCTCCTCCGCGTGCTCGACCGCTTCCCTGGCCAGTGCCAGCGCCCGGTCCACCTCGCCGCCCGAGGCCTCCGCGATCGAGGTGAGGACGGCGGAGGCCACCTCGCCGATCCCGCTGTCCCGGGCCAGCCGCAGACCCTCCCGGGCCAGGTCCAGCGCACGGCCGCAGTGCCCGGACCGCAGTTCGGTCTCGGCCACCCCGCGCAGGAAGTGCACCTCGCTCTCGACGGAGCCGCGCCGCCGCACCTCGCGCAGCAGCGCGGTGACCGTCGTCCGGGCCTCGGCCAGCTGATCGCTCATGATCAGCCAGCGGAACCGGGAGTAGCCGGCCCCGTTGTGATGGCAGGCCACCCGCGGGTCCTGAGGTTCCGTCAGCGCGCGCCGGATGGTCGCGGGGGCGTTCGTGTGGCCCATGAGTGTCTCGATCTGGGCCTGGAAGGAGAGCGCCATCAGCTCGGTGTACCGGTCGCCGGCCCGCTCGGCCAGCTCCGCCGAGTACGCCGCCGCCCGGCGGGCCTCGTCGAAGTCGCCCTCCACCAGCAGGCCCCGCCAGGCGAGCTGGTAATGGATCAGGGCGAGCAGCTTCGGGTCGTCGCCCGCGTCGGCGAGGGCCTGCGGGAAGACCGAGTCGACCTCGGTCATGGCGTGGCCCGCCGTGTCGATCACGATGATCCAGGCCCGTACCCGGTCCTCGGGCACGGTCGTCCGGCTGAGCACCTCCCGGGCGATGTCCCGGGCGAGGTCCAGGTCCCCGGCGGTGATCGCGTCCTCAGCGGCCTGCAGGCGCAGCACCTCCGGGGTCGGCTCGCCGTCCGCCGGGGTGTGCCGGGCCGCGAGCAGCCCGAGGGAGGCGGCCACGGACGGTGCGCCCCGGTCCCGGGCCAGGGTCGCGGCCTCCGCGAGCCGGGCCGCCACCTCCGGGTCGGTGCCGGTCGTCGCCAGGGCCAGATGCCGGGCCCGCTCGATCGGGTCGGAGGCCGCGGTGGACAGCGCGACGTGCGCGGCCCGCCGCTCCTGCGCGGCGGCCTCCGCATACAGCGCGGCCGAGATCAGCGGATGCGCGAACCGTACGGCCGGACCCTCGGACTCGGTCGCCAGCAGGCCCAGCCTGGCCGCCTGGGCGGTCTCGGCCTCGGCGTTCTCACGGCCGGCCGCGTGCAGCAGGGCCAGCGTGGGGCGGGCGCCCGCGCTGGCCACGAGCAGGGTGTGGCGGACCTCGTCGGAGAGGTTCTCCAGCCGGCTGAGGACGAGGGCCCGCAGCGACGTCGGCACCGGCAGCGGCTCGCCCGGCCGGGGGCGGGCGGGGCTCTCGGCGAGCGCGCGGCCCAGTTCGAGGGCGAACAGCGGGTTGCCGCCGCTGGTGCGGTGGATCTCGCGGACCGTGGACCGGGACAGGCCGGTGTAGCCGCGGTGGTCGAGGAGGTCGGAGACCTGCGTGCGGGAGAGCGGGCTGAGGCGGACCGCGAGGGTGTCCGGTGGGGACGCGCGTAGATGCCGGTCGTACTCCTGGCCCTCCGTCCGCACCGCGCACAGCATCCGCACCGGGGTGTCGCCGAGGCGGCGGGCGGCGAAGCCGAGGAGTTCGGCGCTGGCCGGATCCAGCCACTGCAGGTCGTCGGCGACGATCAGGACGGGGCCGGCGGCGGCGAGCGCGCGCAGCGCGGACAGCACCGCCAGGCGCAGTGCGAGGCCGTCGCGCTGGAGGGTGGACTCGCCGCGGCCGGTGAGCGCCGACTCCAGGGCGGTGCGCTGGGCGGCGGGCAGCTGGTCGGACACCTCGTCCAGGGCCAGACCGAGGAGGTCGGCCAGGGCGAGGAAGGGGAGATGGGATTCGGACTCGGTGGCCGAGCAGCGCAACACCGTCCGTGCCGCTTCGGCATATTGCGCGGCCAGCGCCCGCAGGAGTGTCGACTTTCCAATTCCGGCGGGACCGTGGAGCAGCACGCTGCCGCCCCGGCCGAGTTGCTCACGCGCCTGAGCGACCTGCTCCTCCCGGCCGATGACCAGGTCGGGGCGGCATCTGGCAGGCTCCTTGAAGTCCCGTCGCACGGTCACCGCTCCCCTCCGTGTGTCGTGTCCGGGCCAATATTAGGCAACGGGTCTTTGAAATTCGGACGTGTGACGAGGTGAGGGAAATAACAGGGGTGAGCAGCAGGGTGGAGCATAGAGAAATTCAAAGCACGAGTGAATGAATAGTGAGTCGTCGCAGCGGGCTCGGCCAGGCGCGTGACAGCGGTGTCCCGGCGGGGGTAGGGAGACCTGGAGCAGGTCCGGGAGCAGCCCGGCCAGGTTCCGGTCATGAGGAGGACGGATGACGACGTCTACGGAGGAGTTCCGCAGGGCACGGGACTTCCTGCTGGAGCACCGCGAAGACTACGCCGCCGCGTACGAGGGCTTCACCTGGCCCCGGCCGGACCACTTCAACTGGGCGCTCGACTGGTTCGACGCCATCGCCCACGGCAACGCCCGGACCGCGCTGCACATCGTCGAGGAGGACGGCGCTGAGACCCGGCTGTCCTTCGGTGAGATGGCGGTGCGCTCCGACCAGTTCGCCAACTGGCTGCGCGGGCAGGGCGTCCGTGCCGGGGACCGGATCCTCGTCATGCTCGGCAACCAGGCGGAGCTGTGGATCACCGCGCTGGCCGCGATGAAGCTGCGCGCCGTCGTCATCCCGGCCACCCCGCTGCTCGGCCCCGCCGACCTGCGGGACCGGGTCGAGCGCGGCCGGGTCCGGCAGGTGATCGTGCGCCCCGAGGACACGGCCAAGTTCGCCGAGGTGCCCGGCGACTACACCCGCGTCGCGGTCGGCGACGCGCCCGCGGGCTGGCTGTCTTACGAGGAGGCGTACGAAGCCCCCGCCGACTTCACACCCGACGGCCCGACCCGCGCCGACGACCCGCTGATGCTCTACTTCACCTCCGGTACGACGGCCCGCCCCAAGCTCGTCGAGCACACCCACGCCTCGTACCCGATCGGGCACCTCGCCACCATGTACTGGATCGGCCTCAAGCCCGGCGACGTGCATCTCAACATCTCCTCCCCGGGCTGGGCCAAGCACGCCTGGTCGAACCTGTTCGCGCCGTGGAACGCGGAGGCGACCGTCTTCCTGCACAACTACACCCGCTTCGACGCGGCCCGGCTGCTGGCGGAGATGGACCGGGCGGGCGTGACGACGTTCTGCGCCCCGCCGACGGTGTGGCGCATGCTCATCCAGGCCGACCTGACCCAGCTGCGCACCCCGCCGCGCGAGGCGGTGGCGGCGGGGGAGCCCCTGAACCCCGAGGTCATCGAGCAGGTCCGCCGGGCCTGGGGCGTGACCATCCGCGACGGCTTCGGCCAGACCGAGACCGCCGTCCAGGTCTCCAACAGCCCCGGCCAGCCCCTGAAGACCGGGTCCATGGGCCGCCCCAGCCCCGGCTTCCGCGTCGACCTCCTGGACCCGGCCTCCGGCGCACCCGGCGCCGCGGAGGGAGAGATCGCCCTCGACCTCTCGGCCCGCCCGGTCGGCCTGATGACCGGCTACCACGGCGACCCGGAGCGTACGGCGGAGGCGATGGCCGACGGCTACTACCGCACGGGAGACATCGGCTCCCGGGACGCCGACGGCTACATCACGTACGTGGGCCGGGCGGACGACGTGTTCAAGGCCAGCGACTACAAGATCTCCCCGTTCGAGCTGGAGAGCGCCCTGCTGGAGCACGAGGCGGTCGCCGAGGCCGCCGTCGTGCCCGCACCGGACGAGCTGCGCCTGTCGGTGCCGAAGGCGTACGTCGTCCTGGCGGCGGGCTGGGAGCCGGGTCCCGACACGG
Organism: Streptomyces sp. 4N124; assembly: GCF_052245395.1. Lineage (NCBI taxonomy): Bacteria > Bacillati > Actinomycetota > Actinomycetes > Kitasatosporales > Streptomycetaceae > Streptomyces > Streptomyces sp. 4N124. The sequence continues at coordinate 115,722 of NZ_JBQQBS010000011.1, forward strand.
CGAAGGTGCTGTTCGAGCACTCCCGGGAGACCCTCGCCCCCTACAAGCGCATCCGCCGCCTGGAGTTCGCCCCGCTGCCCAAGACCGTCTCCGGCAAGATCCGCCGCATCGAGCTGCGCGAGGCCACCGCCGCCGGCTCGGACGCCGAGTACCGCGAGGAGGACTTCCGGTGAACTCGTTGAGTTCGTACACCCATGGGACCGGCGACACACCGCTGCTCGGCGACACGATCGGCGCCAGCCTGGACCGCGCCGTCGCCACCTGGCCGGACCGGGAGGCGCTCGTCGACGTGCCGTCCGGACGGCGCTGGACCTACACCCGATTCGCCGCGGACGTCGACGAGTTGGCGTACGCACTGCTCGCGAGCGGGGTCGCCAAGGGTGACCGGGTGGGGATCTGGGCGGTCAACTGTCCCGAATGGGTCCTCGTCCAGTACGCCACCGCCCGCATCGGCGCGATCATGGTGAACATCAACCCGGCCTACCGCACCCACGAGGTCGAGTACGTCCTCAAGCAGGCCGGCATCTCCCTGCTCTTCGCCTCCCTGAGTCACAAGACGAGCGACTACCGCGCGATGGTCGAGCAAGTGCGCGGCAAGTGCCCGCAGTTGAGGGAGACCATGTTCATCGGGGACCCGAGCTGGGACGCGCTGATCACGCGGGGAACGCCGGCCGCGTACGAGGAACTGTCCTGCGACGACCCCATCAACGTCCAGTACACCTCGGGCACGACGGGCTTCCCGAAGGGCGCCACGCTGTCCCATCACAACATCCTCAACAACGGTTACTTCGTCGGTGAGTCGATCGCGTACACCGAGCAGGACCGGATCTGTATCCCCGTGCCCTTCTACCACTGCTTCGGCATGGTCATGGGCAACCTGGCGGCCACCACGCACGGGGCGTGCATCGTCATCCCCGCCCCGTCCTTCGACCCGAAGGCCACCCTGGAGGCGGTGCAACAGGAGCGGTGCACCTCCCTGTACGGCGTACCGACCATGTTCATAGCGGAGTTGAACCACCCGGACTTCGCGAGGTACGACCTCTCGTCGCTACGCACCGGGATCATGGCGGGCTCGCCCTGCCCGGTGGAGGTGATGAAGCGGGTGGTCGCCGAGATGCACATGGAGGAGGTCTCCATCTGCTACGGCATGACCGAGACCTCCCCGGTCTCCCTCCAGACCCGGATCGACGACGACCTGGAGCACCGCACCGGCACGGTGGGCCGCGTCCTCCCGCACATCGAGGTGAAGATCGTCGACCCGGCCGACGGTACGACCCAACCCCGCGGCGTCCCGGGCGAGTTGTGCACCCGCGGCTACAGCGTGATGCTCGGCTACTGGAACGAACCCGAGAAGACCGCCGAGTCCATCGACGCCGCCCGCTGGATGCACACCGGCGACCTCGCGATGATGCGCGAGGACGGCTACGTCGAGATCGTCGGCCGCATCAAGGACATGATCATCCGGGGCGGCGAGAACATCTACCCGCGCGAGATCGAGGAGTTCCTCCACGCCCATCCGAAGATCGCGGACGTCCAGGTGGTCGGCGTACCGCACGAGCGCTACGGCGAAGAGGTCCTCGCCTGCGTCATCGCCCGCGACCCGGCCGACCCGCCGACCCTGGAGGAACTGCGGTCCTTCTGCGACGGACGGCTGGCCCACTACAAGATCCCGAGCCGCCTGCGGATCCTGGAGTCCTTCCCGATGACCGTGTCAGGGAAGGTGCGGAAGGTCGAACTGCGGGAGGAGGCCGCGAGGTCGCTCTGACGCCGGATTGCTGAGCGCCCCAAAGGGGCGCGGGGAACTGCGCGACCAGCCACGACGGGCCCGCAGCCGCCCGACGGCACATCGCGGCAATTCCCCAGGCGCGCTCAGGCACCCGCGTCCAGGTCGTCCGCGAGGCTGTTGACCGGCTGCGGCGTGCCGGTGAGGTCGAGGACGAAGAGAGGCACGCCCAGGTCGTCGGCGCGGCTACGCGCGTCCGTGGCGTAGCCGGCGAGGGAGAAGTAGACGCAGCCGGCGGACTCCGTCATGGCCGTCAGCCACAGGCACTCCACGTCCCGGAGTGAGGCCGGGCGAACGGTCGGATCGACCTGGGCCAGCAGGCCGCGGGCGGCGAGGCCGATGCCGGACGGGGGCCGCTGGTCCGCGCGGCGGATGTCCTGGTAGCCGAGCCAGCGCAGATACAGGGCCGCGGCGGTGACCGCGTCGCGGGCCGTGCGGATGGTCACCGGGGTGAAGGCGCGGCGGGGGACGGGCGGCGCGGGCTCGGCCACGGCGCCCTCGGCATCCGCCCGTGCCACCGGGACCCGCAGCAGCGTCCCGCAGGGACAGCCCAGCTCCGGCCGCGGCCACTGGTCGCTGCGGCCGCACGCAGCGCAGCGCACGGTGACCCACTGCTCGTCCCAGACCTGGTGGGTGACGGCCGTCGCGGTCCCCGCCGGATCGAGCGGCGGGAGCACCGGCGCCCCGCACGCACACGGATAGGACGGCGCGGAGTAGAGCTGCTCGCGCCGACAGGCGGGGCAGCGTACCGACACGCTCTCGGACATGGCCCACTCCAGGACGAGATCACGACCGCACACCGGGACAGCGAGGCCATCGTCCTCCAGAAAACGCCTGCTTGTCCGTCTCTTGACTGCCCTTCTCCGGCCCACCTACATTGATTCCAGATAGTAGAAAACTAATTTCGCTATACGGAAAAGTACTCACCGCAGGGCGCGACGGGAGTGCGAACCGACAGCCGAAGCAGGAGTACTCCATGGCTCGTATGACCGCTGCCCGCGCGGCAGTCGAGATCCTCAAGCGCGAGGGCGTCAGCAACGCGTTCGGTGTCCCGGGCGCGGCGATCAACCCGTTCTACGCGGCGCTCAAGGCCTCCGGCGGTATCCAGCACACCCTCGCCCGGCATGTCGAGGGCGCCTCGCACATGGCGGAGGGCTACACCCGGACCCACCCCGGCAACATCGGTGTCTGCATCGGTACGTCCGGCCCCGCCGGCACCGACATGATCACCGGCCTGTACTCCGCCATCGGTGACTCCATCCCGATCCTGTGCATCACGGGCCAGGCCCCGACCGCCGTGATCCACAAGGAGGACTTCCAGGCCGTCGACATCGCCTCGATCGCCAAGCCGGTCACCAAGATGGCCGTCACCGTCCTGGAGGCCGCGCAGGTCCCCGGCGTCTTCCAGCAGGCCTTCCACCTCATGCGGTCCGGCCGCCCCGGCCCCGTCCTCATCGACCTGCCGATCGACGTCCAGCTCACCGAGATCGAGTTCGACCCGGACACGTACGAGCCCCTCCCGGTCTACAAGCCCGCCGCCTCCCGCGCCCAGATCGAGAAGGCGATCGGCATGCTGAACGCCGCCGAGCGCCCGCTGATCGTGGCCGGCGGCGGAGTCATCAACGCCGACGCCGCCGAACTCCTCGTCGAGTTCGCCGAGTTGACCGGCACTCCGGTCGTCCCGACCCTCATGGGCTGGGGCGTCCTGCCCGACGACCACGAGCTGAACGCCGGCATGGTCGGCCTGCAGACCTCGCACCGCTACGGCAACGCGACCTTCCTGGAGTCCGACTTCGTCCTCGGCATCGGCAACCGCTGGGCCAATCGCCACACCGGCAAACTGGACGTCTACACGGCCGGCCGGAAGTTCGTCCACGTCGACATCGAGCCCACCCAGATCGGCAAGATCTTCGCGCCGGACTACGGCATCGCCTCCGACGCCAAGGCCGCACTGGAGCTGTTCGTCGAGGTGGCACGGGAGTTGAAGGCGGCCGGGATGCTGCCCGACCGTTCGGCGTGGGCGGCCTCGGCGCAGGAGAGGAAGGCCACCCTCCAGCGCCGTACGCACTTCGACGACATCCCGATCAAGCCGCAGCGTGTCTACGAGGAGATGAACAAGGCCTTCGGCCCGGAGACCCGGTACGTCTCCACGATCGGCCTCTCGCAGATCGCCGGCGCCCAGATGCTGCACGTCTACCGCCCGCGGCACTGGATCAACTGCGGCCAGGCGGGCCCCCTCGGCTGGACCGTCCCGGCCGCGCTCGGCGTCGCCAAGGCCGATCCGGAGGCACAGGTCGTGGCGCTCTCCGGCGACTACGACTTCCAGTTCATGATCGAGGAGCTGGCGGTCGGAGCGCAGCACAAGATCCCGTACGTCCATGTCCTGGTCAACAACTCCTACCTGGGCCTGATCCGCCAGGCGCAGCGGGCGTTCGAGATCGACTTCCAGGTCAACCTGGAGTTTGAGAACATCAACTCGCCCGAGATCGGCGTCTACGGCGTCGACCACATCAAGGTCGCCGAGGGCCTGGGCTGCAAGGCGATCCGGGTGACCGACCCGAACGAACTGGGCGCGGCCCTGGAGAAGGCCAAGAAGCTCGCCGCCGAGTTCCAGGTGCCGGTGGTCGTCGAGGCGATCCTGGAGCGGATCACCAACATCTCCATGTCGACCACGAACGACATCGGCAACGTGGTGGAGTTCGAGGAGCTGGCGACCGAGCCGGGCCATGCGCCGACGTCGATCAGGACGCTGAAGGTCTGACAGCCACCACCGCGAGAGGGGCGGTCCAGCCGGAAGGCTGGGCCGCCCCTCTTCGTCTGCTCACTGGGCCGCTACGGGCCCGCCGCCCCCGTGCCGGCGGGCCCGGCATGACATCAATGTGCCCCCACGAGAGGCCGGTTGATGCCCTGCGGCACGCTGTTCAGAGGTTGATTTGAGGGTTCCGTAGGCCGTGTACGACCGGTGGCGTACGTGGGTTCACTGCTCGTGGTGCTGATGGTGCTCGTGGTGTTCCGACAGGCCCGGCCAGTCGTCGGGGCCGCCGCCCTGCCACTCGATGAAGTCGCTCTCCGCGAGGTCCGTGACATACAGGTCGGCCAGCCGCAGGATCTCGCTCACGTCGTCCTCGTGCGTGGCGATCCCCAGTGTCTCGTCGCCCGACGTGACCCGCCGGGAGCCGTCCAGGGCCGGCGGATGCACCACGATGTGCGGATGCTCCGTTGGATGTGCCATGTCTTCAGGCTGCTGCGGACGCGACGGTTCCGCACCCCGGGAACACCGAAGAGCGCCGGATACGGGACCGTCCGTATCCGGCGCTCTTCAGCCCGGTGAGGGTGTGGCCGTCCGGCGGCGCGAGGCTGGGCGCGACAGGACGTTCGCGCCGCCGGACGGAGTCTGTGTGGCTGGGACCGCGGCGGATGCGACGGAGCCTGGAACGCCTTCCCTCAGGTCGAGAAGGGGAACTCGGGTCCTTCACCACCGCACTGGCTCGCACGCCGCCGCGGTCCCCGGCCTGCCCGCGCTCCGCCTCCGGCCACCCCTCATCCGGGCCGTTCGGCTGTCGCGGGCCGTCTGGGTCAGTCCTCTCAGTCCTTGCGCATGGCGTGGACGGCCTCCTCCACCCGCTTGCCGTACTCCGGGTCGGCGGCGTGGAAGTGGGCCAGGTTCTTCTCGATCACATCGTCACGGGAGACCTGGGAGAGGCCGCCGGCGATGTTCGCGACCAGACGGGACTTCTCCTCCTCGGACATCAGCCGGTACAGCTCGCCCGCCTGGAAGAAGTCGTCGTCCTTGGTGTGGAGCGGGGCCTCGTGCGTGCCCGTGTGGCCGCTCACCGCCAGCGGGGCGGACAGCGGGCGGCCGGTCTGAGCCGGGCCGTCGTACGAGTTGGGCTCGTAGTTCTTGGCGTGGCGGCCCTGGGAGTTGGACGCCATGAAGCCGTCGCGACCGTAGTTCTGCGCGGTCGTCGCCTTCGGGGCGTTGACGGCGAGCTGGGTGTGGTTGACGCCCAGGCGGTAGCGGTGGGCGTCCGCGTAGGCGAACAGGCGGCCCTGGAGCATCTTGTCGGGGGAGGGGCCGATGCCCGGAACGAAGTTGTTCGGGGAGAACGCGGCCTGCTCGACCTCGGCGAAGACGTTGTCCGGGTTGCGGTCCAGCACGAGCCGGCCCACACGCTGCAGCGGGTAGTCCTTGTGCGGCCAGACCTTGGTCAGGTCGAAGGGGTTGAAGCGGTAGTCCGCCGCCTCGGCCGCCGGCATGAGCTGGACGTGCAGGGTCCAGGACGGGTTGACGCCCCGTTCGATCGCCTGGAGCAGGTCCGTCTGGTGGGAGTTGGGGTCCTTGCCCGCGATCTCCGCGGCCTGCGCGCTGCTCAGGCAGCGGATGCCCTGGTTGGTCTTGAAGTGGTACTTGACGAAGAAGACCTCGCCGTCGGCGTTCGTCCACTGGTAGGTGTGCGAGCCGTAGCCGTTCATGTGGCGGTACGACGCCGGGATGCCGCGGTCGCCCATCAGCCAGGTCACCTGGTGCGTGGCCTCGGGGGCGTGCGCCCAGAAGTCCCAGACGTTGTCCGGCTCCTGCTTGCCGGTGAACGGGTCACGCTTCTGCGAGTGGATGAAGTCCGGGAACTTGATCGGGTCCTTGATGAAGAAGACCGGGGTGTTGTTCCCGACGAGGTCGTAATTGCCCTCTTCCGTATAGAACTTGACCGCGAAACCGCGCGGGTCGCGGACCGCGTCCGCACCACCCAGGTTGTCAGCGACGGTCGAGAAGCGCAGGAAGAGCTCGGTGCGCTTGCCGACCGTGTTGAGGAAGTCGGCGTGGGTGAAACCGGTGACGTCGTCGGTCACCTCGAAGTAGCCGTACGCGCCGGAGCCGCGGGCGTGCACCACGCGCTCCGGGATCCGCTCCCGGTTGAAGCGCGCCAGCTTCTCCAGGAGGTGCTGGTCCTGGAGCAGGAGCGGCCCGCCGATGCCGGCGGAGGCGGAATTCTGGTTGTCTGCGACCGGGGCGCCGGACTCCGTAGTGAGTGTGCGAGCGGTGAGCACGCGCTTCGACATCGTGGACCTTCCGTGCGGGTGTCAGCGGGAAGCTTCGGAAAAGAACTTCCGCTTTGTGGAGCCTAGGAGTGGGATGAACTGGGCGTCAACAGTTTGTTGAAGTTGATTCCGGGCCGCGGCGGCGCCTGGGCGCGACAGGACAGTTGTCAGCGCCGCCGCGGCCCGGAAGTCTCTGGGGCGCTCGTCAGAGCTGGGCGCCGGAGAGGCGCTCGACCGCGCGCAGCAGCGCGCTGTGGTCCAGGCCGCCGTCGCCCTGCGCCCGCAGGGACGCGACCAGCTGGGCGACCACCGCGCCGACGGGCAGGGCCGCGCCGACGTTGCGGGCGGCGTCCGTGACGATGCCCATGTCCTTGTGGTGCAGGTCGATCCGGAAGCCCGGCTTGAAGTCCCGGTTCAGGAAGTTGTCCTTCTTGCGGGTCAGCACGGTGGAGCCGGCCAGCCCGCCGTTCAGGACGTCCAGGGCGGCCGTCAGGTCCACGCCGGACTTCTCCAGGAAGACCACGGCCTCGGCGCACGCCTGGATGTTCACGGCGACGATCAGCTGGTTGGCGGCCTTCACGGTCTGACCCGAGCCGTGCGGACCGCACAGCACGATGGTCTTGCCCAGCGCCTCGAAGATCGGCTTCGCGGTGTCGAAGTCGGCCTGCTCACCGCCGACCATGATCGACAGTACGGCTTCGATCGCGCCGGCCTCACCGCCGGACACGGGCGCGTCCAGGACGCGTATGCCCTTGTCCTTGGCGGCCTTCGCCAGGTCGACCGAGGTCTGCGGGGTGATCGAGGACATGTCGATCAGCAGCGCGCCTGACTTCGCGTTCTCCAGGATGCCGTCCGGGCCGTACGCGATGGCCTCGACCTGCGGGGAGGCGGGCACCATCGTGACGACCACGTCGGCGTCCTTCACGGCCTCGGCGATCGAACCGGCGGCGGTACCGCCGGCGGCGGCGAGCCGGTCCAGCTTGTCCTGCTCCAGGGTGAAGCCGGTGACGTCGTAACCCGCCTTGATCAGGTTCTCGGACATGGGGGAGCCCATGATGCCGAGGCCGATCCAGGCGACCTTGGGGAGTGTGCTCATTGGGGGTGCCTCTCTAGCTGCGGCAATGCGTCTGCGGGGTGGCGGGCGTCGGGAAAATCAGCCCGTCCGGCGATTGAGGACGAGGCCCGTTCAGGGCCGAAGCGGGGGTCTGGGGGCGGCAGCCCCCGGTGACGGCCACCTCAGCGGGCGGCGCGCTGTTCCACCGGCAGCCAGTCGAAGGCCTCGGCGCTCGGGCGGTCGCCCGGCTTGTACTCGAGGCCGACCCAGCCGTCGTAACCCGCCTTCTTCAGCTGGTCGAGGAGGTCTTCCAGGGGCAGCGAGCCCGTGCCGGGGGCGCCGCGGCCCGGGTTGTCGGCGATCTGCACGTGGCCGGTCTTCGCGGCGTACTGCTCGATCACCTGCGGCAGGTCCTCGCCGTTCATGGACAGGTGGTAGAGGTCCATGAGGAAGCGCGCGTTGCCGAGCCCCGTCGCGTCGTTGACCTTGTCGACGATGCCGACGGCGGCGGGGGCGCTCACCAGCGGGTACCGCGGCGACTCGGGCTGGTTCAGGGCCTCGATCAGCAGGATCGCGCCGATCCGGTCGGCCGCCCGCGCCGCGAGGACGAGGTTCCCCAGCGCCAGCGCGTCCTGCTCGGCCGGGTCCACGCCGTCGACGCGGTTGCCGTACAGGGCGTTGAGCGCCTTGCAGCCCAGGGACTGCGCGAAGTCGGCGGCCACGTCGATGTTGGCGCGGAACTTCTGCGACTCCTCGCCGGGGATCGACAGGGCGCCGCGGTCCGGGCCCGGCAGCTGGCCGGCGTAGAAGTTCAGGCCCGTGAGCTGGACGCCCGCGTCCTCGATCGCCTTCTTGAGGGCGTCGAGCTCGGACTGCTCGGGGGTGGGGGAGTCGATCCAGGGCCACCACAGCTCGACCGCGGTGAAGCCGGCCGCGGCGGCGGCCGCGGGGCGCTCCAGGAGCGGGAGTTCCGTGAAGAGGATCGACAGGTTGACGTTGAAGCGCTGCTCTGCAAATCCCATCGGGGCCGGCGCTCCCTTCCGTTGCGATCGATCGAGATTCCGTATTGCGGAAGTTTGTTTCTGCTTAATGGAAGACTGCCTGTGGCCTGCGGCGGCTGTCAAGAGTGACCGACAAAAAAGCGCCCCCGCGCGGGTACGCGGGGGCGCTTGCGGAACGGGCGGCTCAGAGTGCGTCGACGGCGCTCACCTTCCACCCCTCTGACGTGCGGGTCATCGTCATCCGCACCCGGTTCAGATCCATGCGGGCCCCGGTGACCTGGGTGCTCTCGGTCACCTGGTTGACGAAGAGCAGCACCACCACCTCGTCCGCCGAGGCCGACACCACGGAGGCCGCGGGCGAGCCCCCGTCGGCCGGCTCCGCGATCGTCGCCTTCACCACCCCGTCGTACTTCTTCGCCGTCGGCCCGACCACGGTCTGCGTGGTCTTCCGGTACTCGTCGCGGAACTTCCCGGTCAGCCGGTCGCCCGCCGCGGCGAAGTCCCGGTCCAGCCGCCGATGGTCGTACGACAGCACGACGGGCGCCGCCTTCCGCGCGGCATCGAGGGCCTGCATGCGCGCCTGCTCGGCCTGCTCGCCCTCCCGGTACCGCTGTCCGAGCACGGCGACGGCGACCAGGCCCGCCAGGAGCAGGACGGCCACGAGCACGGTGAGCAGCCCTCTCCGGGAACGCCGCACACCGGAGCCGGAGTCGTCCTCCGCGAAGTCCTCCGGCGCCGGCTCCGGCGGGTCGTCCCAGCCGTCCGGGGGCTCGATGACCACGGTGCGCCCGGCGAGCGGCGGCGCCTCTGCGACGGAGGTCGCCGGGCCCCGCTCCGTACGTTCCGCGCGCCTGGCCGCGGCGCGGGCCGCCGCCGTCATCGTGTGCCGGGTCGGGGAACCGGCGCCGCGGCCTCGGGTGGTGGGTTTCGCCACGGTCTTACTCCTCACTGGGTGATACGGCGGTGGTCGGCGCTGTTCAGCCCACGAACTCGACGTCGGAGGTCAGCCACCGGCCGTCCTCGTGGACGAGGTCGAGCTGCAGCCGATACGTGCGTGCCTCCCCCTTGGGCACGGCGGTGTTGGTCACCTTGCTGTCGGCGACCACGAGCACGCGGGCCGTGCGCTCGTCGGAGCGGACGATGCCCGCGTCGAGGACCTGGCCCTCGGACACGGACTTGTTCCGCGCGACAAGCTCGGTCAGCTCCTCGGTCTGCGCGGCGAACTCCTTCTTGAAGTCGCCGGTGGCGCTCTTGAGCACGTTGCCGCTGTCCCGGTCGTAGCGCCGGTAGTCGAGGGAGGTGAAGTTCAGCGCCGACTGCCGGGCCGCCGCCAGGATGTCCTGTTGGCGCTGCTCCGCCTGGCGCTGGTCGTAGAGCCGGCTGCTCAGCCAGAGCGCCGCCGCGGTGGTGAGGACGGTCGCCACGACGAGCCCCACGGACAGCGCCCTGGAGCGTCCGGCTCGGGTGGTCAGGCTCCGGGTCGTATGGAACACGAGCCCGCTCATGCCATCGGTCCGACGAGCAGCCATTGCCACGACTCCTTTCCGAAGACGGTCTGCTGGCCGCCCGTCGAGCCGATCTCGACGGGCGTTCCGTCCGGGCCGGTGAGAGTGCCGGTCTCCGGGTCGTACGGCGTGACGTACGCCGCCTGGTCGGCCCCGCCGCGCGCTGACGCGCCGGGGGCGTTCTGTGCGCCGCGCACCGACGTGGCGCTGCCGCGTGGGGCCGTGCAGCGCGCGTCGGTGTTGGCCTCGCGTGTGCTGGTGTCCGCCGGGTCGCGCCGGGCGGTGCCGTAGCCCTGGGTGCAGGGCGGCGGGTCGTCGGCGTTCACCACCAGGCCGAAGTGGGTGGTGCCGTCGCCGGGGACGACGGTGTGGCTGCCCGCGACCACCACCGGGAAGGTGACCAGGGCTTGCTCCACGCCGGGCAGCCGCGCGAGCGTGACCTGCCCGCCGCTGATGAGATTGGCCAGCAGCACCGACAGCCGCGGCTCGACCGACTTCAGCAGCGAGTTGAGCTCGACGGCCGCCGGTGTCGCGTTGCCGATGAGCTTGCGCAGATCCCCGTCGCTCGACTTCAACTCCGCGGTGAGCAGGGCGAGATCGCGTGAGAACGCCTTGATGGACGAGCCCTGGTCGGCCTGCGTCTTGAGCACCTTCCGGGAGTCCTCGATCAGCGAGATCGTCTCGGGCAGCGACTCGGACGCCGACTCGACGAGCGCGTTGCCCGAGTCGACCAGCCTGCTCAGATGCGGGCCGGTGCCGGAGAAGGCCTTGCCCAACTCGTCGACCGTGACGCGCAGATCGTCCTTGCCGACCGAGTTGACCAGCCGGTCGAGACTGAGGACCAGGTCCGTCGTGGGCAGCGGCACGCGCGTGCGGCCGCGGGGGATCGTGCTGCCCTGAAGCAGGTACGGCCCCCCGGCCGTGCGTGGCTGGAGGTCGACGTACTGCTCGCCCACCGCCGAACGGTTCGCCACCACGGCGAGGGTGTCCGCCGGGATGCGGGGCGCCCCGTCCTCGATGTCGAGGGAGACCGAGACCCCGCCCGCGCCGCTCAGCTTCAGTGCGCCGACCCGGCCCACCGGCACCCCGCGGTAGGTGACCTCGGCGCCCTTGAAGATGCCCCCGGAATCAGGGAAGTTGGCCCGCACGGTGTAGCCGCGGCCGAGGAGGCCGTCCACCAGGCCCGTGTATTCGGCGCCGACGTAGGACACGCCGACGGCGGTGACGGTGGCGAAGGCGAGCAGTTGGGCCTTGACCGTACGTGTGATCACGGCTGTATCCCCTTCAGCATCAGCTCCGCGAGCGCGAGGTCCATCCCCGGCGGCAGATCCCGGCCGGTGCCGTAGGCGGCGGTGCACACCGGTGGGCAGAGCGGGCCGCCGTCGGACGGCGCGGAGGGGGCCGCCGGTGCGTCGGGCAGGCCGGGTGCGGGCGTCGGCACGCTCGGGAGGTCAGGCAGATCGGGTACGTCGGGGAGTTCCGGGGCATCCGGCAGGTCCGGTGCGTCGGGGGTGCCGCCCCCGTCACCCGGCTCCTTCGTCAGGTTGCCGTAGATGGACGCCAGATCGAGGTCCGCGGTGATGGCGAGGTTCACGTAGTCGCCCTTGATGGCGTCGACCGCGTTGCGTGGGAAGGGGTAAGTGGTCAGCAGCTCAAGGGAGTTGGGCAGGTCGTCGCCCGCCTTGTCGAGCTGCTCCAGGATCGGCCCCAGCTGCTTGAGGTTGGCGACCGTGTCGTCCCGGGAAGCCTTGATCACCTTGGTGCCCGTCGTGCCCAGCTTCGACAGGGCGGTGAGCATCCTGGTCAGGTCGCGCCGCTGGTCGGCGAGCACCTTGAGGGCGGGTGGCATGGTGTCGACGGCCTGGGCGATCGTCTTCTTCTCCTTCCCGAGCCGCCCCGCGAGCCGGTCGACGGCCTCGAGCGCCCGGATGATGTCCTCGCGCTGGTCGTCCAGGCCGCCGAGGAACGTGTTCAGCTCCTTGAGCAGGGACTTGACCCGGTTCTCGCGCCCCGCCAGGGCCTTGTTCAGCTCCACGGTGATCGTCTTGAGCTGGGCCACCCCACCGCCGTTGAGGAGTGCGGACAGAGCCGACAGCACCTCCTCGATCTCCGGGTTGCGACCGCTGCGGCTCAGCGGGACGCGGTCGCCGTCGCGGAGCCGGCCCACGGGATCGGAACCGGGCGGGGCGGACAGCGCCACGTACTTCTCGCCGAGCATGCTGGTCTGCCTCAACTCGGCGACCGCGTTGGCCGGCAGCTTCACCGAGTCGGCGACCCGCAGCCGTACGCGCGCATGCCAGCCGTCCAGCTCGACCTTCTCCACCGCGCCCACGGTCACGTTGTTGACCTTCACGGCGGACTGCGGCACCAGATCGAGGACGTCGCGGAACTCGACGGTGACGCGGTACGCGCGGCCGTCCGAGGCCGCGCCTCCCGGCAGCTCGACGTCGTACCAGCCGTTGAACTCGCAGCCGGACAGCAGCAGCGAACCGACGGCCGCCCAGGCGAGCGCACCTGCCTTGCGCCTCATGCGCGGCCCCCCAGGATTCCGCCGAGGGTCCGGTCGACCGTGCCCGTACTCGGCACGGCGGGGGCCTTCGGCACCTCGGGCAGGGAGCCGAAGAGTTTCTCCAGCTCCGCACAGTCCGGGTTCTCGCCGCCTTCGTCGCCGGTGGTCCGCAGGACGGAGCACAGCAGCGCGGCCGGATCCTGTGATGTCTGCGCGTTGTTGCGGGTGTCGAGAGTGCCGGAGGAGGCGTTGTAGGCGTTCTGGAGATTCGACAGACCGGTGGGGGCGACCTCCAACAGCTCCTCCAGCGCGGCCCGTTGGTCGACGAGCACCTTGGTCACCTTGCTCAGGCCCTTCACGTTCGAGGTCAGCGACTTCTTGTTGGCCTTCACGAACGCGGACACGTCGCCGAGCGCGGTGCCGAGGTTGCGCAGCGCCACCGCGAGGTCCTTGCGCTCCCCGGCCAACTGCTCCGCCACCTCGGCGAGGCTGGTGTTGAACGAGCGCACGCTCTTGTCGTCCGCCGCCAGCGCCGCCGTGAACACCTGGAGGTTGCGCACGGTGCCGAACAGGTCCCCGCGGCCGTCGGACAGCGTGGTGACCGCCTCCGAGAGGTCCTTCACGGTCCGGTCGATGTTCCCGCCCTGGCCCTCCAGGTTGTCCGCGCTCACCCCGAGCAGCCGGGACAGGGCGCCGTCCTTGTTGGCGCCGTCGGGGCCAAGAGCCTCCGCCGTGGTGTGCAGGCTGTCGAAGATCCGGTCCAGCTCGACCGGCACGGCCGTGCGCGCCTCGGGGATGACGGCACCGTCCCGCAGCACCGGACCCTCGCGGTACACGGGCAGCAGCTGCACATAACGGTCGCTGACCACCGAGGAGTTGATGATCGCGGCCCGGGCGCCGTCCGGCACCTTGCGCCCCTCGTCGTACTCCAGCTCCACCCGCACCCGGCCGCCCTCCGGCGTGATCGTCTTCACCTCGCCGATGCGGACGCCGAGGACGCGGACGTCCGAGCCGGGGTAGATGCCGACGGTGCGCGGGAAGTACGCGGTGACGCGCACCTTCCCGGGGCGCGGCCACAGCACGAAGGCGGCCGTGGCGACGAGGGTCAGAGCGAGGAGCAGTGCCAGGCGCCGCTTCATCGTGAGCCTCCCGTGCTCGGCACCACCGGAGCGGCGACCAGGTTCTGGACGTAGGAGTCGAACCAGCGGCCGTTGCCAAGGGTGTTGGAGAAGACCCGGACGTAGGGCGCCAGCAGCCGGACGCTGCGGTCCAGGCTCGACTGGTTGCGTTCGAGCATCTCGACCACCTGGTTCAGGCCCTTGAGGGCGGGGCCGATCTCCTTGGCGTTGTCCTCGACCAGGCCGGAGAGTTCGACGCCGAGCGCGGCGGAGGTCTTCAGCAGCTTGTGGATGGCCTGGCGCCGCTTGCTGATCTCCTTGAACAGCGCGTCGCCGTCCTTGACCAGGGCGGTGAAGTCCTCGGTGCGCTGGGCCAGTACGCCCGTGACGCCGTTGGCGTGGTCGAGGAGTTCGCCCAGCGCCTTGTCGCGCGAGGCGACCGTACGGGAGATCTTCGACAGGCCCTTGATGGACTCCCGTACCTCGGCGGGCGAGTCCTGGAAGGTGGTGGAGATGGTGTCCAGGGCCGTCGCCAGCCGGTCGGTGTCCACCTCTTCGGTGGTGGTCGTCAGATCGCTGAAGGCCTGTACGACGTCGTACGCGGGGACGGTCCGCGTCAGCGGGATCTCCGTGCCGGGCTTCAACTGCCCCCGGCCCCTGGGGTGCAGGGCGAGGTACTTCGCACCGAGGATCGTCTTGACCCGGATCGAGGCCCCGGTCGCGGTGCCGAACCCCGGGGCACTCTTGATCTTGAAGGTGACCTTGACGTGGTCGCCGTCCAGATCGACCTCCTCGACCTTGCCGACCTTGACCCCGGCGATCCGTACCTCGTCGCCGGGCTTGAGACCGCCCGCCTCCGCGAAGGCCGCGCTGTACCTCTCGCCGTCGCCGATCACCGGAAGGCTGTCCGCGTTGAACGCGGCCACGGCCAGCAGCGCGAGGGTGGTCAGGCCGACGGCGCCGATCACCACCGGGTTCTGCTCGCGGAAGGGGGGCAGGTGCGGCAACCGGATGCGCGGCAGCCTCGGCGGCTCGACGCGCACCTTGAACAGCGGCTCGGGCTTGCGCTTCCTTCGGACCCGGATGCTCATCCCGCGCACCTCGCCCTCGCCACGTGCAGCTCGGGAGTGAGCACCTGCTTCGTCTTCGGCAGCACGATCCGGCCGTCGAAGTCGCAGAGGTAGAAGTTGAACCACGAGCCGTAGGACGCCGTCCCCGTCAGTTCGTTGAGCTTGTTCGGCAGCCGCTTCAGCACGCCCTCCACGGTCTTCTCGTTGTCGTTGAGCGTTCCGGTGAGATCGGTCAGCTCGGCGATGTCGTCCTTGAGCGGCGGACGGGCGTCCGCGAGCAGCCCCGACGTCGCCTCCGTCAGGTCACCGATGCTCACCAGCGACTGGCCGATCGGCTTGCGGTCGGCGGACAGCCCCGAGATCACCCGGCGCAGCTGCTTGAGCAGCCCGGAGAAACGGGCGCCGCGCTGGTCGAGCGTCCCCAGCAGGGTGTTGAGGTTGTCGATCACTGAGCCGATCAGCTTGTCCCGGCCGGCGAGGGTGGTGGTGAGCGAAGCCGTGTGCGCGAGCAGGCTGTTGACCGTGCCGCCCTCGCCCTGGAGGGTCTTGATGATCTCGGTGGCGAGCTGGTTGACGTCCTGCGGGCTGAGCGCGGCGAACAGCGGCTTGAAGCCGTTCAGCAGCGCGTTGAGGTCCAGGGCGGGCTGCGTCCGCGACAGCGGGATCGTCGCGCCGGGACGCAGCCGGGTGCCGTCGCCCGCCCCCTCGGTCAGGGCGACGTACCGCTGCCCGACGAGGTTCCGGTAGCGGACGACCGCGCCCGTGCTGGTGAGCAGCGGACGCTCCTCGGTGACTGTGAAGGTGACCTCGGCGCGGGTCCGGTCCTTGATCCGGATGCCCTCGACCTCGCCGACCCGCACCCCGGCCACGCGGATGTCGTCCCCCTCCTCCAGGCCGGTGACGTCGCTGAACACGGCGCGATAGGTGTCTGTGGGAGTGAAGGAGATGTTCACGATGGTGGCGGCGAGCAGGGCCGTCGCCAGGATCGTCACCAGGGCGAAGAGGCTGAATTTGATCAGCGGACCGGCGGTCCGGCGTGCTTTCGTCGTGCTCATGCGACGCTCACCGCCGTCCCCCGGGCCATCGGCCCGAACAGCAGCGTCGCGACCGGCGGCACCTCGTCGGCGGGCACGCCCAGGACGGGGGCCACGAGCGAGCCGACGGCGCGCTGTTCGGCGCGGGTGCCGGACACGTCGGACGTACCGTCATTGAGCTTGGTGTGCGGCGCGGGCACGCTCGGGTGGGGCAGGCCCCGGCAGTCCGGGCCGGACCGCTCGCCGTAGGAGGGCTCCTCGCCGGGTTCGTACGCCGGCCGCTGCCGTACGACTTCCAGGGTGATCCGCATCCTCCCGCCACGGAACGCCTCCTCCGAGGCCTCCTCCTGCCGGACCAGGCCGTCGAGCAGGCACGGGTACTGCGGCGCGTAGCGGGCGAAGAGGTCGAGCGTCGGGCGGGACACCCGGCCCAGGGTGATCAGCCGGTCACCGGTCCGGTCGAGGAAGCCGTCCGCCGTGCCGGCGGCGGTCGTGGTCGAGGTGAGCGCGGCGGCGAGCTGATCCTTCTTCTCCACCAGCGTGCGGCTGGTGGTCACCGTGTTGCGCAGGATCCGCATCAGGTCGGGCGCCGCGTCGCCGTACATCTCGGCGACGTCCGCGAACCGCGCGATGTCCTCCTTCAGGGACGGCAGATGCGGATTGAGCTTGCGCAAGTAGGCCTCCACGCGCGTGAGGTTGGCGCCGATCCGGTCGCCGCGCCCTTCGAGGGCCGTGGCGAACGCGGACAGCGTGGCGTTGAGCTCGCCGGGTCGGACGGTCCGCAGCAGCGGCAGCAGGTCGTTCAGCAACTGCTGGAGCTCGATGCCGACGCGGGTGCGGTCCTGGGTGATCACGTCGCCGGCGCGGATCGACCGCGCGGACGAGCCGGCGGGGACGACGAGATCGACGTACTTCTCGCCGAACAGCGTCTTGGGCAGCAGCCGCGCGTTGACATCGGCCGGGATGTACGACACATGCTCCGGCTTGAGCGCGATGTCGAGCGTCGCCTTCGTCCCGTCGGCCCGCACCGCACGCACCTCGCCGACCAGCAGCCCGCGCAGCTTGACGTCGGCCCGCCGGTCCAACTGGTTGCCCAGGCTGTCGGCCTCCAGCGTGATCCGCACCACCGGCGTGAACGCCTGCCGGTAGACGGCGACGGACAGCGACAGCAGCAGGGCGAGTACGGCGATGAAGACGACGCCGTACAACCGCAGTCTCAGTACCCTCATACGGCGGCTCATCCCGCAATCCGTACGGTCGTGTTGGCGCCCCAGATCGCCAACGACAGGAAGAAATCAAGGACGTTGATCGCCACGATCGACGTCCGCACGGCCCGCCCCACCGCGACGCCGACACCCGCCGGGCCGCCGCTCGCGTAGTAGCCGTAGAAGCAGTGCACCAGGATGATCACGACGGCGAAGACCAGCACCTTGCCGAAGGACCACAGCACGTCGACCGGTGGCAGGTACTGCTGGAAGTAGTGGTCGTAGGTGCCTGCCGACTGCCCGTAGTAGCCGGTGGTGATGGTGCGGGCGGCGAGGTACGAGGACAGCAGCCCGACCACGTACAGCGGGATCACGGCGACGAAACCGGCGATCATCCGGGTGGTCACCAGGAACGGCAGCGAGGGCACGCCCATGACCTCCAGGGCGTCGGTCTCCTCGCTGATCCGCATCGCGCCGAGCTGCGCGGTGAACCCGGCGCCGACCGTCGCGGACAGCGCGAGCCCGGCCACCAGCGGGGCGATCTCCCGGGTGTTGAAGTACGCCGACAGGAACGCCACGAAGTTGGACGTGCCGAGCTGGTTGAGCGCGGCGTACCCCTGGAGCCCCACCTCCGTGCCGGTGAAGAACGACAGGAAGGCGATGACGCCGACCGTGCCGCCCACGACGGCGAGCGCGCCCCGGCCGAAGCTGACCTCGGCGAGCAGCCGCAGGATCTCCTTCTTGTAGCGGCGCAGGGTGCGGCCCGTCCAGGCCAGCGAGCGGCCGTAGAAGGAGAGTTGAGCGCCCAGGTCCTCAAGGGACTTCAGAGGGCGGTCGAGAAGTCTCATCGCTCAGCCCCTCTGCGGGACGACCTGGAAGTACACCGCGGTCATCACGAAGTTGGTCACGAACAGCAACATGAAGGTGATCACCACCGACTGGTTCACCGCGTCGCCCACACCCTTCGGGCCGCCCTTCGCGGTGAGTCCCTTGTACGAGGCGACGATCGCGGCGATCGCGCCGAACACGAGCGCCTTGAACTCGGCCGCCCACAGGTCGGACAGCTGGGCGAGGGTGGTGAACGAGGCGAGATACGCGCCCGGTGTGCCGTCCTGGAGGACGACGTTGAAGAAGTAGCCGCCCGCCACCCCGACCACCGACACCAGGCCGTTGAGCAGCACCGCCACCACCATCGAGGCCAGCACGCGCGGCACGACCAGCCGGTGGATGGGGTCGATGCCCAGCACCTGCATCGCGTCGATCTCCTCGCGGATCTTCCGCGCCCCGAGGTCCGCGCAGATCGCCGTGCCGCCGGCGCCCGCGATCAGCAGGGCGGTGACGATCGGCGATGCCTCACGCAGCACCGCCAGGACGGAGGCCGCGCCCGAGAAGGACTGGGCGCCCAACTGCCGGGTGAGGCTGCCGATCTGGAGGGCGATGACCGCGCCGAAGGGGATGGAGACGAGGGCGGTCGGCAGGATCGTGACGCTGGCGATGAACCAGGCCTGCTGGATGAACTCCCTTGTCTGGAACGGCCGTTTGGGGACGGTCCGTACGACGTCCAGAGCCATCGCGAACAGGCTGCCGGAGTGGCGCAGCGCGCCGACGGGGTTGAGGCTCATGCGTGCGCCACCTCCTCCTCCCGGCGCGCGATGGCCTGCCAGCGGGGCGGGCGGGGGATGCCCGGGCTGGGCAGCAGCCGGGGCGTGAGGTGCTCGGGGTCGGTGACCTCGCCGATCTGGGCCAGTTCCTGCTCGACCTGGGCGGCGTCCTTCTCCTCCGCCATGCCGATCGGCCCCTGCATCCGGCCGTTCAGGAACTGCCGTACGACCGGTTCGGCACTGGTCAGCAGACGGTCGCGGGGCCCGAACATCACCAGCTCGCGGCGGAACAGCAGCCCGATGTTGTCCGGGACCTGGCGGGCCGAGGCGATGTCGTGCGTGACGATGAGGAAGGTCGCGTCGATCTGGGCGTTGAGGTCGACGATCAGCTGGTTGAGATACGCGACGCGCACCGGATCGAGCCCCGAGTCCGGCTCGTCGAACAGGATGATCTCCGGGTCGAGGACGAGCGCCCGGGCCAGTCCGGCCCGTTTGCGCATACCGCCGGAGATCTCGCCGGGCAGCTTCTCCTCGGCGCCGATCAGACCGACCATGTCCATCTTCTCGAGGACGATCCGCCGGATCTCGCTCTCCGGCTTGCGGGTGTGCTCGCGCAGCGGGAAGGCGATGTTGTCGTACAGGTTCATCGACCCGAACAGCGCGCCGTCCTGGAACAGCACGCCGAAGAGCTTCCGCACCTCGTACAGGTCGTGCTCACGCAGTGTGGTGATGTCCCGGCCCTGGACCGTGATCGACCCGCGCTCCGGCTTGAGCAGTCCGACGAGCGTCTTGAGGAACACCGACTTGCCCGTGCCCGAGGGGCCGAGCATGACCGAGACCTCCCCGGCGGGCAGCGTCAGTGAGACGTCCTGCCAGATGACCTGGTGACCGAAGGACTTGGTCAGCCCTTCCACACAGATCTCGACACCCATCCGGTTCACCCTTCAGCCGTGGAGCAGCTCTGACATCTGCTCTACGGGGAGGGGCGGGGCGTCCGTCGCGGCGGACGCGAATTTTTTTTCGGACGGGCTGAGCGGGGGCTATGGCAGCGCGTCGACCGGGGTGGTGGGGGCGGAGGGCACGGCTGGCGTGTCCGGAGCCTCGGGGGTGGCGGGGAGGGCGGGAGTGCTCGGTGCGGCTCGCGGCAGGTCACGCACGTCCGGGACGTCCGAGACACTCGGGAGTTCCGGCACGTCGGGCACGTCCGGCACCTCGGGAGCGGGAAGGTCCGGTGCCGCGGAGATGTCCGGCAGGGGCGGCACGGACAGCGGCAGCAGCGCCCGGTCGCCCGGGGTCCGCCTCGCCTCCGGGGCGGCGGCGGTCGAGGCGTCCGGGGCCTCGCGCCCGCCCGGAGCCGTCGCCCGGCCCTCGTCGTCCGGCTGCTGCCATGCCTCCGGCACGGGGGAGACGGCGCCCCGAGGCGCCGCCCCCTGTCCGTCCCAGTCGTCGGCGTACGGCAGCACAAAGCCGGCCACGGCCAGCGTCGCCGCCGTCGAGGCCGCCGCCAGGGCCTGGGCATGACTCGCCCGCGGCCTGCCCCGGCCCCAAAGGAACAGCGCGAGGCCGAGCGTGCCGGCCAGCGAGTTGCGCAGCGTCCGGCGGGCCCGGGCCAGCAGCGACTCGACCGTCCGATAGCTCAGGCCCATCCGCACGGCGACCTGGCTCACGTCCAGGTCCTCCGACTTCAGCCGGATCGCCTCCGCCTGGCGCGCGGGCAGCTCTCCGCTGCGCACGGCCAGCCATCTGGCCTCGGCCCGGTCGCACACCGCTTCCTCGACCGGCACCGGTCCGGGAGCGATCAGCGTTGGGCTGGTGCGCACCTCGGCCTCCCGGCTGACCTGCCGGTAACGGTCGATACACAGCCGTATCGTCACCGTGGTCAGCCAGGCGGCGAGCCGCTCGTCGTCCAGGTCGGGGCGTTCCGCCGCGCGCAGCATCGCCTCGTGCACGGCGTCCTCGGCGTCCTCCAGGGACATCGACCTGCGGCGGGCCACCTTGAGCAGGTGCTCACGGTGCGTCCACATGCGCTCCCAGCGGTCGTGGGCCGCCTGTATCTCCGCGGGCATGTCCATCGCCATGAGGGCCCCTTCGCGCTCACCCGCCGGCCACGTGCGTCCGGCGGGGCGCGACATTACCGTCCGGTAGCGGCGGTTGTGGAGGGGGTGGCGTCCAACGAGTTCGCATCGTTGCCGGGCAGCGGAGCCGTGCTGGGCAGCACGTCGGCGGCGGGCAGGCCGACTCCGGTGTCCGGGAGGGGGAGTGAGGGCCGCGGTGACGGTTCGGTGGACGGGGTGCCGGGCGTCGGCCGCGGGGCGGTCGGGGGCGCGGATCGGGACGGGGACGGCGCAGGGGATGCGACGCCCGACGGGCGGGCGCTCGGCGGGGGCGTCTGCTCGCTCCGCACCGGCTCCGGGCTCGGATCGCCGGCCGCAGAGGCGTCCGGCACCACCCGGTGCCCTGCCAGGAAGTACGCGAACCAGGCCCGGACCGTCCGCAGATACGCCGTCGAGTGGTTGTAGCCGAGGATCGCCGCGTCCAGGTCGCCGGGCACGGACAGGTCGCGTCCGCCCGCGCACAGGTAACGCCCGGCGGCGAGCGCGGCGTCGTAGACGTTGTGCGGGTCGGCCCGCCCGTCGCCGTTGCCGTCCGTGCCCCAGACCGCCCAGGTCGACGGGATGAACTGCATCGGGCCCACCGCGCGGTCGTACCCGGTGTCCCCGTCGTACGCCCCGCCGTCACTGTCCCGGATGAGGGCGAAGCGGACGCCGTCCAGCCGCGGGCCGAGGATCGGCGTGAGGGTCGTACCGTCCGCGGCCACCCGGCCGCCGCCCGCCTGACCCGACTCCACCTGGCCGATGGCGGCCAGCAGCTGCCACCGCAGCCCGCAGCCCGGTGCGGAGTGGTGCAGCCGCTGCTCGGCCCGCCGGTAGGCGGCGAACACGCTCGTGGGCAGCGCGCCGCCCACGACCGGTGCCGCGCCCTGCCGCTCCCGGGTCCGCAGCGGCGGCAGCTCGGTGCGGTACGGGGTGTCCCCGGAGACGCTCGGCCCGCGCCCTACGACGGCCCGCTCGTCCGGTGCGGCGGCCCGCGCTTCGCTCACCCCCGGCGCCTGGGACGCGGTCAGCGCCGCCATCGCCGCCGCCGCGACCGCCGTACCCCTGACGCCTCTGCCCCTGCGCCCAGCCATCTCGTGGTCCCCTCCCTGTCGGCCCCCGTCGTCTGCTCTACGTGGCAGGGCGGAGGGTCCGTCGCGGGGATCCCGTGACCGTGAGGGCTGCCCGAAAATCCGTGCCGCGCGTTAGGTTGTGCGCGTGCGATTGAGAGTGGAGTTCACGACCGAGCCCTTCGACCTGGACGAGGCACCCGCGCACGCGCTGGTGGCCCGCGAGGTCATCGAGGCCGCGGAGCTGGACGCGGTGGACGTCGGGCCGTTCGGCAACACGGCGGAAGGCCCCGCCGATGCCGTGCTCACCGCCGTGGACGCGCTGCTGCGCAAGACCTTGGAGTCGGGTGCCACCCGGGTCTCGCTCCAGGTCAACGTGATCGGGGAGGGCGAGCGGTGAGTGAGGACGAGCCCTTCATCACGGCCGTGAAGCCGCTGGTCGACGCCATGGGCGGCATGATGCTCCCGCCCGACGAGGCCGGCCCCGACGACGTCGTGCTCTCCTGGGACGGCGCCGATGTCGTCGCCGTGCGGCTGCCGCAGCTGGCCGACTCCCTCGATCACATCCTGGCCGCCATGGAGCGCAAGCAGGGCAAGCCGCTGGCCGACCTGGACCGCAAGGCCAAGCAGGAGGTCGTACGGATACTGGAGGCGCGCGGCGCCTTCTCCGTACGGCACGGCGTCGAGACCGTGGCGGGTGCGCTCGGCGTCAGCCGGTTCACCGTCTACAACTACCTGAACCGCGAGAAGGGGGCCTGAGCGCGAGGCTCAGGGATCGAGGGTCGCTCCGCCGGGCTTTGTTACCCGGAATTTTCAACAAAGTGTTGACGTCGTGTTTCGAAGGGCGTTAGCTAGCGGCAGCCCGCTCAAGCACGCAAGGCCGGTTACGGCCACGGAGGCTCCCGTGACTTCGACTTCCACGCCCCCGGGCCTGGCCCGGTTCAACGCCCTGGAGGAGCACGCGGCGTTCGCCGCACTGCACGAGGCCTGCGCCGCCACCGCCTGGGCCCGGCGACTGCTCGCCGCCCGCCCGTACGCCACCCCCGGGGACCTCTACGCCGCCAGCGATGCCGCGATGGCCGAGCTGACCGCCGTAGACCTCGAAGAGGCGATGGCCGGGCACCCGCCGATCGGGCGCCCCAAGCCGGGCGATCCGACCTCGGCCCGGGAGCAGCGCGGCATGGCCGGTGCCTCCGAGGGACTCAAGGCGGAGATGCTGGAACTGAACCTGGCCTACCAGGAGAAGTTCGGCCATGTCTTCCTGATCTGCGCGACCGGCCGGACCGGCGAGCAGATGCGGGACGCGGTCAAGGAGCGGATCGGGAACTCGCCGGAGCAGGAGCGGGAGATCGTCCGCACCGAGCTGGGGAAGATCAACCGTATCCGGCTCGCCCGACTCGTCGAAGAAGACTGAAGAGGAAGTCTGACGCCATGAGCACCAGCACCACCGCCTCCGTGTCCACGCACATCCTGGACACCAGCGTCGGCCGCCCCGCCGAGGGCGTCGCCGTCCAGCTCGCGGCCCGGTCGGGTCGTGACGCGGACTGGCAGGCGCTCGGCGGCTCCGCGACCGACGCGGACGGCCGGTGCAAGGACCTCCCGGCGCTGCCGGCGGGGACCACACACGTACGGCTCGACTTCGCGGTGGAGCCGTATTTCGAGAAGAAGCAAGCCGATGCGCAGCAGGACGCCCCCGCGAATCGGGACAGCGGTGCCGTGTTCTTCCCTGAGGTGGCGATCACCTTCGCCGTGCGGCCCGGGGAGCACTACCACGTGCCGCTGCTGCTCAACCCGTTCGGCTACTCCGTTTACCGAGGGAGCTAGCAGACAATGCCCACGATTCTCGGCCAGAACCAGTACGGGAAAGCAGAGAACCGCGTCGTAAAGATCACGCGGGACGGCGCCACCCACCACATCAAGGACCTGAACGTCTCGGTCGCGCTCTCCGGCGACATGGACGAGGTCCACTACTCCGGCTCCAACGCCAACTGCCTGCCGACCGACACCACCAAGAACACGGTGTACGCGTTCGCCAAGGAGCACGGCATCGAATCCGCCGAGCAGTTCGGCATTCACCTCGCCCGCCACTTCGTCACCTCGCAGGAGCCGATCCACCGCGCCCGGATCCGTATCGAGGAATACGCCTGGGAGCGGATCGAGAGCTCGGACGCCAACTCCCAGTTCATCGGCGCCGACGAGGTCAAGCACTCGTTCGTACGGAAGGGCCAGGAGACCCGGCTGACCCAGATCACGTACGACGGCTCGCAGTGGGAGATCGTCTCCGGCCTCAAGGACCTCGTCGTGATGAACTCGACGAACTCCGAATTCTGGGGCTACGTCAAGGACAAGTACACGACGCTCCCGGAGGCGTACGACCGCATTCTGGCCACCCAGGTCTCCGGCCGCTGGCGGTTCAACTGGTCCGACGACGAGCAGAAGATGCCCAACTGGGAGAAGTCCTACGAGCAGACCAAGAAGCACATGCTCCAGGCCTTCGCCGAGACGTACTCGCTCTCGCTCCAGCAGACCCTGTACCAAATGGGTTCGCGGATCATCAACAACCGCAGTGAGATCGACGAGGTCCGTTTCTCGCTTCCGAACAAGCACCACTTCCTGGTGGACCTGGAGCCGTTCGGGCTGAAGAACGACAACGAGGTGTACTTCGCCGCCGACCGCCCGTACGGGCTGATCGAGGCCACCATCCTGCGGGACGGCTGCGAGGCGAGGATCCCGGTCGATCTCAGCAACCTCTGATCAACTCCATATCCTCGGCACCCGCGGCCGGTGAGTTTCCTTACCGGCCGCGGTACTCAAATTCCCCAGGGTCCTGCCGTGCCCTCTCCCTGTGAGTCCACTGAGCGAAAAGGACGCATCATGGCAGCAGCCCAGCGCATCGTCATCGAGAACTGTTCGATCGCGACGGTCGACGCCACCGACACCGAGTACGCCACGGGGTACCTGGTCGTCGCCGGCAATCGCATCGAGTCGCTCGGCCCGGGCAGGGCTCCCGAGGGCCTGGAGAACGTCGTACGCCGTATCGACGCCACCGGCCACCTGGTGACCCCCGGTCTGGTCAACACCCACCACCACTTCTACCAGTGGATCACCCGGGGCCTGGCCACCGACCACAACCTCTTCAACTGGCTCGTCGCGCTGTACCCGACCTGGGCGCGCATCGACGAGCCGATGGTGTACTCGGCGGCGCAGGGGTCGCTGGCGATGATGGCGCGCGGCGGTGTCACCACCGCCATGGACCACCACTACGTCTTCCCGAAGGGCTCCGGCGACCTGTCCGGCGCGATCATCCGCGCCGCCCGCGAGATGGGCGTCCGCTTCACCCTCGCCCGCGGCTCGATGGACCGCAGCGAGAAGGACGGCGGGCTGCCGCCGGACTTCGCCGTCGAGACCTTGGACGGTGCGCTCGCCGCGACCGAGGCGACCGTGAAGGAGCACCACGACGCGTCCTTCGACGCGATGACCCAGGTGGCTGTGGCTCCTTGCTCGCCCTTCTCGGTTTCGACCGAACTGCTCCGCGACGGCGCCCAGTTGGCCCGCCGACTCGGCGTACGGCTGCACACGCACGGATCGGAGACGGTCGAGGAGGAGCAGTTCTGCAAGGAGCTGTTCGGCATGGGCCCGACCGACTACTTCGAGTCCACTGGCTGGCTCGGTGAGGATGTGTGGATGGCGCACTGCGTCCACATGAACGACTCCGACATCGCCGCGTTCGCCCGTACGAAGACCGGTGTCGCCCACTGTCCCTCGTCCAACGCCCGGCTCGCGGCCGGTATCGCCCGCGTCCCCGACATGCTCGCCGCCGGCGTCCCGGTCGGCCTCGGCGTCGACGGCACGGCGTCCAACGAGTCCGGCGAACTCCACACGGAACTGCGCAACGCGCTCCTCATCAACCGGCTCGGCGCGCACCGGGAAGCGGCGCTGAACGCCCGGCAGGCGCTGCGCCTCGGCACGTACGGCGGCGCCCAAGTCCTCGGCCGCGGCGCCGAGATCGGCTCCCTGGAGCCGGGCAAGCTGGCCGACCTGGTGCTGTGGAAGCTGGACACCCTGGCCCACGCCTCGATCGCCGATCCGGTGACGGCGCTGGTCTTCGGGGCGGCGGCTCCGGTCACCGCGTCGTTCGTGAATGGGCGTCAGGTCGTGGAGGACGGGCGGTTGCTGCACGTCGATGAGGACGCCATCGCTCGGTCGACGCGGCAGGAAGCGCAGCGGTTGGCGCGGATCGCTCCGCGGGATGGCCGTGTTGGGCCGTAGCTCGTCTGCTGGTCTGTTGTGGCTGGTCGCGCAGTTCCCCGCGCCCCTTTCGGGGCGCTGCAGAACCGGCTACCTCACCCCAGGGCCGTTTACGGCTACTTGATCTCCGGTCGGGAGGGACGGCTCCCGGTCGGTAGCCGGGGACCCCACCAGGGTCCGCGGCGGCCGTCGCCGGGGCGTGCATGGACGTGCGCGCCCCGGAACGGTCTCCGTCCCTCTCTCCAAACGGTCCCGCACGACCGCGCATCACCTCCTTGAAACCCACGTCAGAGCCGACGTGCTGTCAACCGACCGGAGGAGCCGCCCGTGTCCGCCCACCCCGTCGACGAAAAACTCCCCGCCGCCAAGATGGCGACGACCGGCCTGCAACATGTGGCCGCGATGTACGCGGGAGTCGTCGCCCCACCTCTGATCATCGGCGCGGCCATCGGCCTCTCCGGCACCGAACTGACCTTCCTCACCGGCGCCTGCCTGTTCACCGCGGGCCTCGCCACGTTCCTCCAGACCATCGGCGTCTGGAAGATCGGCGCCCGGCTGCCGTTCGTCAACGGCGTCACCTTCGCCGGTGTCGCCCCCATGACCGCGATCGTCGCCTCCACCGAGGACAAGTCCGACGCGCTGCCGATCATCTTCGGCGCGGTGATCGTGGCGGGGCTCCTCGGCTTCATCGCGGCCCCCTTCTTCAGCAAGGCGGTGCGCTTCTTCCCGCCGGTCGTCACGGGGACGGTGATCACGCTCATAGGTGTGTCACTGCTGCCGGTGGCCTTCGGCTGGGCGCAGGGTCCCGACCCCGCCGCGGACGACTACGGCTCGACGACCTACCTGGGCCTGGCGGCGGCAACGCTCGTGATCGTGCTGCTCCTGCGCCGCTTCACCCGCGGCTTCGTCAAGCAGATCGCCGTCCTGCTCGGCCTGGTCGTGGGCACGCTCGTCGCGATCCCGTTCGGGGCCACGGACTTCAGTCCCGTGGCGGACGCGGCCGTCATCGGCTTCCCGACGCCGTTCCACTTCGGCGCCCCGCAGTTCCAGGTCGCCGCGATCGTGTCGATGTGCGTGGTGATGGTGGTCTCGATGACCGAATCGACCGCCGACATGCTGGCGTTGGGCGAGATCGTCGAGCGCCCCGCCGACGAGCAGACCATCGCGGCGGGCCTGCGCGCCGACACCCTCGGCTCGGCGCTCAGCCCTCTCTTCAACGGCTTCATGTGCAGTGCCTTCGCTCAGAACATCGGCCTGGTCGCGATGACGAGGATCCGCAGTAGGTACGTCGTCGCCACCGGCGGCGGATTCCTGGTGCTGATGGGCCTGTGCCCGGTGGCCGCCTCGCTGATCGCCGTCGTACCGCGCCCGGTGCTCGGCGGCGCGGGCGTCGTCCTGTTCGGCTCGGTCGCCGCGAGCGGCATCCAGACGCTGGTGAAGGCGGGCCTGGAGAAGGACAGCAACGTCCTGATCGTGGCCGTCTCCCTGGCCGTCGGCATCATCCCGATCACCGCGCCGGAGTTCTACCACGCCTTCCCGGAGACGGCGAAGATCGTCCTGGACTCGGGCATCTCCACGGGCTGTGTGGCCGCGGTGGTCCTGAACCTCCTCTTCAACCACCTCGGCAGGCCCCGCCGGGCCGACGACGAGCCCATGCTCACTCGGGACCTGGCCACGCCATGAGGTTCGCGAGCAGTTCGGCCTGCTCGATCGCGTCGTCGAGCGCATGGTGGGTGTGCCGGCGCTTCGACAGCAGCTCGCGCGGCATCGTGCCCTTGGCCACCGCCCGCAGCGGGAGCCCCGCCTTCGTCGCGAACAGCGTCTTCATGTCCAGGCAGCCCGAGTGCCCGAAGGGACTCACCCCGGTGAAGCGGATCAGGTACCAGTACAGGAACGTCCAGTCGTACGACGCCGGGTAGCCGCACATCACCGGCTGGGCGCCGGCGCTGACCTCGCGGACCCAGTCGGTGAACTCACCCAGTGCGACGGCTGGTTCCGCGCCTTCGCGGGCCAGCCGCTCCCGGTCGAGGCCGCTGACGGCCAGCGCCTCGGACACGAAGTCGTCGCTGATCGGGCGCAGTTCGCGGTAGAAGGTGTGCTGGTCCGGGTCGGCCGCCGTGAAACGGTCGGCGTCCTGCGTTCCGGCGACGGCGGCGCCCAGGCTCAGCATCGAGTACGGTCCCGGGATCGGGCCGTCCGCCTCGATGTCGACGGAGATGTAGCGGCTGGGCTTGACGCGTCGTGCTGACATGAGACCGGAGCATCGCAGGCGGGAGCCGTACACCGCATCCGAATTCAGGAGCGGGGGCCTGCCTGGCAGGGGGTGGCCGCGGGCAGTCGGCCGGTGAAGTACGAGCGGGGCGGGACGCCCATCAGGGCACGGAAGTCGGACGTCATGTGCGACTGGTCGTAGTAGCCGGTGGCGGCGGCGAGTTCGGCCCAGGGCGCGGTCGTGGCGTGGGCGAGGACCGCGCGTACGCGGTTGATGCGGGCGTAGTGCTTGGGGGACAGGCCCACGCCCTCCGAGAAGAGGTTGCGCAACTGACGCTCGCTGACCGCCAGTTCGCGGGCGACCTCGCCGACCTGCCCCGGTACGTGACCGATCCGCACCGACATCGCGTCGACTCCGGCGCGTACCAGCTCGGCGCGGGCGCGGTCGGCCGTGGCGGTCAACCGCTCCGGCAGCACGTCACCCAGGTGAGCCACTGTCTCATCTGGAGCCAACCACCGTAGTTCATCGACCAGTTGACGAGCCGTACTGCTCGGCAGGGCGCCCAGCGGCACGACCTTCCCCACCAACGCGGCCGCCGGGATGCCCAGCAGGGGGCGGGCCGCGCCGGGTGCGAGGCGCATCTCCACGCAGGAGGCGAGGATCTTGCCTTCGTGGTAGGAGGCCCGTACCCGTGGGCCGATGGCGAGGACGTCGTGGCGCCCGGTCACTCCCACGCGTACGACGACCTTTGTGACCGCGTCCGGGAGCTGGACGAACGCCTCCTCGGGCGGGCCGACGGCGGACACGGTGCTGATCCCGGCGATCCAGGGACGCAGGGCCTCGGGCACGGGAAGGGCCTGCTCGGCACGGGCGTTCGTCACCCCTTCACCGTAGACGAGCCGCATGCCCCGGAGGCCAGGCGAACCGTGCCGGAATTTCCAAGAGTCCGGGGCCCTGCCCGGTTCACTGTGGGGACATGATCCTTGTGACCGGTGCCACGGGCACCATCGGCAGTGAAGTCGTACGACAGCTCGCCGCGCGCGGCGCGAAGGTACGCGCCCTGACCCGGGAACCGGCGAAGGCCCGCGTGCCCGAGGGAGTGGAGGTGGTGCGCGGGGACTACCTCGACCCGGGTTCTCTGGAAGGCGCGATGTCGGGGGTGACGGCCGCGTTCCTGCTGGGCGCACCCGGTCCGGACTCGCGGCACGACCAGGACCTGGTGGCGGCGGCACGTGCGGCGGGTGTGCACCGGTTGGTGAAGCTCTCCGCGATCGGGACGGGTGACCCCGATGTCGGTCCGTCCGGCGACTGGCACGTGCCCGGTGAGCAGGCCGTGCGGGACAGCGGCACCGAGTGGACGATCCTGCGGCCCTCGTCGTTCGCCTCGAACACGCTGAGCTGGGTGCCTGCCGTCAAGGAGGGCAAGCCGGTGCCGAACATGACCGGTGACGGGCTGTCGGGGGTGATCGATCCGCAGGACGTGGGCGAGGTCGCGGCACGGGTGCTCGTCGACGGTGGGCACGCGGGGCGGACGTACACCCTGACCGGGCCGGAGGCGATCAGCGTCCCCGGGCAGGCCGCCACACTCGCTTCTGTCCTCGGCCGGCCGATCGCCACGCAGGATCTCTCGCCGGACGAGACGCGCGACCACCTGCTCACTGTGTGGGGCTTCGACGAGGCGCAGGCGGCGGGCGGCGTGGCCGGCACCGCCTTCGTTCGCGCGGGCGGCAACGCGGTCGTCACGGAGGACGTTCCGGAGTTGCTGGGGAAGCCTGCCCGGACGTACCGGGAGTGGGCGCAGGACCACAGGCAGGCGTTCGCCTGACATCGGGAGCTCCCTTCCGGGACGGCGGGTACCCGGCCTGTCCGCCGCCCCGTCCGGGCGCCCGGGTCAGGAGCGCCGCTCACGCAGGACGACCGCGGTCAGCACCAGCGCCCCCGCCGCGATCACCGTCGCCACCTGGAACGCCAGCTGATACCCCTCCGCCGTGGCCGTCACCACCTCCGTGCCCCGGTCGAGCAGGCCCTCGGTGCGGCTCGCCGCCAGGACCGAGAGCACGGCCAGACCCAGCGAACCGCCCACCACCTGCGTGGTGTTGAAGAGCCCGGACGCCAGTCCCGCGTCCTCCTCCCGCGCCCCCGACATGGCGAGCCCCGTCAGCGCGGGCATCGCGGCGGCGAAGCCGGTGGCGAGCAGGAGGAGCGGCGGGAGTACGTCCGTGAGGTACGAGCCGTCCACGGGGGCGCGGCTCAGCAGGGCCATGCCCGCGACGATGAGCGCCAGCCCGGTCAGCAGGACCCGGTACGCCCCGTAGCGGCCGACGGTCCGCGCGGACAGTCCCAGCATCAGTACGCCGATCGCGACCGGTGCCGGCAGGAAGGCCGTGCCGGTGGCCAACTCGCCGTAGCCGAGGACCCGTTGGACGTAGAGGGCGCCGATGAACTGGAAGCCGTACATCGTCGCGATCATCAGGATCTGGACGGCGTTCGCGCCGCTCAGCAGGCGGGAGGCGAAGAGGCGCAGCCGGAGCAGGGGGCGGGCGGCGCGGGCCTGGCGGAGCGTGAACGCCGCGAACAGGGTGAGGGCGAGTGCGGCCAGGAGCAGGGTGGTGGTCAGGTCGCGGTCGCCGGAGCCGACGATGACGTACACCGTGAGCATCAGCGCGCCGGTGACCAGCGCCGCTCCCGGATAGTCGGCGCCCCGGTCCAGCCCCTCGCCCCGGTCCGGCGCCAGGACGCGCAGCGCCGCCAGCCATGCGGCCACGCCGATCGGCAGGTTGATCAGGAAGATCCAGTGCCAGCCGAGGGCCTGCGTCAGCGCCCCGCCGAGGAACGTGCCGAGCGCGCCGCCCGCCGCGCCGACCGCGCTGAACACCGCGATCGCGCGGGCCTGTTCACGCGGCTCCGGGAACAGCGCGACCAGCATGCCGAGGACGACCGCCGAGGTCATGGCCCCGCCCACCCCCTGCAGGGCACGCGCCGCGATCAGCATGCCCTGGCTGCCGGCGACCCCGCACAGCACCGAGGCCGCCGTGAACACCGCGAGCCCCGCGGCGAACATCCGCTTGCGACCCATCAGGTCACCGAGCCGGCCGGCCAGCAGCAACAGGCCGCCGAACGGAATCAGATAGGCGTTGACGACCCAGGCGAGACCCGGACCGCTGAAGCCCAGGTCGCTCTGGATCGCCGGCATCGCGACCGTGACGATATTGCCGTCGAGGATCGTCATCAGCGTCCCGGCGCACAGCACGACGAGGGACGCCCAGCGGGAGTACGTTCGGTGTGGCGCGTGGGTGGGGCGCTCGGTCAGGGACGACATGGCGTTCCGGCCTCCGTGTTCTCCGTGAGTCTCCATGGATCTCCGTGCGACCCATAGGTGCACGACTTGTAACGGGGAACATCGTGGGTGACCATGGAGGTGGGGGTAAGGAGGCAGTTCGATGTCCCAGAGGAACACCGGTGTTACCGTCCAGGTCGTGAACGCGCACGCGTGCCCGGTCCGCGAAGTTCTTGACAGGGTGGCGGGCAAATGGAGCGTCCAGATCCTGGTCGCCGCAGCGCACGGCCCGATCCGCTTCACCGAGTTGGAGCGCAGCATCGAGGGCATCAGCCGCCGCATGCTGACCCTGACGCTGCGCAACCTGGAGCGCGACGGCCTCGTCACCCGCACGGTGCACCCGACGGTGCCGCCCAAGGTGGAGTACGAACTCACGGCGGTTGCCCACGAGTTGCACGAGACGCTGCAACAGCTGACCGACTGGGCCGAGCGCAATCGTGTCTATATCGCCGAGTCCCGCGCGGCCTACGACACCGAGCACCGGCCGGAGTTGACGGACGCCTGAGGCCGACGGCGGCCCTGAGCGGCGGCGGGACGCGACCACCACAGCCGCCCAGGGCGCGAAGCCGCTGAGGTCAGCGGCTCGGTCAGAGACCGAACAGGCTCGGATCGGCGGCCAGTTCCTTGAACCGCTCGTGCGGTGCGGCGACCAGCTTGCGGGCCGTGAGGTCCAGCAGCCCGCCGACGGCCGTGATCTCGGCGGCCACCGTGCCGTCGGTCTTGCGGATGGTCTGTTCGATGCGGAAGGTCTTCCCCTCACCCCAGGCGAAGGAGCAGGTCACCTCGACCTCGTCGCCCGCGACCAGCTCCCGCTGGTAACGGATGGTGGTCTCCAATGCGACCGGCCCCACGCCCTGGGAGATGAGGCCGGTCTGAGTGATTCCGGCCGCCTTCAGCAGCGACCAGCGGGCGTGCTCCGCGTAGTTGACGTACACGGCCTGATTGAGGTGACCCTGCACATCGGTCTCGTACCCGCGGACGGTCACCCGGACGGAAAACGGCTCGCTCACGGTTTTCCCTTCACGTACTCGGCATCACGTAATCGATGTTCTGATCGACCGATCTTGGCATGCCCACCGTCCTCTTCACGCCCGGCGCGGGGACGCCAGCAGATACCGGACCCTCGTGCGCGGCTCGGTGTACTCGCCGGCCTGCCAGCCCGCCTTCTCCAGCGTCGCCGCGCAGGCGCGCAGCGCGTCGACGTCCGGCTCGTACACGGCGACGGCCTCCGGCTGCGGGGTCGCGATCACGCGGTAACCGGGGGAGTCCAGCCCGGCGGGGCGATGCCCGGCCGCCTCCAGGGCGAGGGCGGCGGCCTGCACCAGATGGCCGCGTTCCCAGCCGCACGGCCGGTCGGTGGCGCCGTCCGGGTTGGTCATCCGGCGCAGCTCGAGCAGCCCCTGCCAGGCGCTGTGCACTTCACGGACCCGGGAGGTTCCCGTTTCCGGCACGTCCTCCTCGCCGCCGACGCGGGCGGCGAAGACCCCGGCCGCCGCCGAGGGTGTCCGGACGGTCGACTCCGGAGCGGCCTCGGGTACCTCCTCCCGTATCCGATGCCCCGCCGGTGTCAGAAAGTGATCGTGCGGAGGCCGCGGATGCCGGAAGGCGAGCCCCCGCTTCACCAGCGCCTCCAACTGCGCCTCCGTGCCCCTGAGCCGCCCGGTCACCGGATCGGCGGCGTCGATGACACGCCGCTGCGCGGCGCTCGGCGGTCGTGTCATGACGTACTCCCTTCCAGCGCTCTCCCCACCGCTTCGAAGGCTACGACCCGGGTCTGACATTCCACCCCGCGATCACCGGCCGCCCGTGCTCCGCAGGACGGCGGCCGCGAAGCTGCGGAGGCTGGGAGACGCGGGGACCCGGGTCGTCCTGTGCGGCCGGCCGCCGGCGCGTGCCCGGTCGGCAGCAGTGTCTCGCCCTACGGCGGCAGCCACTCACGCTGGATCTCGACGGTGGTGACGCGGTCTCCCTGTGCCCGACCGGCAGAGGATCACCCGTGCCTCACAGGCCATGAGCCCACCGCTCCAGCCGCGCGAACTCGGCCCCCCGAAGCCCTCGGCGCGGGTCGATGCGCAGCAGCAGCGCGGGCCCGTCGTAGTGCTGGGCGACATGCCGTATGTCCAGATCGGTGACCATGTCGTCGACCCATACGAAAGGCCGCCCCGCCGCCCACTCCACCACCTGCCGCGTCTTCCAATACAGCCCGTCGGAGTCCTTGGCGAACAGGTTCGTGAACTCGATGACCGGCAGATCCCCCGGCAGCCCGATCACCGGCGCGATCATCTCGTTGGCCTCGTGCATCCAGGTCGTCGCCCAGGCCAGCTGGTACGGCAGCGCGAGCAGCCGCGCCCCATGCCCGGGATGCAGCCGCACCCGAAGCCCCCGCCGCAGCCGCCGCGACCCCGGCGCCTGCCGGGCCGACCAGTTCGCGGGATGCAGGCGACGTGTCACGTAGCCCCGGTGCCGGGTGAACACGGCGCGGTACGGGTTGAGGGGGCCGTCGACGTCGAGGAGCAGCAGGGGGCGGTCGTTCATGGGAGGCGACCTACCCGCGCGCTACTGCCGATACCCGCTCAGGAACCGCCCGATCCGCCCGATCGCCGCCTCCAGATCCTCCGCGTGCGGGAGGGTGAGGATGCGGAAGTGGTCGGGGGTGGGCCAGTTGAAGCCGGTGCCCTGGACCACCTGGATCTTCTCCCGGAGCAGCAGGTCGAGGACGAACTTCTCGTCGTCGTGGATCTTGTGGACGGACGGGTCGAGACGCGGGAAGGCGTACAGCGCGCCCTTCGGTTTCACGCACGACACACCCGGGATCTCGTTGAGCTTCTCCCAGGCCACGTCGCGCTGTTCGCGCAGGCGCCCGCCCGGCGTGGTGAGATCGCGGATGGACTGACGGCCGCCGAGCGCCGCCTGAATCGCGTACTGGGCGGGCGCGTTGGCGCACAACCGCATGGAGGCCAGCATGGTCAGGCCCTCCAGGTAGTTCCTCGCGTGCTGCTTCGGGCCGGTGATCACCAGCCAGCCGGAGCGGAAGCCCGCCACACGGTAGGTCTTCGACAGGCCGCAGAAGGTGAGGACGACCAGGTCGGGGGCGAGGGCCGCGGCCGAGTGGTGGACGGCGTCGTCGTACAGGATCTGGTCGTAGATCTCGTCGGCGAAGACCATCAGGCCGTGCCGGCGGGCGAGGTCGAGGATGCCCTCGATGATCTCCTTCGGGTAGACCGCGCCGGTGGGGTTGTTCGGGTTGATGATGACGACGGCCTTGGTGCGGTCGGTGATCTTCGCCGCCATGTCGTCCAGGTCCGGGTACCAGTCGGCCTGTTCGTCGCAGAGGTAGTGAACCGCCTTGCCTCCGGCGAGCGTTGTCACCGCCGTCCAGAGGGGGAAGTCGGGGGCGGGGATCAGGACCTCGTCGCCGTCCTCCACCAGCGCCTGTACGGCCATCGAGACCAGTTCGGACACGCCGTTGCCGAGGAAGACGTCGTCGACACCGACCTCCAGGCCGAGGGTCTGATAGCGCCCCGCCACGGCTCGGCGGGCGGAGAGGATGCCGCGCGAGTCGGTGTAGCCATGCGCCTGGGGGAGCATCCGGATCATGTCCTGGAGGATCTCCTCGGGCGCCTCGAAGCCGAAGAGCGCGGGGTTGCCGGTGTTGAGGCGCAGCACGCTGTGGCCCGCCTCCTCCAGCGCGTTGGCGTGCTCGATCACCGGACCGCGGATCTCGTAACAGACCTCGCTGAGCTTGCTCGACTGCCGGAACTCCATGCGCCCCTCCGGTATCTGGTGTTGCTTGGTTTTACCAAGTGTGAGCTTGGAAAGTCCAATGACACGTCTAGACTGCGTCGCATGTCACCTCGCCGAAGCTACGACCAGTACTGTTCCGCCGCCCGGGCGCTCGACCTCGTCGGCGACCGCTGGACCCTGCTGATCGTCCGGGAGCTGCTGGCCGGTCCTCGCCGCTACACCGACCTGCACGCGGATCTGCCGGGCGTCAGCACGGACGTACTCGCCTCGCGGCTGAAGGACATGGAGCGCGACGGGCTGACGACACGCCGGCGGCTGCCCCCGCCCGGAGCCGCGTACGTGTACGAACTCACCGGGCGGGGACGGCAGTTGCTGCCCGTGC
Source organism: Streptomyces sp. 4N124 (assembly GCF_052245395.1). NCBI lineage: Bacteria > Bacillati > Actinomycetota > Actinomycetes > Kitasatosporales > Streptomycetaceae > Streptomyces > Streptomyces sp. 4N124. The sequence goes on from NZ_JBQQBS010000011.1 coordinate 151,725, forward strand.
TGCAAGCCCTGGGCACCTGGGGACAGGCCGAGCTGGGCGAGCGGCGGCCCACCGACGCCGTACGGGCGCACTGGTTCGCGCTGCCCCTGCTGCGGTCCCTCGAAGGCCAGGGAGTGGTCGAAGTCCGGCTGGAGGAGGGCGAGTTCCATGTGTACGTCGGTGCCGAGGAGGGGCCCGTCTACGGCGACGGGCCCGCGCCCGGGGAGCCCGACGCGCGGCTGGTCCTGGACGCCGGTACGTGGGAGGCGGTCGGGCGGGGCGAGTCGAGCCTGGCGGACGCGGTACGGGACGGTCGTATCACCGTGACCGGCGAGGGGACACTGGCCAAGGCGCTGCGGGAGGCATGAGAAGGGGCCCGCCGTTTGTGATTCGGCGGATCTCATTGATCAAAAGTGTCCCGCTCCAAAACGGCCTCCCACCGCAAGGGGTTGGGCAGTTCGGCCCACTGGTCCCCGGGCGTCCCGGGCGACAGCCGCATCAGCGTCAACGCCTTCGTGGGCAGCGGTTCCTCGAGCAGCGCGACGAGATCCGGGGTGCGCGGCAGATCCCGTACGGCCGTCTCCAGCGCCGCGCGCAACGCCGTACCCGAACCCGCCGTGCCCGCCAGCGCCCCGGCCACCAGCGAGCCGAACAGCTTGCGTCGCAGCGTCGTCTCGTCGTCCGTGACGACCCGACCGGTCAGCTCCGGCAGCGGGATGCCGTGCCGGGCCAGCCGGGCGGGGCTGATGCGGATGTCGGCGAGGTCGCGGTAGACCAGCCGCAGCGGTGCGCCCGTCGGGGACAGCACCACCAGGAGGTTCTGGCCGTGCGCCTCCAGGGCCACGCCCAGCTCCAGCAGGCGCAGGCCCACGGTGAGCGCCAGCCGTGCGAAGTCGGCCATCCAGGAGGGGGACAGAGGCAGCTCGGTGGTGGCGAGCGCGGCCACCGGCACGACCCGTTCGCCGTGCGCCTGGTCGCCGTACACCTGGGGTGACTCCCGCACCACGGCGGCCAGGTCGGGGGAGTGGGCGGTGATCGCGCCGATCGTGCGGGTGGTGTGCAGGAGGCCGTCCGTGCGCGCCGCCATCTGCTCGGCGAACGCCGACAGGATCGCCGATGCCGAGATCGACCACTGGGAGATGTCCCGCACCGAGGACGTCAGCCGGGTGCTCAGCGCGGTCTTGACGTGCGGGCCGCGGACGCCGGGCAGGGCGAGGGTGCGCAGGGACATCAGCGGATGCGCGACGGCGTCCAGGTCGAGGGGGCGCTTGAGGACGTGCTCCGCCTGCCAGGGATGCACCGGGATCAGCAGCCGCTCCCCGTCCCGCATGCGGGCCGGCCACTCGCCCGTCACCAGGCACTCCCGCGCCCCGACCGGAATCAGCCCCAGCCGCACATGTGAGCTGTGCTCGGGGCCGTACGCCAGCTGCTCGGCCACCGAAAAGCCGGGCCGGGAACGGCAGTTGGGGTGGAACGGATGCCCGTCGACCACCCGCTGCTCCCACTCCCAGTCACTGTCGGGCCACTCCTTCGGGTGGCCCTTCTGCCCGGCCCGGGACAGCGCCAACGACGCCACGCTGTGCGCGAGTTCGGAGGCGAAGTACGCCCCGTGCGGTACCGCGAGCCCCGTCATCAGCCGGGCCGGATCGTCGTACGACACCCCGTCGAGCCGTACGGCGGTGACGTACGCGGAGGTGGCGTACGGGTCGGCGACCGGGCCGTGCAGCCGCCGCCCGTCGGACAGCCGCAGCACACCCGGCCCGCGCTCGGCGATCCACGGCAGCGGCTCATGGGCCAGCGCCCGCCACAGCCGGGTCAGCACGGCCGCCCGCGCGCCGGGCAGCTCGGCCGTGTACCGCGACACGAGATCGGGGCGTACGACGGCCAGCTCGTCGGCGACCTCGGCCTCGACGGTGGGGGGACGATGCACAGGCGGGCTCCTAAGGTTGCAGGCAGGGCGTCACGACGGGGGCGTGACGACAGACATACTGATCGTCTCCCGCCCGAACGGACCGTAGGGAACAAGTGGAACGTCTGGACCTCATGCCCTCGCCCGCCGCCGGCGACCCGTCGGCACGCGCTGACGCGTATGCGGCGGCCCCGCTGCTGAACTGCCTGCTGCGGGAGGTGGCACAACGGGTACCCGGCGAGCGGCGGGTGTACCGGCTGCCCGGTCTGGACCGCCTGCTGCGGGTGCGCGGGGAACGCCGGCCCACAGAGCCCGAGCTGTACGTCGACGGCACCTGGCAGCGACTCGGCCACACCGAGCTGGTGAAGGTCGTCGCCGAGGAGCTGACCCGGCACACGGGCCTGTCCAACCACGAACTCCCCGCCGAGATGACCGACAGCCGTGACGCCGTGGCCGCCCTGCTCACCGCGCGCGCCCGCACGACCGCGCCCGACGACCCGTATCTGCGCTCCGAGCAGTCCCTGATCACCGGCCACCCCTATCACCCCGCCCCCAAGGCGCGCGGCGGCGGCCCCGCCACCGGCTGGCTGCCGTACGCCCCCGAAGCGCACGCCACCTTCCCGCTGGTGCTGCTCGGCGTACGCGAGGACTCGGTCGTCGAGGAGGGCGACACCGCCGCCCTCGACACCCTGGGCGAGGCGCCGCCCGGCTACCGCCTTCTGCCCGCCCACCCCTGGCAGCTCGACCTCGTCGGCCACGACCTCGCCCCGGCCTTCGCGGACGGCCGGCTGATCCGGCTGGGCACGACCACGTTCCCGGCCCGGCCCACGGCCGCGATCCGCACGGTCTACGCCCCCGACCGCGACCTCTTCCTGAAGTTCAGCCTCGATGTGCGCATCACCAATGACGTACGCCGGCTGTGGCGCCACGACCTGCTGAAACTGCGCCGCACCGACACGGCCGTGACGCAGGCCTTCGCGACGATCGACGGCCCGGCGGCCTGGCAGAGCGACCGCGGCTACCGCACCGCCGGCTTCGCCTTCGAGGAACTCGCCGTCCTGGTCCGGGATGGACTGCGTGCGCACTTCGTGCCCGGCGCGACCCCGCTGCTCGCCGCCGGGCTCGTCGAGGGCTTCGCGGGCAGCCCGCTCGACGGCACCGACGATCCGGCGGGCTGGTGGGAGGCCTATCTGCGCCAGGTGGTCCCACCGGTGCTGGCCGCCTTCGCCGACCATGGCGTCGTACTCGAAGCACACCTGCAGAACACACTGGTCGCCGTCGACGCCGACGGCACGCCCGTGCAGGCGCTGTTCCGGGACGCCGAGGGGGTGAAGCTGCTGGCGGACGTATCGCGGGACGCCGGGTGGGAGCGGCTGGTGTACTGCCTGGTCGTCAACCACCTCTGGGAGATCGCCGCGGCCCTCGCCGAGCGCCACCCCGGCCTCGACCCCTGGCCCGCCGTACGCGCCGAACTGTCCCGGCACGACCTCCCCGAGATCGCCGCCCTGCTCACCGCCCCGACCCTCCCCGGCAAGACGAACCTCCTGCTGCGCTGGACGGGCGCGGACGGGGCCGACGCCCGCTATCTGCCCCTGCCCAACCCGCTGGCCCTTCCGTGACGTGACTTACCCTGGCCGGTGTGCTGCGCGATGTGACTGCTGTTCGATACGTGACCCCGCTGAGGTCCGGCGGCTCCGTCCCCGGAGTCGTCGAGGCCGACGACCTGGGGACGTACGTCGTGAAGTTCACCGGCTCCGCGCAGGGCAAGAAAGCGCTGGTCGCCGAGGTGATCGTGGGTGAGCTGGCGCGGGCGCTGGGGCTGCGGTTCCCCGAGCTGGTGCTGGTGCACTTCGACCCGGAGATCGCCGACGGGGAGCCGCATCAGGAGGTGCGGGAGCTGCACAGCGCCAGCGCCGGGATCAACCTCGGCATGGACTTCCTGCCGGGGGCGAAGGACTTCACGCCCGAGGTGGCCGAGACGTTCCGCGTGGATCCGCTGGAGGCGGGCCGGATCGTGTGGCTCGATGCGCTGACCGTCAATGTCGACCGTACGGTCCACAGCTCCAACCTGATGATCTGGCCCACCTTCGGCACCGCGCCCGCACGCCTGTGGCTGATCGACCACGGCGCCGCCCTCGTCTTCCACCACCGCTGGGACGCGACGGAACCGGCGAAGGCGTACGACTTCCGGCACCACGCACTCGGGCACTACGCGCCGGACGTGCGCGCGGCCGACGCCGAGCTGGCGCCGAAGGTGACGCGGGAGCTGCTGCGGGCGATCGCGGCCGAGGTCCCGGACGCCTGGCTGGCCGGAGAGGAGGGGTTCGCGACGCCCGACGACATCCGGACGGCATACGTGGACTACCTCCACGCGCGCGTGCAGGCCTCAAGGGCCTGGCTCCCCACGGACTTCCCCACCCGGGAGGAAGTCGCCGCCGAGCAGGCCCTGCGCGCGGCGAAGACACAGCGAGGCCGTCCGAAGTGGCTCAAGCAGGTCCCGGACCTGCACGGCAAACCGGCGGTGGAACAGGATGGGGCGGTACACCTCCGATGACCCAGCGCGTTCAGATCGAGTACTGCACCCAGTGCCGGTGGCTGCCCCGCGCGGCCTGGCTGGCGCAGGAACTGCTGACGACCTTCGAGACCGAGCTGACCGAGCTGTCGCTCAAGCCCGGCACCGGTGGCGTCTTCGTCGTCCGCGTGAACGACGAGGTGGTCTGGGACCGCCGCGAGCAGGGCTTTCCCGAGCCGACGGCGGTCAAGCAGGCCGTACGCGACCGAGTGGCCCCGGGGAAGCCCCTGGGCCACTCGGACAAGCCTGCTTCCTGAGGGTCAGCCCTTGAGCTGCTCGTACGCGGGCAGCGTCAGGAAGTCCGCGTAGTCCTCGTCGAGGGCGACGGTCAGCAGCAGGTCGTGGGCCTGCTGCCAGTGCCCGGCCGCGAAGGCTTCCTCACCGATCTCGGCGCGGATGTTCGCCAGTTCCTCGGCGGCGACCTTGCGGGCCAGCTCCGGGGTGGCCTTCTCGCCGTTCTCGAACTCGACGCCGGCGTTGATCCACTGCCAGATCTGCGAGCGGGAGATCTCGGCGGTGGCCGCGTCCTCCATCAGATTGAAGATGGCGACCGCGCCGAGGCCGCGCAGCCAGGCCTCGATGTAACGGATGCCGACCTGGACGGCGTTGACCAGACCGTCGTACGTCGGCTTCGCCTTGAGCGAGTCGATGGCGAGCAGGTCGGCCGCCTTGACGTCGACGTCCTCGCGCAGCCGGTCCTTCTGGTTCGGCTTGTCGCCGAGGACGGCGTCGAAGGAGGCCATGGCGATCGGGACGAGGTCGGGGTGGGCGACCCACGAGCCGTCGAAACCGTCGTTCGCCTCGCGGTCCTTGTCCGCCTTCACCTTCTCGAAGGCGACCTTGTTGACCTCCTCGTCGCGGCGGGACGGGATGAACGCCGCCATGCCGCCGATCGCGTGCGCGCCGCGCTTGTGGCAGGTGCGGACGAGGAGTTCGGTGTACGCCCGCATGAACGGGGCGGTCATGGTGACCGCGTTGCGGTCGGGGAGCACGAACTTGGCGCCGCCGTCACGGAAGTTCTTCACGATGGAGAACAGGTAGTCCCAGCGGCCCGCGTTCAACCCCGAGGCGTGGTCGCGCAGTTCATGGAGGATCTCCTCCATCTCGTACGCGGCCGTGATCGTCTCGATCAGGACGGTCGCGCGGATGGTGCCCTGGGGGATGCCGACGTAGTCCTGCGCGAAGACGAAGACGTCGTTCCAGAGGCGGGCCTCCAGGTGCGACTCCGTCTTGGGGAGGTAGAAGTACGGGCCCTTGCCGAGGTCGAGCAGACGCTGGGCGTTGTGGAAGAAGTAGAGGCCGAAGTCGACCAAGGCGCCCGGGACTTGCTCGCCGTCGAGCTGGAGGTGGCGCTCGTCGAGGTGCCAGCCACGGGGGCGCATGACGACGGTCGCGAGCTCGTCATCGGCCTTCAGGGCGTACGACTTGCCGGAGTTCGGGTCGGTGAAGTCGATGTTCCGGGTGTAGGCGTCGATCAGGTTGAGCTGGCCGAGGACCACGTTCTCCCACGTCGGCGCGGAGGCGTCCTCGAAGTCGGCGAGCCAGACCTTGGCGCCCGAGTTGAGGGCGTTGATGGTCATCTTGCGGTCGGTGGGGCCGGTGATCTCCACGCGGCGGTCGTTGAGGGCCGCGGGGGAGGGGGCCACCTGCCAGGAGTCGTCCGCGCGGATCGCGGCCGTCTCGGGGAGGAAGTCGAGCGTGGAGGTGCGGGCGATCTCGGCGCGGCGCTCCGCGCGGCGGGCGAGGAGCTCGTCACGCCGGGGCGTGAACCTCCGGTGCAGCTCGGCCACGAAGGCGAGGGCCGCTTCGGTGAGGACCTCCTCCTGCCGGGGCAGGGGCTCGGCGTCGACGATGGCCAGCGGGGACGGCGCTGGTGCGGACATGAGCTGTCACTTCCTTCAGCGAGCTGCGTACGTGTGGCACGGGGTGCCAGGGTCCTCGGGTGCGGCTGACAGCGCCCGTGGAACGTCGGGGCGCTTCTGATCAGTGGATACTAGTTTCCTCATGGTGGAAGTTCAATGGTTTGTTGATGTCGAGATTCTCTGAGTCGAGGCATGGTGGCGCTCGGTGCCACCATGCTCACTCAAGGTGGCTCAGGTCGCCTTCCGTGTCGATGTCGTACGCCTCGGCCACATCCCCGCACTCGACGAGCGTGATCGCCTCCTCGTGCGCCTTCAGATAGGCGCGCGCCCCGCGGTCCCCGGTCGCCGTGGCCGCGATGGCGGCCCAGTGCGCGGCGCCGAACAGGACCGGATGCCCGCGTACCCCGTCGTAGGCGGCCGAGACCAGGGACCCCTCGTCCGTGTATGCGGCGAGCACCCGGGCGACCGCCTCCGGGCCGATTCCGGGCTGGTCGACGAGTGAGACGAGCGCGGCCGTCGCGAGGGTCCCGGTGAGCGAGTCGAGTCCGGCGCGCAGCGAGGAGCCCATGCCCTGCTCCCACTCCGGGTTGTCCACGAGCACGCATCCCTCCAGCCGCGCCCGTTCCCGTACGACCGCTGCCTGCGCCCCGAGCACCACATGGACGCGGGTGCACCCGGCCGCCCGCAGGACGCCGACCGCGTGTTCGACGAGTGGCCGGCCCCGGTGTTCGAGCAGTGCCTTGGGGCGTCCGCCGAGCCGTCGTCCGCCTCCCGCGGCGAGCAGCAGTCCGGTCACGGTGTCTTGCTTGTCCGTCATGCGTCCTGCATACCTGAGACAGGGGCGCGTGACGGCTTTCCGGAGACTGAATTTCGGTCCACGCGGTGGCGCATCCCGCACCGGGTGGCGTTTACTGACCCGCGTCCCCCGGCGCCCGACGAACCTTCCGGGGGTCCGGGCGCGATCACGACGTACAGGCGCACAACGGCGTGCGCGGGGGGAGAGCTGTGTTGCGGAGCTTGGGGCAGAGGCGGCCAGTGACCGGCAGCGACGAGGACCCGAGGGTGGCGGAACTGCGGACCGCGGTGTCCCGGCTGCGCCGCGAACTCGCCGCGCACCCCGCGGAGTTCCCCGACCGCGGTATCGCCGAGGACGAACTCGCCGCGCTTGCCGCGATGACGGTCAGCGGCAGCCCCGAAATTCCGCGCCTGCGCCGGTCGTTGCTGCTGATCGCCGGGGCGATCGGATCGGTGAGCGCGCTGTCGCGGGGGCTCACGCAGGTGCGCGACGCGGTGGATCTGTTCGGGGAACAGCGGCGGGGCCAGGGCTAGTTCACCGGCACGTACGGGAAGGGCCCCCGGTAAGCCCCGGTGGTCCGGTGCTCGAACTGGTCGCAGAGCCAGGTCTCCTGGACGAACTCGGTGAGGTCGTCCCAGATAGCGAAGATGCCCCGGGGGCCGTGCTTGCCGTCGACCAGGCGGTAGCGGTCCTTGACGTCGCGGAAGCAGGCCAGGCCGGCCATGAGGCCATGGCCCACCGGGGAGTAGTCGGACCAGGCGCATGAGACGCAGGCCTTCAGCCGGGCCGCACGCGGCAGCTTGCGCTGGATCTCGTGCAGCGCATCCTCGAAGTCGTCCTGGCCGTCCTCGTTGCGGAACTCGTACCCGTCGAGGTGCAGGGTGGTGACCAGGGTCTCCTCGTCCAGCCCGCGTCCCGGACCCGCCGGGCTCCCGAGCTTCAGGGCGCAGCGCAGCACGCCAGGACGTACGCCGCTGCCCCTGACCTCCACGGGTATCGGCACCTCCCACTCCAGGAGGCAGGAGCACAGTGCCCCGTCGAAGAACGAGAAGGCCTGCTCCGGCGGCTCACCGCTCAGCGCGCCGAGATCGTCCATCATGTCGCCCTCGAAGCGGACGCCCCTGATCGTCGTCCGGATCAGTTCCCGGCCGTCGGTCTCGAAGACGATCTGCTCCGACCCGCGCCGGTCGGTGTACCGGCCGGGCCAGCGCTGCGTCACGACGCGTGGTTCTGGCTGGTGGCCAGTGCCTCGGAGAGTTCGCCGGCTACCTGCTGGAGCACCGGCACGATCCGCTCGGTCGCCGTCTCCGTGACCCGCCCCGCCGGGCCCGAGATCGAAAGGGCCGCCGCGGTGGGGGAGCTGGGCACCGAGACCGCGAGGCAGCGGACGCCGATCTCCTGCTCGTTGTCGTCGACCGCGTAGCCGAGCCGTCGTACGTCGTCCAGGGCCGCGAGGAAGCCCTCCGGCGTGGTGATCGTCTTCTCCGTGGCGGCGGGCATGCCGGTGCGGGCGAGCAGGGCGCGGACCTCGTCGTCCGGTGTGTTCGCCAGCAGGGCCTTGCCCACGCCCGTGGAGTGCGGCAGCACGCGCCGGCCGACCTCGGTGAACATGCGCATCGAGTGCTTCGACGGCACCTGCGCCACGTACACGATCTCGTCGCCGTCGAGCAGCGCCATGTTCGCCGTCTCGCCGGTCTCCTCGACCAGGCGGGCGAGATACGGGCGGGCCCAGGTGCCGAGCAGCCGGGAGGCGGACTCGCCGAGCCGGATCAGGCGGGGGCCCAGCGCATAGCGGCGGTTGGCCTGCTGGCGTACGTAACCGCAGGCCACCAGCGTGCGCATGAGGCGGTGGATGGTCGGCAGCGGCAGCCCGCTGCTGGCGGACAGCTCGCTCAGCCCGACCTCGCCGCCCGCGTCCGCCATCCGCTCGAGCAGATCGAAGGCGCGCTCGAGGGACTGGACCCCGCCCGTGGTGGACTTGGCGGAGTCGGTGGTGCTGGCGCTGGACGTCGGCACGGCGCGTTCCTTTCGGGACTGGCGGCCTTTTCGGGACAGGCAGGAAGAGCAGAAGCCTACCCGTCGGTCGGTTGACTCCCCGCTTGTGCGTAGCTACGTTCTGCTTGCCGGAATTCTAATTCCACTTTGTGGAAACGTCCAGAGTAGCGCCATCGGGTGCACTGTGGAGAAGTGTGCCCTTGACGGCGCGAGGGCGGGAGTGAAGACTCATTCAACAGAACGTTGAATTCCGTAACGTGGAAGTAAATCCCGTTTCCCGGAAGTAAACGGCGGCAGAGAGAGGGGTCCGGGTGTCCGACGTCGAACTGGTGTTGCGGTCCACGCGTGTCATCACTCCGGAAGGGACGCGCGCCGCCTCGGTCGCGGTCTCCGCCGGGAAGATCAAGGCCGTCCAGCCGTACGACGCCGAGGTGCCCGCAGGCGCCCGGCTGGAGGACTTCGGCGACGACGTCCTGCTGCCCGGCCTGGTCGACACCCACGTGCACGTCAACGACCCCGGCCGCACCGAGTGGGAGGGCTTCTGGACCGCCACGCGCGCAGCGGCCGCCGGCGGCATCACCACCCTCGTCGACATGCCGCTCAACTCCCTGCCGCCGACCACGACGGTCGAGAACCTCCGTACGAAGCAGAAGGTGGCCGCCGACAAGGCGCACATCGACGTCGGCTTCTGGGGCGGCGCCCTGCCCGACAACGTCGCGGACCTGCGCCCGCTGCACGACACCGGGGTCTTCGGCTTCAAGGCGTTCCTGTCCCCGTCGGGCGTGGACGAGTTCCCGCACCTCGACCAGGAGCAACTCGCCGGCTCCCTGGCCGAGATCGCCTCCTTCGGCGGCCTGCTGATCGTGCACGCCGAGGACCCGCACCACCTCTCCGCGGCCCCGCAGCACGGCGGCCCGAAGTATGCGCACTTCCTCGCCTCGCGCCCGCGTGACGCGGAGGACACGGCGATCGCCCAGCTGATCGCCCAGGCCAAGCGCCTGGACGCGCGCGTGCATGTGCTGCACCTGTCGTCGAGCGACGCGCTGCCGCTGATCGCCGAGGCGAAGGCGGAGGGAGTCCGCGTCACCGTCGAGACCTGCCCCCACTACCTCACCCTCACCGCCGAGGAAGTCCCGGACGGCGCCAGCGAGTTCAAGTGCTGCCCGCCCATCCGGGAGGCCGCCAACCAGGACCTGCTGTGGCAGGCGCTGGCCGACGGCACGATCGACTGCGTGGTCACCGACCACTCGCCGTCCACGGCCGACCTGAAGACCGACGACTTCGCGACGGCGTGGGGCGGCATCTCGGGCCTGCAGCTGAGCCTGGCGGCGGTGTGGACCGAGGCGCGCAGGCGCGGTCACGGCCTGGAGGACGTCGTGCGTTGGATGTCCGAGCGGACGGCTCAGCTCGTCGGCCTCGGTCAGAAGGGCGCCATCGAGGCCGGCCGCGACGCCGACTTCGCGGTCCTCGCACCCGACGCGACGTTCACCGTGGACCCGGCGGCCCTCCAGCACCGCAACCGCGTCACGGCGTACGCGGGCAAGACCCTCTACGGCGTCGTCAGGTCCACCTGGCTGCGCGGCGAACGCATCGTGGCGGACGGCGAGTTCACGGACCCGAAGGGCCAACTCCTCACCCGCACCCCCTGATCGACCCCGCACCCGCAGCGGCCGACTCCCGAAAGGCAGACCTTGTGACGGCGATCCCGAGTTTCACCGGCGACGCGAAACCGTACGGAGGCGGTGACCCGTACGCGGACTACCGCACCGCCGACTTCCCCTTCACCCAGTACGCCAACCTCGCCGACCGGCAGCTCGGCGCCGGTGTCATCGCCGCCAACGACGAGTTCTTCGCCCAGCGCGAGAACCTGCTGGTGCCCGAGCGCGCCGAGTTCGACCCGGAGCACTTCGGGCACAAGGGCAAGATCATGGACGGCTGGGAGACACGGCGGCGTCGTGGCGCCTCGGCCGACCACCCCTGGCCGACGGCCGAGGACCACGACTGGGCGCTGGTCCGCCTCGGCGCGCCCGGCGTGATCCGCGGGATCGTCGTCGACACGGCCCACTTCCGCGGCAACTACCCGCAGGCCGTGTCGATCTCGGGCACGTCGGTGGCGGGCTCCCCGTCACCCGAGGAGCTGCTGGGCGACGACGTGAAGTGGACGACGCTGGTCCCGCGCACCGCGGTGGGCGGTCACGCGGCGAACGGCTTCGAGGTCTCCGTCGAACAGCGCTTCACCCACCTCCGCGTCAACCAGCACCCCGACGGCGGCATCGCCCGCCTGCGCGTGTACGGCGAGGTCGTCCCGGACCCGGCATGGCTCGCGGTCCTGGGCACCTTCGACGTGGTCGCCCTGGAGAACGGCGGCCAGGCCGAGGACGCCTCCAACCTCTTCTACTCACCGGCCACCAACACCATCCAGCCGGGCCGCTCCCGCAAGATGGACGACGGCTGGGAGACCCGCCGCCGTCGCGACCAGGGCAACGACTGGATCAGCTACCGGCTGGTGGCCCAGTCCCAGATCCGCGCGATCGAGATCGACACCGCGTACCTGAAGGGCAACAGCGCGGGTTGGGCGTCAGTGTCGGTGAAGGACGGCGAGGAGGGGGAGTGGCAGGAGATCCTGCCCCGCACCCGTCTCCAGCCCGACACCAACCACCGCTTCGTCCTGTCCGCCCCCGCCGTCGGCACGCACGCGCGCGTGGACATCTTCCCGGACGGCGGCATCTCCCGCCTGCGGCTGCACGGCTCGCCGACGGAGCAGGGCGCGGCGGGGCTTGCGGCGCGACACCAGGAACTGGGCGGCTGAACTCCGCTACCGTGAACACCCCTTTCAGGACAGGGGTGTTCACGGGGAGGCGTGATGGCGGTTCTGCTCTACTACCCGTTGGTGAAGCCACCGACGGAGGTCCTGCACCAGGCGCTGCTGTACTGGGACGGGATCGCCTCGGTCGTACCGCGGGAACCCGAGGTCTACGAGGCCGCGGTCTCGGCGGAGCTGAAGGAGCTGCGGGACCGGTCCCTTTACCAGCCGCTCCACTTCGACGACCGCTCGATGGAGTTGCTGTACGCCGCCCCGAGGTACGGGAGCCGTGGCGTCGTCGGCAACCTCACTGTCGAGGTGCTGCGCCAGGAACTGCGTCGCATGGCGGACAGCCCTGACCGGCCCTCGCTGCCGTCTCCGCCGGAGGCCTTCATCTATCTGTCGAAGCTCACTTACCGGCTGGAGCGGGAGCTGCTGCGCCTCGGCCTCGCCGAGCAATGCGAGGACCATTGGTGGAGGCTCGCCGTACCGAAGCAGGTCCAGGAACTGATCATTGGCGTGCTGGCACGCGAACTGGCCCTGGAGGGACCGGTCTCGTACATCCCGTACACCGACCGTCCGGACGCGTACGACTGCTCGCTGCGTGTCCGGACCGAGCAGGGCCTGCGCGCGTACGAGACGGAACTCGGCGGGCTTCTCCCGGTCCCCGCACCCGGCACCCCCACCGCCGACGTCCTCGCCTTCCGCGACCGGTACGCCGACGAGCGGCAGCGCCTGATGCGCGCCCTGCACCGACTGCTCGGCGAGCTGCGGCGCGACTACGAACACCCCGCAGACGTCGTCTCCCAGTTGCGTCGCGAGATCGACCAGTCCGTGGAGGACTACCGCGGGGCCGTGAAGAGCAGCCGTATGGCGTGGGTGGAGCGGTCGGTGATGGTGACCGTCGCCCTGGGAGCGGCTGCCGGGAGCGTGGTGGAACCCGGCCTGACCTGGGTTCTGGGCGCGGTCGGCGGCTATGCGCTGAACGTGGCCACCCGCGAGATCCGCCCGTTGGCGAGAACGCGTGACGACCACGACTTCAGCTACCTGCACCGGGTCAAGGAGACGCTGACATGACGGTCACGCGGCGTGCCCGCCGTCCACGGCGAACTCGGCGCCCGTGACGTAATCGGCGCCCGCCAGGTACGCGACCGTCGACGCCACCTCCTCGGACGTGCCGAAACGCCCCAGCGCCGTCATCGCCGCCTGGCCGGATGCGTACGGGCCGTCCCCCGGGTTCATGTCCGTGTCGATGGGCCCGGGGTGGACGATGTTCGCCGTGATCCCGCGCGTACCCAGCTCCCGCGCGAGCGCCTTCGTCAGCCCGATCAGCGCCGACTTGCTCATGGCGTACAGCGTCCCGCCCGGCCCCGGCACCCGCTGGGTCATGCAGGTACCGATCGTGATGATCCGGCCGCCCGCCGACATCCGCGCGGCGGCTGCCTGGGAGGCCAGGAACACCCCGCGCACGTTCACGGCGAGCAGCCGGTCGACATCGCTGACCGACAAGCTCTCCAGCGGCCCGAGCAGGCCGACGCCCACGTTGTTCACCAGGACGTCCAGCCCGCCCAGCGCCTCCGCCGTACGCATCACCGCCCCGGCCGCCTCCTGCGCGTCCGCGGAGTCCGCGCGAAGGGCCACCGCCCGCCGCCCGAGCGCCTCGACGGCCCGTACGACGTCTTCGGCCGCGTCCTTGCCGTTCACATAGGTGATGGCCACGTCCGCGCCCTCCCGGGCCAGCCGCAGTGCCGTCGCCGCGCCGATGCCGCGGCTGCCGCCGGTCACCAGGGCCACCTTGCCGTTGAGAGTTCCGTAAGTAGTCATGCACCCATCCCAGCGGCGGGGGCTCCGCGCTGCTGGCGGCGAACGGACGTCGAGGTCGCCCGGTCGGACGCATCGCCGGAACTCTTGACTCCACTTCCGGCGTTCTCCCGGCGTGACACTTCAGCAAGAGATCGTCGGTAACGCCACGCAGATGGCGGTCGTCAGCCTGCAGCCCGGTCGGACCGTGTACTGCGAGGCCGGAAAGTTCCTGTTCAAGACGGTGAACGTGACCATGGAGACCCGTCTGACGGGCCCCTCGAACGGTCAGCAGCCCCAAGGCGGCTCGGGCGGCGGCAGGGGCGGCATGCTGCGCCAGGCCATGGGCACCGCCATGCAGGTCGGGCAGCGCGTCCTCGCGGGTGAGTCGATCGCCTTCCAGTACTTCACCTCCTCGGGCGGCGAGGGCACCGTCGGCTTCGCGGGCGTGCTCCCGGGCGAGATGCGCGCCCTCGAACTCGACGGCACGCGCGCGTGGTTCGCGGAGAAGGACGCCTTCGTCGCCGCCGAGTCCACCGTCGACTTCGGGATCGCCTTCCAGGGCGGCAGGACCGGCATGAAGGGCGGCGAGGGCTTCGTCCTGGAGAAGTTCACCGGCCGCGGCACGGTGATCATCGCCGGCGCAGGCAACTTCATCGACCTGAACCCGGCCGACTTCGGCGGCCGCATCGAGGTCGACACCGGCTGCGTCGTCGCCTTCGAGGAGGGCATCCAGTACGGCGTCCAGCGCGTCGGCGGCCTCAATCGTCAGGGCGTGATGAACGCCGTCTTCGGCGGCGAGGGACTGTCCCTGGCCACCCTGGAGGGCAACGGCCGCGTCATCCTCCAGTCCCTGACCATCGAGAGCCTGGCCAATGCCCTGAAGAAGGCCCAGGGCGGCGACAAGCAGGGACCCACGGGCGGGCTCTTCTCGACCCACGCGGGCTGAACCGATGAGTTGCGGGTGCCGGTGGGGTCTGAGCTGATGACAGCAGACCCCACCACAGAGAGAAGGCATCCGCCATGGGCAAGCTCGTCTCCCAGATCTTCGTCAGCCTCGACGGCGTCTACCAGGCACCGGGCGGCCCGCAGGAGGACACCCGGGGCGGCTTCGAGCAGGGCGGCTGGACCGTTCCCTACGCCGACGAGGACTTCGGCGGGTTCGTCACCGAGGTCTTCGGCAGCGTCGACGCGTTTCTCCTCGGCCGCCGTACCTACGACATCTTCGCCGGGTACTGGCCGAAGGTGACCGACCCGGCCGACCCCGTCGCCTCCAAGCTCAACGCCCTGCCGAAGTACGTCCCTTCGTCCACCCTCACCCACCCGGAGTGGTCCGGTACCACCGTGCTCAGCGGCGATCTGGCCAAGGAGGTCACCGCCCTCAAGGAGCGCACCGACGGCGAGATCCAGGTGCACGGCAGCGGCGCACTTCTGCAGTCCCTGTTCGCCCTCGACCTCGTCGACACCGTCCACCTGCTGACCTTCCCGGTCGTGCTGGGCGCCGGCTTCCGTCTCTTCCCGGAGGGCGCGGTGCCGACCGCCTTCCGGCACAGCGGCGGACGGATCACCTCGACGGGCGTCTCCATCCAGTCGTACGACCTCGCGGGCCGCCCGGAGTACGGCACGTACGAGCTGCCCGAGAATGCCTGACCACCTCAGTAGGGAGCGTCCGGGGAAGTCGGCGTAGCGATGTGGGCAACAGACGGCGGAAGCCCACGTGGCGTCCGCGGTGCCGCCGCCGACGGCACCGCGCCCCCGAGTGCAGGCGGGACGCCAGGGCGGCTACCAGGAGAGGGCGTCCGTCGCGTTGTCCTGCCAATTCCAGGAGAACCGGATCATGGCGATATGTAAGAAGTGAGGCGCGCGAAAGCGCCGTTGGCCCCGTTCCTGCCCTGGGTGTCACGCCGGGTCGGCCCAGGCGGACGTGGCCGCGCACGGGGCCGATATGGCTGTGGCGGCAGGCCTGTTCGGGTGGATCAGACGGGCAGTCACGGGGGTCGTGCGGCGGATTCTCGACTGGACCTGACCCAGCGGGCGCGATCCGGCTTCCGAAGTCGCCGGCACCGATCACACCGGCTGGGACAGGACCGGCAGCTCCACCACCAGCCCCAGGACGACGAAACCGTTTGGCCATCCATTCCGTCTCCATGGTCGACGCGGTACCTCGGGACGAGAGATGCCTCGGGGTGCCATCGGGGCATATGTGTGTCTAGGGGAAGGACTGCTGGAACGGTGTTAGTGAGCCACAGGAAGAGGACCGTCGGCTGGATCGCTGGGGGTGCGCTGGTGATGATGGTTGCGGGTGTCACGGGGTGCTCGAACGACACGGGCTCCGCCGCGGACAAGGAGCCGGCCGCAAGCAACTCGACTACAGCCGACTCGGAGAAGGCGAAGAAGGGGAAGCAGCAGGATGGTTCGGCGGCGGCGCAGGCCTCGGCCGTCCGCCAGTCCACAGCCGAGGGGGCGGTTGCTGCGTGGGTCACCGCGGTCATCAAGGGTCAGCCGAAGCAGGCGTGCCTGCTGATGGGCGAACCCGCCGCCGATTCGTCGCCCGCGCGAGCCGGCACCCCGTCGAGGTGCAACAGCAATGCGCCTGAGGTGCGGCAAATGCAGGACAACATCGGGGAGTTCCGTACGTCGTTCATGCCCGAGCCGCCCACGAAAGACCCTAAGGTGGAAGTTGCCACCGTCCCGGTCACCGGCGACAAGGCGACGGTCCCCGCCGACAAGGTCACCGTCGACGGACAGACTCTCGACAAGATCATTCTGTCTCACTCCACCGGGTTGGAGTCAGGGCAGTTGGACGTCAAGGTGGAGTCCACCAAGATCGACGACGCCTGGTACGTGACCAATCTCGATTTCAACGTCGGCTGATGCTGTAACCGGGAACGTTGCCCGGTTGGGTGGGTCAGGCCGCTGTTCGTAGTGGTCTGACACCTCAGCGGATGTTGTCGAGGACGGCGTATATAGGCGCACCGTCCGGGCGGGCCGCGGGATCACATCAACCGGTGCGAGGACATCGATGCCTCGTCGTCCAACTCCATGACGGACGGCTGCTGATCACCCGGGAGAGCACGTGGCGAAGAAGGACCAGACGACGGACGCGGCAAGGGAGAAGGACCGCGAGAGGTGGATGGCGCGTTTCCAGGTACGGCTGGCCATGCAGCCGGGCGTGGACCGGGCAGTCGTGCTCCAGGCGGTCAAGGACGTCACGGCGCATTGCGCGGATACGGGAGAGCACCCGCAGATCGCTTTCGGTGATCCGGACGCCTACGCCGTGCAGGCCGCCGCGCGGCTGGTGCCGGCGGACCGGGCGGCGCACGCGAGGCGGCACAACGCCGTGGTGGACGCGTTTAGTTCGGTGCTCAAGAGGGCCAGGGATGCCCCCGGTCTGTGACCGGTTCAAGCGACTTCTGCCATGCCCCGGCGCACGGGTTCTGACACAGCCACAGCTTCCATCCGCCAGTGCTGCTGGGCAACTTCAGACGACTGGCGTTCCCTCGCGACGGCCTGAGTTCTCTCACCACGAGCGAACCGCTCAGCCGCCTCCATGCGCTCTCGCTCCCGCTTCTGCTGCTCTTTGGGTGTCAGCCCGCCCCGGACTCCGCGAGTTCAACCTGAGTAAGTCACGGCGCTGTCGATGAAGCGGCCGTAGGCGGCGCGTCGTTTCTCGCGTCCGCCCAGGGCGGATGACATCTCCGCAGATCAGCTTGAGCAGCCCGGAAGACAGGTGATCGCACACGTAGGCCAGGTCGTCCAGTACTCGGACTCACCAGGGACTACAGCCCGTATGGGAGTTGTCAGCGGGCACCTGCCGGTGTGACCACGCGTGTGGTCGAGACCACGCCGGGTATCGGGCGCTTGCCCGTGAGCAGGTCTTCGCCGCTGTCCTTGCTCTTGAGATGTTTCTCGTAGAAGGCGACGGCGTATGCGGTCAGCGCATCCTGCTGCGTGGTGGGACTCAGCTCGCGATCGGGGCATGTGCTGTCGTCTTCGCTCAGCTGTGCGGGCGGGGTCCACTGGGTGTTGAAGAAGTTGTGGTTCCCGTCCCGCAGCGAAACCGAATACGCCGGCTCTGTGGTGCGCCCCTCGGCATCGTCCAGATACTCCTGGCCTTGCTCCCCCACGGCACCGTCACAGCCGGAGGTCACGACAGCGACGGGGATGTCCGTGATCAGCGTGTCGCTGTTCTCCCCCTCCGGGTAGTCGAACTTCACCGGCGCCAACGCCAGGACAGCGCCGATGCGGACGCCGTCGGGGAGTTCGCCCCGGTGCTTGTCCGACGCCTCCCACATCACGCCCTTGCCGCCCCGGGAATGCCCAAGGGTCCCGACGCGCTTCATGTCCACGCGCCGGATCAGTTCGGGGAGCCTCTCCGCGAGTTGGCCGCTGCCCGTGGAGAGCTGCTGCCATAGACGCAGGTGCTCGTTGATCAGTCGCGCGCGGTCCCCGTAGTCGAACGACGTCATGTTGATGCCGTCCGCGCTGAGCGAGACGACGATGAAACCGCGCTCGGCGAGCTTCTTCCCCAGATAGTCATATCCCCGGTAGCTCGGGTACGGCGCACCCACGTCGCACGGCCAGGCCACGGCCTCAGGGTCGGTGCACGCATACCAGGAGCCGTGGGACATCACCACCAGGGGCAGCCGCCCCCTCGCATTGCTCGGGTAGTGCACCACGGCCCGCAGCTCGCTGACCGTACCGGAGGCGGGGTCGGTGAAGGCGGTGTCGCCCAGGTCATACGCGGCGCTCACCGTCCGCTGTCCGGCACGCTCACCGGCCGTGGAGAGCGTGTCGGCGACTCCTGCGCCGGACGCGGCGGCCGCTCCACCCGCAGCCGTCAGGCTCGCGCCCAGCAGCACGGCGGAGACCAGCGCCCCGCCGGCAGACCGGTGCACTCCCACGCGCCGCAGCGGTCGTCGCATCATCCTCTTGTTCTCCTGTCCCGGACGTCGCATGCGCCGGCCGTGTCCCGACCGTGCCGTGACGAGTCCCGCTCGTCGTACCCCTAAGACGACGCAGTGGGCACGTCGGTTGGTCAACTGGCCGTGTTTTCCGATCAGTTCGGACTCCAGCAGCCCGTCGGCGCCAAGTTGTATTGATCACGAGCGTTGTTGACACCGGCCTGGCTTGATCACGACGACGGCCTCCGTGTGTGGTGGAGGTGTCGAATCTTCCGGCCGGCCCGTCGCGCACGTCGCTGCGGAGATGGGCATCTCCCGTACCACGGCCCACAAGTGGATCCGGCGCCGGCGGTCCGAGGGTGCCGGCGGACTCTCTTCGACCGCTCCAGCCGCCCCACGCACGGCACCACACCAAACCCCTGCCGCGACCGAAGCCGATGTCTGCCGGCTGCGGCAGGAGCGCAAGCTGGGGCCGGCCCGCCTTCATGGGCCGCCTCACCGGTCAGGTCATCCGCCGCTACGAGCGCCACCGCCCCGGGGATCTCGTCCAGGTGGACGTCAAGAAGCTCGACACCGGCCTGGTGCGTCCGAGACCGCCGCTCGGCTGAAGAGCGCCGCTGCAGGTGGACCCCAGGGGTGCAGTAGCGGATCCTCCTCCGGAGTGACGCGGTCTCGCGCCCCGGCCAGGGAGGCTCTGGGCAGGACCAAAGGAAGAGGAAAGGCCGTATGGAAGCGATCAAGTCGCCCGACTGGAACGTCGTGGGAATCCTGGGGGCCGCTCGGGGTGCGCGGGGGGACGCCGAGGGAGCCATCGGCACCGAGCATCTACTGGCCGGCATCACCACGGCCAAGGGGCCGGCGCGCGAAGCACTCGTGGATGAAGGGGCGACCAAGACCGCGCTGTTGGCGGTGTTGCGGGACAGGATGCAGAGGGACGGCGCGTGGAGCGCCGGCGACGACGCGGAGGGAAGCGTCGCCTCGAAGGACGTCCTGGGGGACGACGGTGACCGACGCACCCACTTCACGGGCGCTGCGGCCAGAGCACTGACCGCCGCCATGGGGCACGCGCAGCGGGAAGACGCGACGAATTTCGGCGCCGAGCATCTGCTGAGGGGACTGCTGGAAGAGGACAACCGCGCTGTGGAGCTGCTGGGCGCATGCGGCATCTCAGCGCACGCCGTACGCACCCGCCTCGACGGTGGCTCCGGGAGTCATGGAGATGACCTCAACCCTCTGCTGCACGCCACTCGCGACGTTCTCCTCGGCCGTCGCCACTATCGTCTGAGGCCCTTCTGGATGCGGTGGCTGACCAGACTCAGTGGAATCAACTGGGCGTCGTTGCCCGCCGGTTGGGTCAGACAGGAGACCTACGAGCAGGCACGTCGTCTCGGCAATGGCGTGGTGGGCACCGAGCATGTACTGCTCGCGATCCTGGCCACCCACGAGGTCGCGCTCCGGTACCCGCACCTGTTGGGGGCGGGCGCCCCTGACCAGGACACCCGGTACGCGGGCGGCGAGCGACTGGCACGCCTGGGCATCGACTACGCCTCGGTACACAGTGCGCTGACCGCCGGTGATCGCGTTCGCCTGACAGCCGACGCCCACCCCGTCGAGCAGTACCTCGGCGAGGCCGCGGGCCTGAACCTGGAGAGCACGGCCGATCCGGGCACAGGGCCCCTGGTCGAGGCCCTCCTGAGAGAGGAGACCCGCGCCCGGCAGCTGGTCGACGGGCTGACCAGCACTTCCGGCAACTGAGGGTCGACACGCGACTCCGCTGACCTGCACGGTCTGTGTCAGTTGGGGACAACGCGAAGCTCGGATCCTCGTCTTGGCCGATCGCGCCCAGCAAGGCGCGGGCGCCACCGTCCGCACCCCCTCCTACGACCACTGCGGCCAACTGTCTCGTACCTGCCCCGCGCCCAGATCCGACGGAGCACCCTGATCACCACGATGACGGTGCTCACGTTCACCTGACTGTCGATCACTTCGGCCCGGCTCACCACCGCGTCGACGCGTGGTACCACCGCTCGCGGCGCGCGGTCGCGCCCGCAGCCGGGCCGTTCACGTCGACGCCAGTGCCTCCGTAGGAGGAAGGCGTGCCGCGCGGACCGAGGGATAGACGCCGGCCGCCATGCCGATCAGTACGGCGCCGAGGCAGCCGCCCGTGATCGAGAGCAGGGGGATCACCGTTGGCCAGCCTTGGTAGGACGCGTATCCGATGTTGGCGAGGACGCCGAACAGGGTCCCGGCGATGGCGCCGAGCAGCGACAGTCCTATGGACTCGGTGAGGAACTGGATGCGTATATGACCGCGGGTCGCGCCCAGCGCCCGGCGGAGCCCGATGTCCCTTCGGCGCTCCAGGACCGAGATGACCATGGTGTTGGCCACGCCGATTCCGCCGACCAGCAGGGCGACTCCAGCCAGACCGAGGAAGAGGGAGGAGAAGGTGTTCTGCGTGGCGCGCTTGGCCGCCAGGGCGTCGGAGGGGCGGCTGACCTGGACCTGTCCGGGCTGTTCCGGGAACACGGTGGCGGGGAGTACGTTTCGTACGTCTTCCAGGTGGGCCTCTCGTGCCTTGACGTAGATCACGGTGGGGTTCCCCCCGAAGCGCAGGGTCTTCTTGGCGGCCGGCCATCCCGTCAGGACGGTGTTGTCCAGGTCGTCGGCCAGCGGTATGGAGTGCAGGATGCCGATGACGGTGAACCACGACTTGTTGATCTGTATCTGTGGTGCCGGGTCGTTTTCGGCGATTTCCCCGATGCCGAGCCGGCTGGCGGCCTGGTAGCCCAGTACGGCCGTGGGGAACTGTTCGTCGGCGGCGCTGAAGAATCTTCCCGAGAAGACCTTTGCGCCCACCACGTTCAGCAGGTCGCGTCGGGCCGCGAGCACGCTGAGTCCGGTACCGGAGAAGTCGTCATCACCGATGAGGTCGGAACGCTGGACCACGGCATGGGTGTTGGCCACCGCGCTTGCCTCGGTGACCGGTTCGATGCGGCGCACCATGTCGACCGACTCCTCGGGCAGTTTGACCGGCACGGCCTGTCCCGAAAACGGCTGCACCCGCAGCATGTTGGAGCCCAGCGCCGAGATCTCGTCCATCAGCGCCCGCTGGCTGGAGGCCGGGATCCCGGTCACCACCACCATCGTGGCGACGCCGATCGAGATGCCCAGTGCCGACAGCGCGGCGCGCAGCTTGCGGGTGCGCAGGCCGAGGAGCCCGAGGCCCAACAGGTCGAGAAGGGCGAGACGTACCGGCTTGATCTTTTCTTCGGCACGCCGTGGAGAGCGCCGCAGCTTGGCGCTGGACGGCTTGGCGGGGGCGGTCATGACAGGCTTTCGGTCAGTGC
Source organism: Streptomyces sp. 4N124 (assembly GCF_052245395.1). NCBI lineage: Bacteria > Bacillati > Actinomycetota > Actinomycetes > Kitasatosporales > Streptomycetaceae > Streptomyces > Streptomyces sp. 4N124. Next base: position 173,692 of record NZ_JBQQBS010000011.1, read on the forward strand.
GGTGTCCGCGACCAGGCGACCGTCACGCAGGTGAACCCTGCGTGGCAACTGGTCGGCGATGTCACGGTCGTGAGTGATGAGCGCGATCGTGGTGCCCGCCGCGTTGAGTTCGGTCAGCAGGGCGAGCGCCGCGGCGCCGTTGGCGGTGTCGAGTGCGCCGGTCGGCTCGTCGGCGAGGACCAGAGCCGGCTCATGGACGACCGCGCGGGCTATGGCGACCCGTTGGCGCTCCCCTCCGGAGAGCTGCCCCGGCAGGTGGCCGGCCCGGTGGGCGAGTCCGACCCGGGCCAGGGCCTCTTCGGCCAGTTTCCTCCGGTGTTTCCTGGGCACACCGGCGTACAGCAGGCCGGTCGCCACGTTCTCCGCCGCGGTGAGTCCGTCCGTCAGGTGGAAGTGCTGGAAGACGAAACCCAGGCGCCGCCCGCGCAGGGCGGACAGTTGGCGGTCGGACAACTCCGCCACGTCCTGCCCCTCGATGACCACGCTGCCGCTGGTGGGCGGGGCCAGCGTGCCCATGATGTGGAGCAGCGTGGACTTGCCGGAGCCGGAAGGGCCGAGGATGGCCAGCAGTTCGCCCTGCGCGACGGACAGGGAGACACCGTCGAGGGCTCTCACCTCGGGGGGATAGGTCACGCTCGCCTCGTGCACGCTGATCACCTGGGTCATGCGGTGGTTTCCACCTTCATGCCCTCGCTGATGCCCTGGCCGCTGATCTCGACCAGTCCCTTGGCGAACATGCCCGTGTCGACCGGGACGAGCCGGCCGCCGGAGAGCCGGACCGCGTACCCTCCCTCGCGCAGGGCGAGCAGGGCGCCGACCGGGACGGCGAGTACGTCCTTCTTGGACTCCCCCTGGAACTGGGCCTGTACGGGAGCGGAGTCGATGCCCTTGACGGCCTGTGGGTCGTCCAGCGACACCGTGACGTTGGTCTTGGTCTGCCCGGTGCTGCCCGACTCGTCCTGCTCTCCCTGCACGATGGTGCTGATCGCGGTGACCCGGCCCGCAGCGGTGGACTGGTCGGGCAGCACCACGGTGACCCGCCCGCCCGACTTGATGGACCCGATCTCCAGCGACTCCACCGGCACGGTCACCGACTTGGTGGTGGCGGTCACCGTCATCAGGTCTCCCGACGCCTCGTCCCCGGGCTGGGCGAGAACGTCCGAGACCCGCACCGCCGACTTCGTCACGACCACGTCGGAGAAGTCGAGGATGCCGGTCGGATCGATGCCCACGGCCTTCTGCCAGCGCCCGACCGCGGACATCAGGGACCGGGTGAGCACACCGTCGCCCTGTCTGACCGTGGACTGCGAAGGACTCGGGCTCGCCGCCTGCTCCTGTGACGCATCGGTTCCCTGGCCCGCTCCGCCGTCCGGTGCAGAGGACGAGGACGGGTCGGCCGCAGGCGTGGTCTCCTCCTGGCCAGGGCCCGTTGTCGCGGGCGGGGGGTCGTCCGCGGGGGCCTGCTGCCGGACGACCGTGCCCGGCGCGGGCTGTGCACCGATGTCGTAGCCGAGAGCCCTGAGGTTGTCGGCGACGACCCGTATGTCACGGCCGACGGTGCCGGGGGTGTCGAGCCTGCGGTACAGCGGTGTGCTGCCGTAGAAGACCACGGTGGAACGCTCGTCGACGCGGTACAGCTGCTGGCCGCGTTTGACCGTCGCCCCCCGGCTCGCAAGCCACGTCACCCGTCCTTCGCCGGCACCGCGGATCGTGCGCGCGGAGTCGTAGTCGAGCGTCCCCTCCATCTCCTTGGTGCCCGACAGATCCGTTCTGACCACGGCGATCTGTTTGATCTTCGGGCCGGACTCGGGTTCGGAGCCGTTCCCGCCCCGGCCGGCCCACAGCAGCCCGGCACCCGTTCCTCCTGCGAGCAGCACGGCGACGATGGCGAGATACAGGCCCTTCCTCTTCCGGCGGCCCGCCATCGGCCTGCGGGGGTCTGCCTCTTCCTGGACCGTCACCCGCAGGGCCAAGGTGTCCCCGGCGTCGCGCTCACTCACCACTGAACGCCTCAATCATGCATTCCTGGTCGATCTGGTCGGCATTCCCGGGCGGAGTGACACCCGGCTTGTAGTTCCATCCACCCCCGTCAGGAAGGGGGTTCACCTTGAGCCCTCTGCGATTGTCGCAGGCGATCCATTTGTTGTAATCATCCATGTAGTCGGGGTTTTTCTTCGGGTCCAGCTCCGGGGGCGGCAGCGGCCTCTTTCCGAGACATGCCTTTTCCACTTCCGGACGCTCTTTGGCCACATCCATACCGGGGAACCACAGTGATCCGGGATCGGCTTCCGGCATTTTATTCCCCGGCGACGGCATGGGCACTCCGTGATCCTTGAGGCAGCGCAGATAGCCCTGGTACATGCGCAGCTCCTCGATGTCCGTAGTGTCCAGCCGAATCTGGGGGCGACCGGACTCGGAATCGTCGGCCGCCGGACTCTTCGTAGCCCGGCCTTTTCCGCCTCCACCGGAGTCCGTGACGGAGACGACTCCGTCGTCCTTGCTCTCGGCGTCTGTCCCGGAGGAGCAGCCGGTGACCAGCGTCACCGCCAGCACGGCGCACGAGAGGAAGAGGTTCTGCTTGTTCGACATGTCTGGGAGCGTGACAAGGCTTTGTCAGAAAGGTGTCAACGCTTCCCCCCGCCGGACAACAGCACGTGTTTGTCAGGAAGTTGTCATGGAATGGAACCGGATAAGCCGGGGTTCACCACGCGCTCCGCAGGCCTATCATCGGGCCATGTCCGCATACGTACTTGTGGCCGAAGACGACGAAAAGCAGGCAGAACTGATCCGTCGTTACCTGGTGCACGACGGCCATGCCGTAACCGTGGTGCACGACGGCCCGACAGCCCTCGAGGAAGCCACCCAGCGGCCACCCGACCTGCTCGTCCTCGACTGGATGCTGCCGGGTCTGGACGGGCTGGAGATATGCCGCCGGATACGCGCCACGGGCGATATGCCCATTCTGATGCTCACCGCCCGCTCCACCGAGGATGATCTGCTGCTTGGCCTGGACATCGGGGCGGACGACTACATGACCAAGCCGTTCAGGCCGCGTGAACTGGTGGCCCGCATCCGGACCCTGCTGCGGCGCACCCGGCATCCGGAGGACACGGAGGAAGTGCTCCTCAGGGCCGGCCCGCTGACCGTGGCCCCGGACCGGCACGAGGTGTCCCTCCACGGCCGCCCGGTGAACTGCACTCCCGGCGAGTTCCGCCTGCTCAGCACGTTGGCAGCCGCACCTGACCGGGTCTTCACCAGGGCTCAGCTGCTGGGCTGCATCACCGACCACGGCCGCGCCGTCACCGAACGCACCGTGGACATGCACATAGTGAACCTGCGGAGGAAGATCGAGACCTCGCCGCACAGACCGGAGTTGCTGCTGACCGTCCACGGCGTCGGTTACAAGCTGTCCCGAGGCCGCCGTGGCATCTGAAGTCCCGCTCCGCAACAGCCTGTTGCTCCGGCTGCTGATCACCTCCGTGCTGATTTCCCTGGTGTCCATCGGGGCCACGGCGTGGCTGACGGTACGCGGCACCACCGTCGCCATCGAGCAGGAGCAGGGCCAGGCCCTCGTGGACGACGCCACCATCCAGGACACGCTGGAGGGCTTCGCCGCGACGCACCGGAACTGGAACGGTGTCCAGCGCACCGTCCTTGATCTCTCCCGGTCGACAGGGCGCACCATCATCCTCACCACTCGGGCGCGCCAGGTCATCGCCACGTCGCATCGGCCGGCCGCGGAACAACTGCCCCTCAACGAAAGCGCCGTGATCGATCCGCTGCACGTCGCTCCCTCCACGGATCAGGGTGTCGGCCAGGCGGAGCAGGCCTCCCGCATCGACCCACGCGCCGTCGGCCCCTACCGCCTGCCCGCCGAGGAGCGGGCGAAGCTGCGACAGATCGCCCGCGACGAGGTCAGCTGCCTCTACAGCCGGACGGGCGTACGCGCGCACATCGTCGAGGAGGTCAGTGGCAGACCCGCACTGCGCGCGCTCAGGGCCTCGGAGGACTTCATCCCGGCCTGCGCGACCAAGCTCATGCTCGAACCCACCCCGACCGAGGCCGCGGCCCTCGCCGAACTCACCGGACTCGTCCGCGGCTGCGCCGAGCGCAAGCACGTACGCCTGCCCGAACCGCTGACCATCACGGTGGACTTCCGGGTGGTCGGCGACGACTCCGCGCAGGGTTCCGACGCTGTGGACGACTGTGTGGAGGAAGGCCGACGGGAGCAGTTGGCGGCGCACGTCGCCCCGGCGGCCCTCCTGTTCGTCACCAGCCCGCCCCGCACGGCCACCGCCGTCCTGGACCTGTCACCGGCCGGCACCCTCCGGGTCCTGGCCACCACCGGACTGGTCCTGGCCGCGGCCATCGCCGTCACCGCCGTCATCGCGATCAGGCTGGTACGTCCGCTGCGCGCGCTGACCAACGCCGCCCGCGCCCCCTCCGGCCGGCACCTCCGTATCCCCGTCACCACCAAGGACGAGACCGGCTATCTGGCCGCCGCCCTCAACGATCTGTCGGAACGCCGCGAACGCACCGACGAGCAGCGCCGGGTCATGGTCAGCGACATCGCCCACGAATTGCGCACGCCCCTGACCAATATCCGCGGCTGGCTGGACGCGGCGCAGGACGGCCTGGCCGAGCCCGACACGGCGCTCCTCACCTCACTCCAGGAAGAGGCGGACCTCCTCCAGCACATCGTGGACGACCTCCAGGTGCTCGCCGCCGCCGACGCCGGCACCCTGCGCCTGCGCCCACAGGAGCTCGACCTCCGCGAGCTGATCGAGCAGACCATGAGCGCGCACCAGGCGACCGTACACGCCGGCGGTGTCGAGACCGTCGTCCATGCCCCGGACAGCCTCTCGATCCACGCCGACCCGGTCCGCCTCCGCCAGGTCCTGGGCAACCTTCTGTCCAACGCGATACGCCACACCCCGCCGGACGGCCGCGTCACCCTCAGCGCCCGCCGCGTGGCAGGCGCCGTCGTCATCGAGGTGAAGGACACGGGCAGCGGCATCCGCCAAGAGGACCTGCCCCGGGTGTTCGACCGCTTCTGGCGGGCCGAACAGTCCCGCAGCAGGCGGACGGGAGGCAGCGGGCTGGGGCTGTCCATCGTCAGACAGCTGGTGCGGGCACACGGCGGAGATGTCTCCGTGGCGAGTCGGCCGCACGTGGAGACGGTGTTCCTGGTGCGGTTGCCGTGCTGATCCAGGTATCCAGCGTTGACCATGTTGCGCACCAGTCGCAGAAACGGCCGCGCTGGACGAGTTGCCGGAGAGGCAGCGCCTTGGTCCGTCGTCTCAGCGACAGGAGCCCGAGAGGTTCCCTGTCGCACACTGAGCACTTCAGTTGGCGAGTTGCCAGTTGATCTGGCGGGTTGAGAACGATGGGCGGCCGAGCTCAGGCGTCGGTCAGTCTTCGGGTGTCCCGGCGTTCGCCCACTGGGGTGCGTGGTCCTGGACGAACTCGGCGAATGTGCGAGGCGGGCGACCGGTCAGGTCCAGCACCGCGGTGCTGACCTGGTCGTCCCGTCCGGTTTGGATGCCGGCGTCGACGGCGGCGAGGGCGGTCGCGAAGGCGTCCGGCATGCCGGACGCACGGTAGGCGTCTGCCTGCTCGGCGACCCCGACGGGTACGACCCGGATCGGCCGGCCGGTGTGGATGGTGATGATCTGTGCCGCGTCCTGGTAATTCAGCGCCTTCGGCCCGGTGAGCAGGTAGTCACGCCGGTCGTCGGGGTGGCCGTCGGGTTCGGTCAGTAGTACGGCGGCCACCGCAGCGATGTCTCGAGCGTCGATCCAGCCCACCCGGCCGGTTCCGGCGGCAGTGCGGATCTCGCCGTGTCGCCGGATCCGCTCACCCAGCGGGTGGGGGGCCAGGAAGTTCTGCATGAACCCGGAGGGGCGCAGCACCACCCATCGGCGCCGGGCACGCACGTGCGCGGCCAGTTCCAGCGCACTGGGAGCATCGGGCAGCACGATGGCGGAGCCGAGCAGCACCACCCGGCGCACGCCGAGGCGTTCGGCCTCGGCCAAGAACGGTTCGACCAGTGGCATCGGGTCCGTGGTGTCTACTGGAGGCACCAGGAAGACCCGGTCCATCCCGTGCAGTGCGGCCGGATGGGCGGCCGGGTCGCTCCAGTCGAACCGAACCGCGTCCGGGGCGTCGGCCGGTGGGTTGCGGCTGGCCACCCGGACCGGCACACCGCTTTTGCGGAGCAGTTCGGCCAGGGCGCTTCCCGTCTTCCCGGTGCCGCCGGTGATCAGCACGCCGGTCATCGAGTGGCCTGCGAGCGCAGCGAACCGAGCAGTTCGGGCAGCGTGCCGGCCGCTGAGGCGGCGGCCAGCGGGTTCCAGTAGTCCCGGTAACGGGTGATCAGGCCCTGGTGGGTGGTGAGCACTGTGATGTAGTCCAACTCGTACGGCTCGTCGGTGGCCACCGTGCGACCGTGCGCCGTGAACTCCACCACGATGGTGTCCGGCTGGTCCGTGTGGCGCACGGTGAGGGCCGGGATCGCCTGCACGTCCATCAGGTCCGGGTAGCCGGCCAGATAGTCCCGGACGGCCTCACGTCCGGTCAGCCGTCTCGGCGACGCCCCTTCGGCGAAGGGGAACTCGGCGGTGCCGTACTCCGCCCACAGATCGGCGATGGCATCCATGTCTTTGGCCAGCAGCAGCTCCAGCAGCCGGCGAAAGATCTCTTCGGAAGTGCGTGGTGACACGGTGATTCTCCAGCGTTCAGCAGGACGTGTGACCGCACCAGAGTGGGCGCACGGGGCGGTGCCGTGGAACGCACCAGTGAGCCCCGGACCACTGGTCCGTGGCTAAGCCGAGTGCCGTTGTGCCAACCTGGCCGGGTGAGCAGAGGAGAACTGGCCGACTTCCTGCGCCGTCGGCGGGAGGCGCTGCGCCCGGCCCAGATGCCGGCCACGGCTGTCCACCCACCCGGCCTGCGTGCCCGGCGCACCCCCGGGCTGCGCCGGGAAGAGGTGGCCGCCCTGGCCGGCGTGTCCACGAGCTACTACGAGCGACTGGAGCAGGCCCGCGCGCCGCGTCCGTCGCCGCAGGTGCTGACCGCGCTGGGCACGGTACTGCGCCTCACCGCCACCGAGCGTGAGTACTTGGCACGGCTGGCCGGGCAGCTCCCGCCCGGTACGGACGCCGATCGCGTGCCGGTGCCTGCCGACGCACGCCAACTGCTGCACCGGCTCGGCTCTATACCCGCCTATCTGGTGAACGACCTGGAGAACATCGTGGCCTGGAACGCTGCGGCGGCCGCGTTGATCACCGACTTCGCGCAGCTGTCCGTCCAAGAGCGCAACACCGTGCGCCTCGCCATCCGGCTGGACGGCACCCTCTGTTCGGCCCCTGTCGGCGCAGAAGGCGACTTCGCCCGGCAGTCCGCCGCCCATCTGCGCGCGGCCGGCGCCCGCCACCCGGCGGACCGTGCGCTGGGCGAGCTGGTCAACGAATATGCCGCGCACAACCCGGACTTCGTCGCCGGCTGGCGCAGCCACGACGTGCGCCCCCGGCCGACGCTGCGCAAACGCCTGCATCATCCCGAACTCGGCGAGCTGGAACTGGACCGCCAAACCCTGCTCATGCCCGGCACCAGCCTGCGGCTGGTGCTCTACACCGCAGATCCCGGCAGCCCGAGCGCCACCGCACTGGCCCAGCTGGGCGACGACGAGCAGGGCCTGCTTGAAGCAACCTAGCTTCCACCGCGGTGAGTTCGGTTCACGCCTCAAGCGTAGATGAGCCAGGTGGACGCCTCTCGGAGAGGTCACGGTTCGAGTACTCACTCCGGTCGTCTCCATCTGAGTAGCGCAACCGATGCCGCGCCCTCAGCCTCTTCGGCATCGTGATGAACGGCTCATCCGGCACACCGCGTGGAAAGGGCCCTGACTCGACCAACACATCGGAGAACACCGTGAGTTACTCTCGCCGCAGCCGTGCCATGCTCGCTCTGGCCGTGAACAGCTGGCTGTCCCGCTGCTACCTGGCCGCAGTGGTACTCACGGCCGGATTCGCGCTCTACGAAGACTTGTTCGTGAGCCGCGTCGACGCCTCCATGGCCTACGTCGTGCCCATGTTGCTGACCGCCCCGCTGAACCTGCTGTTCATGGTCGCGCTCGGCTGGATACCCACCGATGCCTCCTTCTATCTGGGAATCTCGGCCGGCGCACTCGTGAACGCCGTCGCCGTGGGCGCGGTCGTCCGCGCAGTCCGCAGGCGCGCGTCGTCATCCGTGCGTCCCGCCCCCACCACGTGACACTCACTGGTCCCCGTCGTTCCGTCGTTGAGGGCGGTCCGTCCCCTACAACTCGGGGACCACGCACGACTGTTGTGTCATTCCCGGGGTGGAAGGGAGGTGCAGCCCGGCGGGGGATCCGCATGCGTGGCCGGTCCTGAAAGATCCTTCCCGTCCGAACATGTGACCGGAAGGATCGATATCGTGCGCAGACGACCGCAGCTAGGGGTCCGGCTGAACGCAGGCCGGACCCCAAGGTTGCACCGTTCCTCGGACTGATCTGTGGGGGGACTCAGCAGTCGTAGTCGACCAGGTCGAAGGACTCGTAGTGGTCAGCCGTGTAGTAGTCCTCCTGGTTCTCCTCACCGGTGACGATGCGGCGCGCGCCGCGCGTAGAGGAGCCCGGCGTGATCACGGTGTACTCGTGATAGTAGCCAGTGGACTGGCTGGGCAGGATGCCCTCGCGGTTCTGGAAGACGGTGCCGTCCTGCTCGTACGGGAACGGGCCGCCCTGCTCGATCAGGTCGAGCGTGTCGTGTGCCTGGGAGGGCAGGTCGCTGTAACAGATACTGCCGACCGCGGCGGCCGCCGGGGTGGCAGTGACGGTGCCGCCGATGAGAAGGGCGGACAACACCGCGGCTGCGGCGCCGATACGGGTGATTCGTGGGGGGAATCTCATGCCCTCATGATGACGCGCGTAGATGGTGGCATGTCAATGACAACTCCGGAGAATTTCCCGTCACGTCCGATGAGTTTTCGGGGAATTAACCTGGCGCGCGACAGCTCCATAAGGCCTGCACGAACAGGTCCGGCCCGCCGTATCAGCATCAGCACCGCGCCGTAGTGCACGTGAATGCCTAATCCCAGGAGGACTGCTACAGCGCGGACCACTACGAGTCGTTCGACCTGGTCGACTACGGCTGCTGAGTCCGGCGACCAGGTCGACCACCGAGGAAGGGTGCGACCGGCCGGAAGCCCGGTCCGCGCTCAGCCGGACTTCCGGCTCTCGGCGGCGGCGAACAACGCGAACCCCAGCACCAGGAACGCGATGCTCGCGTAGATCCCGTAGCCGTCGAGAGAGTCGATCCGCTGCACGAGGCCGATCTTCCACTCGGTGAACTCGTGCACGAGACCCATCGCGCCCTGCGCCAGGGCGATGAATCCGAACAGCTCCAGCAATTCCTTCATGGTGAGAACACTCGCCCCGCGGACCCCCCACAGTCATCGGCCGCGGGGCGAGGCCAGTTCGACGGAAGTCCTTGATCCGTCCGCGGCCTGGCGCCGAAAGTCTGCGGCGGTGCGACTTTGGTCGTCGATCATGCGTGCGGGGAGGTGGAGCGGGCCCGCACTGCGTAGATTTGTCGACCGTGAGTGGTGACAAGGCGGAGCAAGCTGTGTCGGCGTTCCAGGGACGCCGGTGGCTGTTCCCGTCCGCCGTGGTCCATGAGCTCGACCCCGATGCCGGAGCGAACGGGCGGCGACCGCGGCGCACCGCCCGGGACTGGGTCGTCGACTTCTCCTGCTTCGTGCTGGCCGTCCTGATCGGCCTGACGGCCGCGGAGACGGTGAACGGGGACCCGAACACTTCGCGCTCACTCGCCGCCGTCGACCAGTTGCTGGGTGCCCTCGCCTGCGCCCTGGTCTGGCTGCGCCGCCGCTGGCCGCTCGGACTCGCCGTCCTGATGGTTCCCCTCGGCTTCGTCTCGAGCACCGCGGGCGGCGCAGGCATGATCATCTTCTTCACGCTCGCCGTGCACCGGCCCTTCAAGTACGTGGCCTTGCTCGGCGGCATCTCTCTGGTGGGGATCCCGCTCTACTTCTGGTGGCGCCCGGAGCCCGGCCTGCCGTTCGTGCCGGCGGTCCTGCTCGCCTCGCTGCTCACCGTCTCGACCATCGCCTGCGGCCTGCTCGTACGGTCGAAGCGGCAGCTCATGCTGAGCCTGCGCGACCGCGCCCTGCGCGCCGAGACGGAGGCGAAGCTGCGCGCCGAGCAGGCGCAGCGGCTGGCCCGCGAGGCCATCGCCCGGGAGATGCACGACGTGCTGGCGCACCGGCTGACGCTGCTGAGCGTGCACGCGGGCGCACTGGAGTTCCGGCCGGACGCACCGCAGGCGGAGGTCGCGCGGGCCGCGGGCGTCATCCGGGAGAGCGCGCACGAGGCGCTGCAGGACCTGCGGGAGATCATCGGCGTGCTGCGGGCCGGCGACCCCGACGAGGCCGGCCGTCCGCAGCCGACGCTCGGCGCGCTGGACGCGCTGGTCGCCGAGTCCCGCGAGGCCGGCATGAAGGTCACCCTCGACAACCGCGTCACCGACCCCGCCGCCGTCCCGGCCTCCGTCGGCCGCACCGCCTACCGCATCGCCCAGGAGGGCCTGACCAACGCCCGCAAGCACGCCCCCGGCACCGAGGTCACCGTGTCCGTCACAGGCGGCCCGGGGGAGGGCCTGACCGTGGGCGTACGGAACCCGGCACCCGACGGCGAGGTTCCCCCCGTGCCCGGTTCCGGACAGGGCCTGATCGGACTGACGGAACGGGCCACGCTGGCCGGGGGGCGGCTCGCGTACGGGCCGGAGGGGGACGGGGGATTCGGGGTGCGGGGCTGGCTGCCGTGGGGGTGAGCGGCTCCGGCCAACTCACCGGCCGCGACCGTGATTACGTAGGGCCCATGACTGCGATCAGAGTGCTCCTCGTCGACGACGATCCTCTCGTACGGGCCGGGCTGTCCTTCATGATGGGCGGGGCCGACGACATCGAGATCGTCGGGGAGGCGGCCGACGGCCGTGAGGTCGAGGCGCTCGTCGACCGCACCAGCCCGGACGTCGTCCTGATGGACATCCGGATGCCGTCGATGGACGGTCTGACGGCCACCGAGCTGCTGCGCGGCCGCAAGGACGCCCCGCAGGTCGTGGTCCTGACCACCTTCCACGCCGACGAGCAGGTGCTGCGGGCGCTGCGCGCCGGTGCCGCCGGATTCGTCCTGAAGGACACCCCGCCCGCCGAGATCGTCGACGCGGTGCGCCGGGTCGCGGCCGGCGACCCCGTCCTGTCGCCCTCCGTCACCCGCCGGCTGATGGAACACGCGGCCGGTGCCGCGGCCGACACCCGGCGGGCACGCGCGCGTGCCCGCATCGAGGCCCTCAACGACCGTGAACGCGAGGTCGCCGTCGCGGTCGGCCGGGGTCTGTCCAACGCCGAGATCGCCGCGACCCTCTTCATGAGCGTGGCCACCGTCAAGACCCATGTCTCCCGCATCCTGGCCAAGCTCGACCTCAACAACCGTGTGCAGATCGCCCTGTTGGCATACGACGCGGGACTTCTGGAGGAATCCGAGGAGGACGGGCACTGATCGCGGACTTCGGGCGTTCTCTGTGTGTCGAGGCTGTTGCGCGGGGGACGTTGTGCGGGGGATGTTGTGCGAGGGGGAGGGCCATGACGGACGTCATCGACATGGGGGAGTTCGGCGAGGGGTTCCGCGTGAACCCGCATCCGGCGTACGCACGCCTGCGCGCCCAAGGCCCCGTCCACCGGGTCCGGCTGCCCGAGTGGCACTCCGAGGTGTGGCTCGTAGTCGGTCATGAGGAGGCGCGTGCGGCACTCGCCGAGCCACGGCTGTCCAAGGACGGCGCGAAGATCGGCCTGAAGTCCCTCGACGAGGAGCTGATCGGGAAGAACCTGCTGGTCACCGACCCGCCCCAGCACACCCGGCTGCGCGGCCTGATCTCCCGCGCCTTCACCATGCGCCGCGTGGAGGCACTGCGCCCGAGGATCCAGCAGATCACGGACGAACTGCTCGACGCGATGCTGCCGCGGGGCCGCGCCGACCTGGTGGAGTGCCTGTCCTATCCGCTGCCGATCACCGTCATCTGCGAACTGCTCGGCGTACCCGAGATGGACCGCGCGGAGTTCCGCAAGATGTCCACGGAGGCGGTCGCACCGACCAGCCCGGGCAGCGAGCACGACGCCTACGTCCGCCTCGGCGGGTACTTCACCGACCTGATCGAGGACAAGCGCTCCGCCGGGCCGAGCGACGACCTCCTGAGCGACCTGATCCGCACCACCGCCGAGGACGGTGACCGGCTCTCCCCGGACGAACTGCGGGGCATGGCCTTCATCCTGCTCATCGCGGGCCACGAGACCACGGTCAACCTCATCACCAGCGGCGTCCACTCCCTGCTCACCCACCCCGACCAACTCGCCGCGCTGCGCGTCGACATGAGCCTCCTGGACGGCGCTGTCGAGGAGATGCTGCGCCATGAGGGCCCGGTGGAGACGGCGACGTTCCGCTATGCCGCGGAGCCGCTGGAGCTGGGCGGCGTCCGGATCGACAAGGGCGAGCCGGTGATGATCGGCCTCACCGCCGCCAACCGCGACGCGAGCCGCTACGCCGCTCCCGACACCTTCGACATCCGCCGTGACGCCCGCGGCCACGTCGCCTTCGGCCACGGCATCCACTTCTGCCTGGGCGCCCCGCTGGCCCGCCTCGAAGCACGCACGGCGATACGGTCGCTGCTCGACCGCGCGCCCGGACTCGCCCTCGACGGCCCGCCCGGCGAGTGGCTCCCGGGCATGCTGATGCGCGGGATGCGCAGCCTGCCGGTGCGCTGGTGAGCGGCAGAGCGCGGGGCGCTTCAGCCGACGGGGCCTTGGGCGCCGTAGCCGAGGGAACCTTGGCCGTCGTGGCTGACGGCGCGCTGAGAGCCGTGGCCGACGGCGCCCCGCAAGCCGTGGATGACGCTGCGCTGAAGGCCGTAGATGCTGCGGACCGCTGAGGTGACGCGGCGCGGCTGCCGTCCCGTCGAAGCCCTTCCCGTCAGCGTCCGATTACACCGTCGCGGACGCGGAGCCACCCGGGATCTCCGCGAGCCGTACCGGTCTTCGCTCGCGCCGGGACACGTCGCAGGCCTCGGCGATCCGCAGCGACTGCAGGGCCTCGCGGCCGTCGCACGGGTTGGCGCGCTCGCCCCGCACCACCTCGATGAACGCGGCCAGTTCGGCCTCGTAGGCGGGCCCGAAGCGTTCCAGGAAGCCGGTCCACGGCTTGTCGGCGGCCGGTGGCCCGGTCGGTTCGGTGGACGCGATGGGCGTGCGGTCGTCCAGGCCGACCACGACCTGGTCCAGCTCCCCGGCGAGCTCCATGCGGACGTCGTACCCCGCCCCGTTCAGCCGCGTCGCCGTGGCCGTGGCGAGCGTGCCGTCGTCGAGGGTGAGGACGGCCGCGGCCGTGTCGATGTCACCGGCCTGCCGGAACATCGCGGGACCGGCGTCGGACCCGGCCGCGTAGACGTCGACGACCTCATGCCCGGTCACCCAGCGCAGCATGTCGAAGTCGTGGATCAGGGTGTCCCGGTACAGCCCGCCGGACACCGGCAGATAGGCGGCCGGCGGCGGCGCCTGGTCCGACGTCAGTGCCCGCACGGTGTGCAGCCGCCCCAGCCGTCCGGAACGCACCGCCTCCCGCGCCCCCGCGTAGCCGGCGTCGAAGCGGCGCTGGAACCCCATCTGGAGAACTGTCCCCGCGGTCTCGACCTCGGTGATCGCCTGCAGGGTGCCCGGCAGGTCGAGGGCGATCGGCTTCTCGCAGAACACCGGCAGGCCCGAGCGTGCCGCCCGGCCGATCAGTTCGGCGTGGGCCGATGTCGCCGTCGTGATCACCACGGCGTCCACGCCCCACCGGAAGATCTCGTCCACCCCGGGTGCGGCCGTCTCCCCCAGCCGCTGCGCCAGCTCCTGTGCCCTGTCCCGGTTCGCGTCCGTGAGGATGAGGGACCCGACTTCCCGATGGCGACTGAGCGTGTTCGCGTGGATCGTGCCGATCCGCCCCGTACCGATGACCCCGATGCGCATGAGAACAAACCTGCGGCCCAGGCCCGTACCCTGTCAATGCGTATGTCCGGACAATCGAACTACACAACTTCCCGTCAACCGCCCACGGAGCTACGCTCGGCCCGTGCCGAAACCAGAAATGGACCCGACCGTGCAGCTCGACCTCAGTGTGGACCGAAGCAGTCCGGTGCCGTTGTACTTCCAGCTGTCCCAGCAGCTCGAAGCGGCGATCGAGCACGGCACGCTCACCCCCGGCAGCCTGCTGGGCAATGAGATCGAACTCGCCGCACGTCTCGGACTCTCCCGGCCCACCGTCCGCCAGGCCATCCAGTCCCTGGTCGACAAGGGCCTGCTGGTCCGCCGCCGGGGCGTCGGCACCCAGGTCGTGCACAGCCAGGTCAAACGCCCGCTGGAACTCAGCAGCCTCTACGACGACCTGGAGGCGGCCGGCCAGCGCCCCGCGACCCGGGTCCTCGTCAACACGGTCGTCCCCGCGTCCGCCGAGGTCGCGGCGGCCCTCGCCGTCGGCGAGGACAGCGAGGTCCACCGCGTCGAACGGCTGCGGCTGGCGCACGGCGAGCCGATGGCGTACCTCTGCAACTTCCTGCCGCCCGGGCTGCTCGACCTGGACACCGCGCAACTGGAGGCCACCGGCCTGTACCGGCTGATGCGGGCCGCCGGCATCACCCTGCACAGCGCCCGTCAGTCGATCGGCGCCCGCGCCGCCGGCGCCGCCGAGGCCGAACGGCTCGGCGAGCCCGAAGGCGCCCCGCTGCTCACCATGCAGCGCACCACCTTCGACGACACCGGCCGCGCCGTCGAGTTCGGCACCCACACCTACCGGCCGACGCGCTACTCCTTCGAGTTCCAGCTCCTCGTACGACCGTAGAGGCTCTATTCGTCTCAATGTCAGGACAAAGAGGGCCGTGCGACCAGCCCTCAGGCACCCGCACCCGGCATCGCACCGACAGCCCCCTTTGCGGCCCCGTACAGCACCTGTGGTCACCGTGAGGCAGAATCGGCGGTGATGAGCAACTACCGCGACCTACCGTTCCCGAGAGCACTGAGCAACGTCGGTGTGCCAGGCGCCCCCATCGGTTCCCGCCGCGCACCCACGCTCCGCACAGTCGGTACCAGGGAACGCCGCTCCCACCTCACCGCCCCCCGCGTGCCAACCGTCGGCATCGACATCGGCGGCACCAAGGTGATGGCGGGCGTCGTGGACGCCGACGGCAACATCCTGGAGAAGCTCCGCACGGAGACCCCGGACAAGTCCAAGAGCCCGAAGGTCGTCGAGGACACCATCGTCGAGCTGGTCCTGGACCTGTCCGACCGGCACGACGTGCACGCCGTCGGCATCGGCGCGGCCGGCTGGGTCGACGCCGACCGCAACCGCGTACTGTTCGCGCCCCATCTGTCCTGGCGCAACGAACCGCTGCGCGACCGCATCGCCGGCCGCCTCGCGGTCCCGGTCCTGGTGGACAACGACGCCAACACCGCCGCCTGGGCGGAGTGGCGCTTCGGCGCCGGCCGCGGCGAGGACCACCTCGTCATGATCACGCTCGGCACCGGCATCGGCGGCGCGATCCTGGAGGACGGGCAGGTCAAGCGCGGGAAGTACGGCGTCGCCGGCGAGTTCGGCCATATGCAGGTCGTCCCCGGCGGCCACCGCTGCCCCTGCGGCAACCGCGGCTGCTGGGAGCAGTACAGCTCCGGAAACGCGCTGGTCAGAGAGGCACGTGAGCTCGCGGCGGCCGACTCGCCGGTGGCGTACGGGATCATCGAGCACGTCAAGGGGAACATCGCCGACATCAGCGGCCCGATGATCACCGAGCTGGCCCGTGAGGGCGACGCCATGTGCATCGAGCTGCTCCAGGACATCGGCCAGTGGCTCGGCGTCGGCATCGCCAACCTCGCGGCGGCGCTCGACCCCTCCTGCTTCGTGATCGGCGGCGGTGTTTCCGCGGCCGACGACCTGCTGATCGGCCCCGCGCGGGACGCCTTCAAGCGGCAGCTCACCGGCCGCGGCTACCGTCCGGAGGCCCGCATCGCCCGCGCCCAGCTGGGCCCCGAGGCCGGCATGGTCGGCGCCGCCGACCTCGCCCGCCTGGTCGCCCGCCGCTTCCGCCGCGCCAAACGCCGCAGGGTCGAGCGGTACGAACGCTACGAGCGGTACGCAGAGGCCCGCCGCGAGGCCCGGGAGGCGCTGTGACGGCCCAACTGCCCCATCAGGCCCCGCCCGCGGACGAGCAGCCCGGTCCGTCCGAGGACCGCGGCCGGGTGATCCGCCGCCGGGCGCTCACCCTGCTCATCATCGTGCTGCTCATCGGCGTACCGGCCGGCTATCTGGTCATCTCCGCCGCGCAGAGCCGGGACAGCGGCCGCGACAAGGAGGAGAAGTACTCGGCGCGGGGCCTCACCCGCGCCTGGCCGTCGAAGGTCCAGCGCCGCCTCTACCAGGTGCCGATGCCCCACCCGTCGGGCAAGGTCGCCTACTACGAGACGAACAACTGGAAGACCAGCCGGCTCTACGTCCAGTTCCAGACCCCCAACGCGAACCTGGACGTCTTCCTCAAGGACCTGGGGGCCAGCCGGGCCGAGCTGAAGCGGAACGAGATCACCATCGGGAAGCGCGACCAGAAGGTCACCGGCTGGAACTTCTCGAGCCCCGGCCCCTGGTACGGCCTGGTTCACGAGCAGCGGGACCCGCGGCCCACGCAGCAGGTCATGGTGAGCCTGGGCGATCCGAACAACCCGTTCATCTACGTCGTCTCGCGCGTCATCCCCTGAGGCTCCGCGCCCGCCCGGGCCGGTGACCGGGGCCGATTGTCAGACCCCGCCCGTAGAGTCGAAGACATCTGATCCGACACACGGGCGGGAGGTGACAGGACGTATGACCGAGGCGACCGCGGTGGCCGACCGGGCGGAGGAGTCCGTACCCCTCCGTCTCGCGGCCGTCTTCCTGCCCGCGCCCGTCCCGCGTGAGGGCCGGATCGCGTTCTGGGATCCCGAGGGCGACATCGGCGGTGACGTCTCGAACGGCATCGGGCATACGGAGCTGACAGTCGTACGACGTCATGGCACCGGAGTGCGGCGCAGGCCCGCCCGCGCGCTGTCGCTGCCGGTCGGCGAGGCACTGCCGCTGCTGGTGCGGGCACGGCGCGACCCCGCCGCACACCCGGCCACCGCGTGCTGGGGGGCCGCCGCTCTGCACGCGCTGCGGCTCGCGGCCCGTGGACGCCTGCTACCCGGACTGACCCCGTCCGGGCACGACGCCTGGCGGGCCGGACCCCTCGAACCGGACGACATCGCGCACCTGCGCGCGGTCGCGGCGGCACTTCCGCCCGAGGGACATGCCGTGCCCCTGCCCGGTCCCGGACCGCTTCGGCTGCCCGAACCGGAAGCGCTGATGCGTGCCTTCCTCGACGCGGTCGCGGACACCCTGCCCCGCACCCCCGCCGCGCCGTACGTCTCCGGCAGACCCTTCGCGGATACCCGTCCGCAGCATCTGCCGGATGCCCACGACTGGGCCGCGGAGGTCGCCGCCGGCATGGACGCGGGCGTGCGGATCTCGCTCCGGCTGGATCTGTCGGCGTGCGACCTGTTCGACGGGGGCGAGTGGATCCGCAGCGCCGGTGCGGCGATCGTCCAGGTGCACAGCCTCGCCGACCCCACGCTCGTCGTCGACGCGGCGGCCCTGTGGGCGGGTGAGGCGGACGCGGCGTTCGGTCCACGCGCGCACGTGGACGCCGCCCTCGCCGTGCGCCGCGCGGCCCGCGTCTGGCCGCCACTGGACCGGCTCGCCGAACAGGACGTGCCCGACGTACTGGCCCTGACCGAGGGAGAACTGGGCGAGCTGCTCGGTGCCGCGGCCACCCGGCTCGCCGCGGCCGGGGTCGCCGTGCACTGGCCCCGCGACCTGGCGCAGGACCTCACCGCGGCAGCGGTCGTACGGCTCGCGCCGGGCTCGGCGACCGACGGCACCGGCTTCTTCGAGAGCGAGGAACTCCTCCAGTTCCGCTGGCAGTTGGCGCTCGGCGGCGACCCGCTCACCGAGGCCGAGATGGACGCGCTCGCCGAGGCGCACCGACCCGTCGTACGCCTCAGGGACCAGTGGGTCCTCGTCGATCCGGCGCTCGTCCGCAAGGCCCGCAAGCGTGAACTGGGGCTGCTCGACCCGGTGGACGCGCTGTCCGTCGCGCTGACCGGCAGCGCGGAGGTCGACGGCGAGACCGTCGACGCGGTGCCGACCGGCGCGCTGGCCGCCCTGCGCGACCGGCTGACGGCGGGGGTGCGGCCCGTCGAGCCGCCGCCGGGGCTGCGCGCCCGGCTGCGGGACTACCAACTCCGGGGCCTGGCCTGGCTCGACCTCATGACCTCGCTCGGCCTCGGCGGCTGTCTCGCCGACGACATGGGCCTCGGCAAGACGATCACGCTGATCGCGCTGCATCTGAAGCGCGCCCGTAGCGAGCCGACCCTGGTGATCTGCCCGGCCTCCCTGCTCGGCAACTGGCAGCGGGAGATCACCCGTTTCGCGCCCGGCGTCCCCGTCCGCCGCTTCCACGGCCCCGACCGCACCCTGGACGGCCTGGACGGCGGCTTCGTCCTCACGACGTACGGCACGATGCGCTCGGCGGCGCCGACACTGGCCCAGCAGGCATGGGGCATGGTCGTCGCGGACGAGGCCCAGCACGTCAAGAACCCGTACTCGGCGACCGCGAAGGCGCTGCGCACGATCCCGACACCCGCGCGGGTGGCCCTGACCGGCACGCCGGTGGAGAACAACCTCTCCGAGCTGTGGGCGCTGCTCGACTGGACGACACCCGGACTGCTCGGCCCGCTGAAGTCCTTCCGGTCCCGGCACGCGCGCGCCGTGGAGAACGGCGAGGACGAGGAGGCGGTGGAGCGGCTGGCCCGCCTGGTCCGCCCCTTCCTGCTGCGCCGCAAGAAGTCCGACCCCGGCATCGTTCCCGAGTTGCCGCCCAAGACGGAGACGGACCACCCCGTTCCGCTCACCCGGGAGCAGGCCTCGCTCTACGAGGCGGTGGTGCGCGAGTCGATGCTGGCCATCGAGACCGCGCAGGGGATCGCCCGCCGTGGCCTGGTACTGAAGCTGCTGACCTCGCTGAAGCAGATCTGCAACCACCCCGCGCTGTACCTCAAGGAGGAGGTCCGGGGCGACGGGCTCGCCGCCCGCTCCGGCAAACTGGCCCTGCTGGACGAGCTGTTGGACACCCTGCTCGCCGAGGACGGCTCGGCGCTGGTCTTCACGCAGTACGTCGGGATGGCCCGCCTCATCACCTCCCACCTGGCCACCCGGGCGGTCCCCATGGACCTGCTGCACGGTGGCACTCCCGTACCCGAGCGAGAGCGGATGGTGGACCGCTTCCAGAGCGGCGCGACCCCGGTCCTGGTGCTGTCGTTGAAGGCGGCCGGCACCGGACTGAACCTCACCCGCGCGGGCCATGTCGTCCACTTCGACCGCTGGTGGAACCCGGCCGTCGAGGAACAGGCCACCGACCGCGCCTATCGCATCGGCCAGACCCAGCCCGTCCAGGTCCACCGCCTCATCACCGAGGGCACCGTCGAGGACCGCATCGCCGAGATGCTCGAATCCAAGCGCGCCCTCGCCGACGCGATCCTCGGCTCCGGCGAATCCGCCCTCACGGAACTGACGGACCGCGACCTGTCCGACCTCGTCTCGCTACGGAGGGAGCCATGACCTCCCGCCCCGCCGACGAGGCACGCCGAGCCCTCAGGGCGGCCCGGAAGCGTGTGAGCCAGCCTGAGGCTGGTTCCGGTGGACAGCGGCCGGGGGCGGACGCGGAGCGCGGCGCGGACGTAACGGCTCCCGAGGAGACGGTGACCACCGGCCGGCCCGCGACTGGCGCGACGCGAGCGGGGGATGACGAGGCTGTGGGCGCGGCGGCGCGAGCTGGGGACGACGAGGCTGCGGGCGACGACGTACGGCGGACCACCGGGGACCCGTCACGAGGTGCACCCCGGCCGAGTGACGCGGCTCGGGCGGCGCTGCGCGACGCCGTCACTGGCAGGCGTGCCGCGACCGCGGACAAGGCTGTGGGTGCCTCGGCCGCCGACGCGCCGGCCGGTGCCGCCGTCGGGGAGACCTCCGCCGAGGACGGGAGCGGGGTTGGCGACGAGGGGTCCGAGGGCGTTGCCCGCGACCGGGCCGTGACCGGGCAGGGAGGGGGCCGCGGTGCGGCGACGCACGCCCCTAAGGCTCCGGAGGGCTCAGCCGAGGCTCGGGCGGCGCGTCCCGCGGATGTCGCACGCCAGGCGTTGCGTGCCGCTCGTGGTGAGGGGCGGGAAGAGGGGTCGGACCGTGCGGACGGGGGAGTCGAGCCGTCGCCCAGGCCGAGTTCCCGGGTTCGGACCGCGCCTGCGGACGAGCGTGGCGGGCACGCCCCCGCCGCCCAGGGCAGAGCTCGTGCCCTGTCGGACCTCGTCGCGGACGCCTTCCGGATGCCAGCCTCGGACGACCTGCCTGAGGGGGAGCCTGCCGAGACCCCCATCTCCACCCGCCACCCAGGCTCGCCGAACGCCCTCGCCCGCCCCGACACTCGGGTACCCACCCACTCCCGACCTCGCGCGAGCGCGGGAACCTCGCGCGCCGGGACCGCCCTCACCGAACTGCGCCGCACCTTCCCCGCGTTCGCCCCGCGCCCCGCGGACGGTGGTGGATTCGCGGCGACCTGGTGGGGAAACGCATGGGTCGCGGCGCTGGAAGAAGGGGCGCTGGATGCCAAGCGGTTGGCTCGGGGACGTGGATATGCGCAGCAGGGGAATGTGGAGGCCATCACCGTCACGCCCGGTCTCGTCCTCGCGTATGTGCAGGGCAGCCGGCCCCGGCCCTACCGCGTGCAGCTGCGGTTGCGCACGTTGGAGGACGCCGACTGGGAGCGGTTCCTGGACACCGCCGCCGAGCGGCCCGGGCATATCGCCGCGCTGCTGGACAAGGAGCTGCCGCAGTCCCTGGCGGATTGCGGAGTCCCGTTGCTCCCCGGCCCCGGTGACCTTGCCCCGCAGTGCAGTTGCCCCGACCGCGGCCACCCCTGCAAGCACGCCGCCGCGCTCTGCTACCAGACGGCACGGCTGCTCGACGCCGACCCGTTCGTCCTGCTTCTGCTGCGCGGTCGCGGAGAGCGGGAACTGCTCGATGCCCTCTCCCGTCGCAACGCCGCGCGCGCGGCCCGCGCCGCACAGGAGCGGGAACCGGCGCCGCTCCCGGGGGTACGGGCCACCGACGCGCTCGCGCAGCGTCAACTCCCGCCCCTCCCCGCTCCGTCGCCCGCACCCCCGCACCCCGGGCAACCCCCGGTCTACCCGGCCGCGCCGGGCGGCCCGGACCCCTTCGCGCTGGACCAGTTGGCGACCGACGCGGCCCTCCGCGCCCACACGCTGCTCGCCACCGGCCGTGACCCGGTCGCCGAACTGACGCTGTGGCAGGATGCGGTGCGGCTCGCCGCGGCCCGCCCGGGTTCCGGACTCACCGCCGGTAGCCGCGCCCTGTACTCCTCGCTCGCCTCCGCCGCCGGCCGCACCCCTGCCGAGCTGGCACGTGCGGTCGCGGCCTGGCGCCAGGGCGGCCTGGAGGGTCTCGCCGTCCTCGAAGATCCCTGGGACCCACCCGCCGGCCGCTTCGACCGGGCGCGCCCCCTCCTCCTCGCCGCCGACCTCCCCGCCTTCCGCCCGTGGCGCAACCGCCTCACCCACCCCCGCGGCCACGTCCAGCTCCGGCTGGGCCGAGACGGCATCTGGTACCCGTACGAATCGGAACCCGGCCACGACGACTGGTGGCCCCGCGGCACCCCCGACCTGGACCCGGTCGGCGCACTGACCGGCCTGGGCACGTCACCGGAAGACTGAGGCCGGATCCGGTCTCCGCCCGGAGCCGACAGCCATCCGGTGAAGGCTGTGTGAGAGTTCCCCGCTGATCTGCGGGAGCCAGGTGTGAGGACTTGGGGTCCAGGGGCCCGGTGCTCAGAAACGGCGGTTAGCGTGGAGCGGTGAGTGAGACGAAGACCCCCGCCCTCCAGTACCGGTTCGACGGCCCGGAAGACGCCCCGGTCCTCATCCTCGGCCCCTCGCTCGGCACGACCTGGCACATGTGGGACAGGCAGGTCCCCGAGCTGACGAAGCAGTGGCGCGTGTTCCGGTTCGATCTGCCGGGACACGGCGGCGCGCCGGCGTACCCGGCGGGCTCGGTCGCCGAGGTGGCCGCCCGGCTGCTCGCCACGCTCGACGGGCTCGGCGTCCAGCGCTTCGGCTACGCGGGCTGCGCGCTCGGCGGCGCCGTCGGTGTGGAGCTGGCCCTGCGGCACCCGGAGCGCCTCGCCTCGCTCGCGCTGATCGCCGCCTCGCCCCGCTTCGGCACGGCCGACGAGTTCCGGCAGCGCGGGGTGATCGTGCGCACGAACGGGCTCGACCCCATCGCCCGTAGCTCCCCGGACCGCTGGTTCACCGGAGGGTTCGCCGCCGCGCAGCCCGCGATCACCGAGTGGGCGGTGCAGATGGTGCGCACCACCGACCCCGGCTGCTACATAGCCGCCTGCGAGGCGCTCGCCTCCTTCGACGTCCGGCCGGAACTCGGCCGGGTCGGCGTCCCCACCCTCGTGCTCGTCGGCTCGGACGACCAGGTCACCGGCCCCGCCGAGGCCCGCACCCTGGTCGCCGGAATACCGGACGCGCGGCTCGCGGTGGTCCCCGGCGCCTCCCACCTGGTGCCCGTCGAACAGCCCGCCGCCGTCACCGACCTGCTCGTCCGGCACTTCTCCACCGCCTGGCAGCCCGCCTACGACTCCTCCACCGGCCAGGTCGCCATCCCGGCGGCCCCGGTCAAGCCGGTCCTGGCCGCACCGCCCCAGCCCTCGCCCATCGCCGAGATCGCCGCGGCCGTCGTACCGCCGCAGTCCGCGGGGCGGCCGGATCCGTACGAGGCCGGGCTCAAGGTGCGCCGCGAGGTGCTCGGCGACGCCCATGTCGACCGGGCGCTGGCGCAGGCCGACGAATTCTCCGGGGACTTCCAGGAGTTCATCACCCGGTATGCGTGGGGCGAGATCTGGGACCGGCCAGGACTCGACAGACGAGCCCGCAGCTGTGTCACCCTCACCGCCCTCGTCGCGGGCGGCCACCTGGACGAACTCGCCTTCCACACCCGGGCCGCCCTGCGCAACGGCCTCACCCCCGCCGAGATCAAGGAAGTGCTGCTGCAGGCGGCCGTCTACTGCGGCGTACCGGCGGCGAACAGCGCGTTCAAGGTGGCCCAGGGGGTCATCCGCGAGGAGACCACGCCCACGGAGTGAGCTCGCGGCGCCCCGGAGGCAGGATGGTGCCATGAAGCTCACGAAGAAGTCGCACGCCTGTATCCGTCTCGAGAAGGACGGGCGGACGCTCGTCCTCGACCCCGGGGGATTCAGCGAGGAGGACGCCGCGGTCGGCGCGGACGCGATCCTCGTCACACACGAGCATCCCGACCACTTCAACGAGGAGCGGCTGCGGTCGGCCATGGAGGCCAACCCGGCCGCCGAGATCTGGACCCTCAAGTCCGTCGCGGACAAGATCTCGACCGCCTTCCCCGGCCGCGTGCACGCCGTCGGCCACGGCGACACCTTCACCGCCGCGGGCTTCGACATCCAGGTCCACGGCGAACTGCACGCCGTGATCCACCCGGACATCCCCCGCATCACCAACGTCGGCTACCTCGTCGACGGCGGCCGCGTCTTCCACCCCGGCGACGCGCTCACCGTCCCCGACCGTGCCGTGGAGACGCTGATGCTCCCGGTCATGGCCCCCTGGAGCAAGATCTCCGAGGTCATCGACTACGTCCGCGAGCTCAAGCCGCAGCGCGCGTACGACATCCACGACGCGCTGCTCACCGACCTGGCCCGCCCGATCTATGACAACCAGATCGGCTCCCTCGGCGGTGCGGAGCACCTGCGGCTGACGCCGGGAGCGTCGGCGGAGGTCTGAGCACCCCGGGCCGCGTTGTCAGACCCGCCCGGTAGGTTGTGGGACATGCGCATCGCGACCTGGAACGTGAACTCGATCACCGCCCGCCTGCCGAGGCTCCTGGCCTGGCTGGAGAGCAGCGGCACCGACGTGCTCTGCCTTCAGGAGGCCAAGGTCGCCGAGGACCAGTTCCCGTCCGCCCAACTGCGCGAGCTCGGCTACGAGTCGGCGGTCCACGCGACCGGCCGGTGGAACGGAGTGGCGGTGCTCTCCCGCATAGGCCTCGAGGATGTCGTCAAGGGCCTGCCCGGCGATCCCGGCTTCGACGGCGTGGTCGAGCCCCGCGCCATCTCCGCCACCTGCGGCCCGGTCCGCGTCTGGTCGGTGTACGTGCCGAACGGCCGTGAGGTGGATCACCCTCACTACGCCTACAAGCTCCAGTGGTTCGAGGCCCTCAAGGCGACCGTCGCGGGCGACGCGTCCGGCAGCCGCCCGTTCGCGGTGATGGGCGACTACAACGTGGCCCCGACGGACGACGACGTCTACGACGTGGCCGCCTTCGAGGGCTCCACCCATGTCACCCCCGCCGAGCGCGCGGCCCTGGCCTCCCTGCGCGAAGCAGGCCTGTCGGACGTCGTACCCCGCCCCCTCAAGTACGACCACCCGTTCACCTACTGGGACTACCGCCAGCTCTGCTTCCCCAAGAACCGCGGCATGCGCATCGACCTGGTCTACGGCAACGAGCCGTTCACCAAGGCGGTCAAGGACTCCTACGTGGACCGAGAAGAACGCAAGGGCAAGGGCGCGTCGGACCACGCACCGGTGGTAGTGGACCTCGACGTGTAACCGGCCTGCCTGCGGCGCCCCGCAATCCGGGGTGTGCGCGCCTGTGGTGCGCACGGCGGTGCGAATGACAGGCTGGGGGTATGAAGATCCCTTTTCTGGGCGACCGGAGCAAGAAGCCCGGGTTCCCCGACGCCGAGGGCATCGCCGAACTCCTCTCCGAGTGTGAACTGCTGCGCTCCCAGGCGTCCGAGGAGGGCGTCCAACTGGACGACTCCGCCGCCTCGTTGGAGGAACTCGACCAGTTGGTCCCGCGGTGGCGGGACGACGAGGAGATCCTGCCCTGGCTGGGCAACGACGCCGGGCTGTATCTGGGCACCGTCATCGTGCACACCGTGCCAGGTGCCGCGTGGGAGATCTGGCCCAACGGCCAGCCGGTGATCCGGCTCGCTTCGGGCCGCGAGTTCGATGTCGTCGCCTCCGGCCAGGAATGGGCCTCCAGCGGGGTGCCCGAGCTGTCGCAGCTGTACGCGGAGGTCGCGGAGGCGTGACGTTCTGGCCGCCCTGATCGCCGGTTCGCGTTAAATACGGCTAATGCCCGAAAGGTGCGTGTCGTGTACTTACGCCCCTCTTATCCGGATAGTTTGCGGCAACCACGACACAGTTGAGAGCGGGGTAGGGGGCAGCAGTCACAGAGCCAGGCCCGCCCGGCGGCAGCCGGAGATCACTGCTCGCACCGCGGAGGCGAGGAGAAGGTCAGCTGCACGCCGGACGGGTTTCCGCCCCTTTGCCGGAGCGCCCGTGGCCGTGCCCGGTGGGACTCAGGAGGCGCGGTGGGAGTTGCGCGGAGCCGCCGGGGCAGGCAGAGGCGTCTGCGCGGTCCGGGTGACATCTCCGACGAGTTCGACCACGTCCGGTCCGTAGGCCTGCGAGTTGACGACCTTCAGCAGCAGTACGAAGGAGTTGTTGCCGTGCTTGCGGGACAGCCGTTCGTGGTTGCGGGCGAGATAGCGGGTCGCGGCCTGGTTGGTGATCGCGCGCTGGCCGCAGAACAGGAACACTGGCCGCGCCTCCCTGCGCTGACCGGCGGTGAGCCGGGCGAGGAGCACATACTCGCCCTTGCCCGGCTCCAGGCGGTAGCGCTCACTGCCGATCTGGAAGGCGCCCCGGTCGGGGCCGGGTTCGGCGTCGACATTGACGCGTATGCCCGGCAGCAGCGAGTGCAGATGGGCGGCCATACGGCGATTGGACGCCGGTCCGCCCACGCAGAACTCGGTGCGCTCACCGAAGCCCTGCTGCGCCGCGTCGTGCGCGACGACCTGGGCGTGGGCTTTGCAGTCCTTGATGAGTGCGGCCAGTTCGAGCAGGGCGAACACGTCGTGCCGCATCACCGTGAGCTCCGGCCCGCCCGCCTCGCGGTTCACCACCAGAAGTGACTCGGAATTTTCGGGCAGCCCGAAGAAGGCCTGCTTCCGGCGGAGCCTGCGATTCCACAGGTAGGTGCGGGCCAGCCAGCCGATCGCGGCACTGAGGCCGGCCGCGATCACGCCTAGGACGATGTTGCGCACGTCGTCATTCATGGGCGCGCATGGTAGCGGGTGCTCCTGACGGGGGCATGTCGATCCATTAGGCTGCGCGAACGGTCCCTGACTGGAGGTGCGGATGCGTCGTTCCGTCGCACGCAAGCTGTCGGTCCTGGCGGTCTCGGCCGCCATGGTGTCGGTGGGGGCGGCGACGCCTCCCACCGCTTCCCGTCCGGCCGTCGAGAAGGTCCCCGTCGCCGTCGGCTACGGCGGTGCCGTCGCCAGTGTCGACGCGGACGCCTCCGCCGCCGGTATCGAGGTGCTGAGGAAGGGCGGCAACGCCGTCGACGCGGCCGTGGCCACGGCCGCCGCGCTCGGTGTCACCGAGCCCTATTCCTCCGGCATTGGCGGAGGCGGCTACTTCGTCTACTACGACGCCAAGTCCCGTACGGTGCACACGATCGACGGCCGTGAGACCGCGCCCCTGACCGCCGACTCGCAGCTCTTCGTGGAGAACGGCACGGCGATCCCCTTCGCCGAGGCCGTCAGCAGCGGCCTGAGTGTCGGAACCCCGGGCACGCCTGCCACCTGGCAGAAGGCGCTGGAAAAGTGGGGGAGCAGGGGGCTGGGCACCCTGTTGAAGCCGGCGGAGCGACTCGCGCGTGACGGCTTCGTCGTCGACAACACCTTCCGCGCGCAGACCGCCGCCAACGAGACCCGGTTCCGCTACTTCCCGGACACCGCCGAGCTGTTCCTGCCGAACGGCACGCTTCCTGTCGTCGGCTCCACCTTCAAGAACCCCGATCTCGCCCGCACCTACGCGGAGTTGGCGAAGAAGGGTGTCGGCGCGCTCTACCGGGGCGACATGGCCGAGGACATCGTCGACACGGTCAACAACCCGCCCGTGGAGCCGAGTTCCGGCTGGAACGCCCGCCCCGGCGACCTGTCCGCCAAGGATCTCACCGCCTATCGCACCAAGCTCCAGGCCCCGACCAGGTCCTCGTACCGCGGCCTCGGCGTCTACTCCATGGCGCCGTCGTCCTCCGGCGGCACGACGGTCGGTGAGGCCCTCAACATCCTGGAGAACACGGACCTGTCGAAGGCGAGCGAGGTGCAGTACCTGCACCGCTACATCGAGGCGAGCCGGATCGCGTTCGCCGACCGCGGGCGCTGGGTCGGCGACCCCGCCTTCGAAGACGTACCGACGAAGGAGCTGCTGTCGCAGCGGTACGCCGACTCGCGGGAGTGCCTCATCAAGGACGACGCGGTGCTGACGAGCCCGGTCGCGCCGGGCGACCCGCGCAATCCGGCGGCCTGCGACACGGGAGGCACGGCGGCCCCGACCACGTACGAGGGCGACAGCACGACCCACCTCACGGTGGCCGACAAGTGGGGCAACGTCGTCTCGTACACGCTCACCATCGAGCAGACCGGCGGCAGCGGCATCACGGTCCCGGGCCGTGGCTTCATCCTCAACAACGAGCTGACGGACTTCTCCTTCACCCCGGCCAATCCGGCAGTCCACGACCCGAACCTGCCAGGCCCGGGCAAGCGCCCGCGCTCCTCCATGTCCCCGACGATCGTCCTCGACCGGCACGGCAAGCCCGTCGTGGCGCTCGGGTCGCCCGGTGGCGCCACCATCATCACGACCGTGCTGCAGACGCTGACCGGGCTCCTCGACCGAGGCCTGCCGCTGGTCGACGCCATCGCCGCGCCGCGCGCCAGTCAGCGCAACCAGACGACCACCGAGCTCGAACCGGGCCTGTGGAGCAGTCCGTTGAAGGCGCAGCTGGAAGCGATGGGGCACGGCTTCCGGCAGAACGCCGAGATCGGCGCGGCCACCGGTGTGCAGCGGCTGCCGAACGGGAAGTGGCTGGCCGCCGCCGAGACCGTACGGCGGGGCGGCGGCTCGGCGATGGTGGTGCACCCGGCGCCGTAGGCGGGTGCCCTACAACTCGGCGGCGGGCGGCAGCTCTTCCGAACGGAAGGCGAGCCGTCCGTCCTCCACGTCCACCGTCACCCGGCCGCCCTCGCCGATCCGGCCGTCCAGCAGGAGCCGGGAGAGCTGGTTGTCGACCTCCTTCTGGATGGTGCGACGGAGTGGACGGGCGCCGTACTCGGGCTGGTAGCCACGTTCGGAGAGCCAGTCGACGGCCCCGTCGGTGAAGTCGACCGAGACGCCCTGGGCCTGGAGCAGGCGACGGGTCTTGTCCAGGAGCAGGTTGGTGATCTTCTCCAGCTGGTCGTGGGTCAGCTGGCGGAAGACGACGATCTCGTCGATGCGGTTGAGGAACTCCGGCCGGAAGTGCTCGCGCAACGGCCGCAGGATCCGCTCGCGCCGCGCCTCCTCGTCGGCCTCCGCATCCCCCGCGCCGAACCCGATCCCGGTACCGCTCCGGCTGATCGCCTCGGAGCCGAGGTTGCTGGTCATCACGATGACCGTGTTGGTGAAGTCCACGGTGCGGCCCTGGGCGTCGGTCAGCCGTCCGTCGTCCAGGACCTGGAGGAGGATGTTGAAGACGTCCGGGTGCGCCTTCTCCACCTCGTCGAGGAGGAGGAGGGAGTACGGGTGGCGGCGGACCATCTCGGTGAGCTGGCCGGCCTCCTCGTGGCCGACGTAACCGGGCGGGGCGCCGACCAGGCGGCTGACGGTGTGCCGTTCCTGGTACTCGCTCATGTCGAGGCGGACCATCCGCTCCTCGCTGCTGAACAGGGCCTCGGCCAGCGCCCGGGCCAGTTCGGTCTTGCCGACGCCGGTCGGGCCGAGGAAGAGGAAGCTGCCGATCGGCCGGTCCGGACTGGCGAGTCCGGCGCGGGAGCGCAGTACCGCGTCGGAGACCACGCGGACCGCCTCGTCCTGGCCGACGACCCGCTGGTGCAGATGCTCCTCCAGGCCGAGCAGCCGGTCCTTCTCCTCCTCGGTGAGGCTGCTCACCGGGATGCCGGTCTGCCGGGACACCACCTCGGCGATCGCCTCCGCGGTGACCTCCAGGTCCTGTCCCTCGTCGGCCTTTCCGTCCCCGGTGTCGGTGATCCGCCGCTTCAGTTCGCCGATCCGGTCGCGCAGCTGCGTGGCCGTCTCGTACTGCTCGTCCGCGACCGCCTGGTCCTTGTCCCGGGTGAGCTGCTCGACCTCGCGCTCCAGGGCTCGCACGTCCGTGCCCTTCGTCCGGGCGCGCAATCGCACCCGCGCGCCCGCCTGGTCGATCAGGTCGATCGCCTTGTCCGGCAGCCGTCGGTCGGTGAGATAGCGGTCGGACAGCTTCACGGCGGCCACCAGGGCCTCGTCGGCGTAGCGGACCTGGTGGTGGGCCTCGTAGCGGTCGCGCAGGCCGCGCAGGATCTCGATGGCGTCCGCGGCGGTCGGCTCGGGCACCAGGATCGGCTGGAAGCGGCGGGAGAGCGCCGCGTCCTTCTCGATCCTGCGGTACTCCTCCAGCGTCGTCGCGCCCACGATGTGCAGCTCGCCGCGGGCCAGCGCGGGCTTGAGGATGTTGCCCGCGTCCATGGACCCGCCGCCCTCGCCGCCTCCGCCGGCGCCGACCACGGTGTGCAACTCGTCGATGAAGACGATCAGTTGGTCGGAGTGGGAGCCGATCTCACCCACGATGGTGTGCATCCGCTCCTCGAAGTCGCCCCGGTAGCGGGTACCCGCGACCACGCCCGTCAGGTCCAGCGCCACGACCCGGCGCCCGCTGAGTACGTCCGGCACGTCACCGTCGGCGATGCGCTGGGCGAGGCCCTCGACCACCGCCGTCTTGCCGACGCCCGCGTCACCGATGAGCACGGGGTTGTTCTTGCCGCGCCGGGAGAGGACCTCGATGGTCTGCTCGATCTCCTCCTCCCGTCCGATCACCGGGTCGATCCGGCCCTGGCGGGCCAGGTCGGTGAGATCACGGCCGTACTTGTCCAGGGTCGGTGTCCCGGTGACGCGCGGCCGTTCGGCGCGGGGCGGGGTGGCGTCCGGGGTCTCCTGCGGCAGGCCGCCGGGGGCGAAGCGGGCCGCGTTGAGGATGTGCCCGGCGGCCGAGTCCGGGTTCGCCGCCAGCGCGCTGAGCACATGCTCCGGGCCGATGTAGCCGGTGCCGCGCGTCCGGGCCAGTTCGTGCGCGTCCAGCAGGGCACGCTTGACCGCGGGGGTCAGGGACAGCGCGGTGGGCGGCGGAGCCTCCTCCGGTGCGTGCTGGACCGGGCCCGAGCGCTCGTCGATCTCCGAGGCGAGGGAGTCGGGATCCGCCCCGGCCCTGGCGAGCAGGGTCCGCGTGGGCTCGGTCGCGAGTGCGGCACGCAGCAGGTGCTGGGTGTCCAGATCGCGGCTGCCGTGCTCGGCGGCGTACTGGGCGGCGCCGCGGACCAGTTCGCGGGCGGGTTGACTGAGCAGGCGGCCGATGTCGATCTGACGCGGGGCGGGGCGGGGGCCGCTGAAGAAGCGGGCGAGGAATTCGCTGAGGGGGTCGGAGTCGAAGCCGCTGGTCATCGCATGTCCGTTCCGCTGATCTACGTGCCGGTGCGGACGAGTGCCCAATGCGGGGACCCGCACACCCGGGCTTCTACAACACCTTGGCACGGTCGATAGGTGGCGGCATGTTGGGCGCCTACGGTTCGGGGGGCGATCTTGGCTTGCGGCTGCGGGTTCGTTCTGGCTGGTCGCGCAGTTCCCCGCGCCCCTTACAGGGCGCTCACCCTTACCGTTCAGTGAGAATGCGGGGGCCCGTCTCCGTGATCGCCACCGTGTGCTCTGCGTGGGCTGCTCTTGAACCGTCGTTCGTCCTCAGGGTCCAGCCGTCTCCTGCTGCGTGGTAGCCGTCCTTGCCGCCGGCCAGGAGCATGGGTTCGATGGCGATGGCCATGCCGTGGCGGAGGGGGAGGCCGCGGCCGGGGCGGCCCTCGTTCGGGATGGAGGGGTCCTCGTGCATGTGGCGGCCGATGCCGTGGCCGCCGAAGCCCTGGGGGATGCCGTAGCCGCCGGCGCGGCAGACGGTGCCGATGGCGTGCGCGATGTCGCCGATCCGGTTGCCGACCACGGCTGCCTCGATGCCGGCGGCGAGGGCGCGCTCGGCGGTCTCGATCAGGCGGAGGTCGGCCGGGCGTGGCTTGCCGACGACGAAGCTGATGGCCGAGTCGCCGACCCAGCCGTCGAGTTCGGCGCCGCAGTCGATGGAGACGAGGTCGCCGTCGCGCAGCCGGTAGCGGGTCGGGATGCCGTGCACGATCGCGTCGTTGACGGAGGTGCAGATGACGGCGGGGAAGGGGACGGGGGCGAAGGAGGGGCGATAGCCGAGGAACGGTGATGTCGCGCCCGCCCCGCGCAGCACCTCACGCGCCACCTCGTCCAGCTCCAGCAGGGAAACGCCCACGTCAGCGGCTTTGCGTGCGGCTGTCAGGGCCTGGCCGACGACCTGGCCGGCCGTGTACATCGCATCGATCGAAGTGTCCGTCTTCAGTTCCACCATGCCAATTACTATACCGGTATTAGAATGGTGGCATGGTACGCACCCCACTGACTCCACAAGAGCGTGAACGCGGCGAGCGGCTCGGGCGGCTGCTGCGTGAGGCGCGCGGCGGTCGCAGCATGGCCGACGTCGCGGCGAGCGCCGGGATCTCCGCTGAGACGCTGCGCAAGATCGAGACCGGACGGGCCCCGACGCCGGCCTTCTTCACCGTGGCGGCGCTGACCGGGGCGCTCGGTCTGTCGATGGACGAGCTGGCGGGGGGCTGCGTGCTCGCGGCGGCGGCGTGATCAGCCGCGTTCGCATGGCGGTGATCGGATTCGGTCACCGCCACCACTCCTGCACAGGGAGACTCCTGCTCACCCGTGGAAAACACCCTGTAGCGTTCCCGTAACACGGCTGGTGTTGCCTACGGACCGGAGTGTTCCGGTCTGGCAGGAGTTGAGCGATGACTGTGGATCAACTCCCGGGGCGGATGCGGGAGTTCGCGAACTACCTGGACGGTCTGCTGGCGCGCCTGGATCACGGCGCCGGCTGGTGCGCGGTGTTCTGGCAACGCGACCCCGACGGCATGCAGGCCTGTCTCGACGGACGCGAAATCCCGCCCTGGGACGTGATGGAGGCGCTCCTGCAGGACCTCGCCGCCGACTACGGTCCCGATGTCGCCGCTCCCGAGAAGGACCGGGCCCGCTCCCTGCACGCCGCCGCGCTCAACGCCCACGACGCCCGTCCCGGCGCCCGCGACGCCCTCGGGGACCGTCTGGACGTGATGCTCCGCGAGCAGCGCTACGCCGCCGAACGGCAGGCCGAGCTGGGCCATTTGCTCGCCTCCGCCACCACCCGCGAACAGGCCGACGGCCTCCGCCTCGACCTCGCCTGGGCCCGCGACGACCATGACCGCGCCACCGCCCGATGCGCCGAACTCCGGTCCCGCATCGCGGAGTTGGACCGCAGATCGGTCGGCGGACAGGCGGCGGCGATCCGCCGGGGCGGCGGGCAGGAGACGTACAGGGACGGTGCGGGGGCCGGTGGGCAGGGGGCGTACGGCGACGCCACGGAGGCGCGGCGCCGTGGTTCGTACGACGGCGGCGGCAGCGGTGCTTACGACGACGTGTTCCCGCAGCCCGGCGATTCCCGCGGCGCCGCGCAGCACGCGGGAGCGCACCGGATGCCGCAGCAGCGCACCGCGCAGTCCCCGGGCCCCGCGTACGGTCCGCAGAACCCCGAGGGCCGGCACGCCGCCGGCCCCGGACACGCGTCGGGCCCGGTCCAGCACGTGAATCCGATGCGCGGCGAAGCCCAGGGCGCTGGAGGTCCCGCGCCGCAGGAAGCCGAGGACGCGGGACGCGGTCGGGGCCGGACCGCGAGTCCCGATCCGGCCCCGGAACAGCCCGCACAGCCCGCCCCCAAGCAACGCAAGCGGCGCCGGGGCGGTGCGCGGTACGCCGGGATGGTCGAGGAAGAGGCCGCCCCCGTCGTCGTACCCCCGGACGTCGCTGTACCGGTGCTGCCCGAGCCGCCCGCCGCGGCCGGGCGCAATCCGCGCGGGGCCCGGTTCGCCGGGGCCGCCGCGGCGGAGAAGGCGCCGGCGCCGGAACCGCAGGCCGAGCCGGTGGGCTCGGAGGCGCGGCGGCAGGTCGCCGGGACGGTCGAGACGCTGGCGCGGCTGCGGGCCGAGGGCCGAAGCGGCGAGGCGCATGTGCTGCTCGTCGAGGCCGCCTACTGGCCCGCCGACCACTTTCCGCTGCTCGCCGCCGAGATGCAGCGGGCCGGGTTCGGTGCCGACTGGGCGACGCTGCTGTGGGAGGCGGCCTCGCTGCCCGCCGACCGGCTGGTCGCCGCGGCCGATGCGCTGGCCGCGGCGGGGCGCACGGCGGACGGGGAGCAGATCCTGCGGCAAGGTGTGGCGCGGCCCGCCACCGAGATCGGGCAGGCCGTGCTCGGGCTGGCCCGCGAGGGGCGGGAGCGCGAGGTCCGGGCGCTGCTGGACGCCTACGTCCGGGTCCGCACCCCGGAGGAGGCCGCCCGCAGCGCCGAGCCCGACCCGGGGACCCTCGTACCGCTGCTCCTGGAGGCCGCCCGGGGCGTCTCGGAGGAGCGCCACTGGGATCTGGTCCACGCCCTCCGGGTGGCCGGATTCGCCGCCTGACATGTACACCAGTACGGACCGGGAGGTCATCTGACTCACCCGCGGGAGTGTGAAACGTGATCGACTCAGCGGGTTAACGACGATGGTCTTGGCAAGGCTGTCCGCGAGGCTTACTTTCGACCCTCTACGGCAGTGTCTACGTGCGTAGAGGCTCTGACGTCCCGTCGAAGGAGCAGCTCATGGCCAACGTCGTTCGTGCCGCTCTGGTCCAGGCCACCTGGACCGGCGACACCGAGTCCATGGTGGCGAAACACGAGGAGTACGCCCGGGAGGCGGCTCGCCGGGGCGCCAAGATCATCGGCTTCCAGGAAGTCTTCAACGCGCCCTACTTCTGCCAGGTCCAGGAGCCCGAGCACTACCGCTGGGCCGAGCCGGTGCCCGACGGGCCGACCGTGCGTCGTATGCGGGATCTCGCGCGCGAGACCGGCATGGTGATCGTCGTCCCGGTCTTCGAGGTCGAGCAGTCCGGTTTCTACTACAACACCGCGGCCGTGATCGACGCCGACGGCACCTTCCTCGGCAAGTACCGCAAGCATCACATCCCGCAGGTCAAGGGCTTCTGGGAGAAGTACTACTTCAAGCCCGGCAACGTCGGCTGGCCCGTCTTCGACACCGCCGTCGGGAAGGTGGGCGTCTATATCTGCTACGACCGCCACTTCCCGGAGGGCTGGCGGCAACTCGGTCTGAACGGCGCCCAGCTGGTGTACAACCCGTCGGCCACCTCGCGCGGTCTGTCCGCCCATCTGTGGCAGCTGGAGCAGCCCGCGGCGGCCGTCGCCAACGAGTACTTCGTCGCCGCGATCAACCGGGTCGGGCAGGAGGAGTACGGCGACAACGATTTCTACGGGACGTCGTACTTCGTCGACCCGCGCGGGCAGTTCGTGGGGGAGACCGCGAGCGACAAGGGCGAGGAACTGGTCGTCCGGGACCTCGACTTCGACCTCATCGAAGAGGTACGGCAGCAGTGGGCCTTCTACCGCGACCGACGGCCCGACGCGTACGAGGGGCTGGTGCAGCCGTGACCAAGGACCTGCTGGGACGCCACCGCGCCGTCCTGCCCGACTGGCTCGCCCTCTACTACGAGGACCCGCTGGAGCTCACCCACGGCGAGGGGCGCTACGTCTGGGACTCCCAGGGCACCAAGTACCTCGACTTCTTCGGCGGCATCCTCACGACGATGACCGCGCACGCGCTGCCCGAGGTGACGAAGGCGGTGAGCGAACAGGCCGGGCGGATCATCCATTCGTCCACGCTCTACCTCAACCGGCCGATGGTCGAACTGGCCGAGCGGATCGCCCAGTTGTCCGGCATCCCGGACGCCCGCGTCTTCTTCACCACCTCCGGCACGGAGGCCAACGACACCGCCCTGCTGCTCGCGACGACATACCGCCGCAGCAACACGATCCTGGCCATGCGCAACAGCTACCACGGCCGCTCCTTCAGCGCCGTCGGCATCACCGGCAACCGCGGCTGGTCCCCGACCTCGCTGTCCCCCCTGCAGACGCTGTACGTCCATGGCGGCGTCCGCACCCGCGGCCCGTACGCCTCCCTGAGCGACGCCGACTTCATCGCGGCCTGCGTCGAGGACCTGACGGACCTCCTCGGCCACACCCGCCCGCCCGCCGCGCTGATCGCCGAGCCGATCCAGGGCGTCGGCGGCTTCACCTCCCCGCCGGACGGGTTGTACGCCGCCTTCCGCGAGGTGCTCAGCGAGCGCGGCATCCTGTGGATCGCCGACGAGGTGCAGACCGGCTGGGGCCGCACCGGCGAGCACTTCTGGGGCTGGCAGGCGCATGGCCAGAGCGGCCCGCCCGACATCCTCACCTTCGCCAAGGGGATCGGCAACGGCATGTCCATCGGTGGGGTCGTCGCCCGCGGCGAGATCATGAACTGCCTGGACGCCAACTCCATTTCGACGTTCGGCGGCACCCAGATCACCATGGCGGCGGGGCTCGCGAACCTGACGTATCTGCTGGAGCACGACCTCCAGGGCAACGCCCGGCGCGTCGGCGGACTGCTCATCGAGCGGCTGCGGGCCGTCACGGCGCAGATTCCCGGCGTACGGGAGGTGCGTGGACGCGGGCTGATGATCGGCGTCGAGCTGGTCAAGCCCGGCACGGACCAGGCCGACCCGGAGGCCGCCAGTGCCGTGCTGGAGGAAGCCCGCGCGGGCGGGCTGCTGCTCGGCAAGGGCGGCGGCCACAACACCAGCGGCCTGCGGATCGCCCCGCCGCTGTCCCTGACCGTCGCGGAAGCCGAGGAGGGCGCCGCGATCCTCGAACACGCTCTGAGGAGCACCCAGTAGCAGAACCTGAGCAAGGGATCACGCCATGACCACCACCGCCTTCGAGACCTTGGCGACCCTGGAACCCGCTCTGTCGGTGCGCCAGGTGCTCACCCTGGAACGGGTGCTCGCCGGGGAGCCCGAGGTGGTGGCCGGCGCGAGCCAGCTCGACCGGCCGGTGCGCTGGGTGCATGTCGCCGAGGCCGCCGACGTGGGCGTGATGCTCAGCGGCGGCGAGATGGTGCTGACGACGGGCGTGCTGCTGGCCGGGGACGAGGACAAGCAGGTCGAGTACATCCGGTCCCTGCACCGCGCGGAGGCCGCGGCCGTGGTCCTCGGACTCGGCCGCGCCTTCCCGGCCCCGCCGGACGTGATGCGCCGGGCGGCCGAGCGGTGCGGGCTGCCCATGGTCGTGCTCCATCGCCCGTTCCCCTTCGCCGAGTTGACCGAGGAGGTCCAGTCCCGGCTGGTGCGGCGGAAGTTCGCCGCTGTCAGCCTCTCCGAGGCCGTACGGACCGCGCTCACCGGACTCATCACCGCGGGCGCCCCGCTGCAACGCCTGCTCGACGAGGTCGCCCACCACAGCGCCTGCCCCGTCGTCGTCACCAACCTCGCCCACCGCGTCCTCGCCACGGCGGGGGAGCGGCCCGCGGTGGACGACGTGCTGCGGGACTGGGAGCGGATCGCCCGGCAGGCGGGCGGGAGCGAGGGGGACGGCTGGATCCGCGCCGAGCTGGGCGGGCGCGGGGAGCGGTGGGGGCAGATCATGCTCTGCGGGTACCGCGGCGACACGGCCGCCGGACGGCTGCTCGCCGACCGTGCCGCCGAGGCGCTCGTGCTGCACCGCATGCTCGGCGGCGGCACCGCGCACTCCTGGGAGGAGGAGTCGGCGCAGGGCCTGCTCACCGACCTGGTGAGCGGTGTCGTACCGGCCAGGCAACTACTGCCCCGGGCACGCGCGGCCGGGCTCCCGGTCAACCGGCGGACCTTCGTTCCGCTCGTCGT
This sequence comes from Streptomyces sp. 4N124, assembly GCF_052245395.1. Taxonomy (NCBI): domain Bacteria; kingdom Bacillati; phylum Actinomycetota; class Actinomycetes; order Kitasatosporales; family Streptomycetaceae; genus Streptomyces; species Streptomyces sp. 4N124. The sequence goes on from NZ_JBQQBS010000011.1 coordinate 210,928, forward strand.
CCGTGACGGCGATCCGGCCCAACTGGACCGTATGCTCCGCCTGTTGGGGCTGTCCGGCCTGGTCGCCGAACTCGCCGACGGCGCCACCGCCGTCCTGCTCAGCCTCGCCCGGGACCAGGACGCGGAGGGGATGACGGCGCACTTCGCGGCGCGGCTGCGGACCGAGTCGGGGTCGGGGGAGTCCGTGGTCGCCGCGGCCGGTCCACGGATCGCCTGGGACGACGTACCGGCCGGACTGCGCGAGGCGCAGCACGTCGCCGACGCCGTGGCGGACTCCTCGGCGGTCCTCGACCTCCCGGCCGTCGTGCGCCTGAAGGACGTACATCTGCGGGGCCTGATCCGGCTGCTGCGCGACGACCCGCATGTGCAGTCCTTCGCGGAGCGGGAGCTGGACGGGCTGCTGTGCGAGCCGGAGGAGGATCTGCTGGCCGTCCTGCGGACGTACCTCGCCTCCGGCCGCAACAAGTCCCGCACCGCACAGCTCCACCACGTCTCACGGCCCGCGCTGTATCGCCGGCTGGAGGCGATACAGGGGCGGCTCGGTGTCGACCTCGACGACTTCGAGCAGGCCGCCTCGGTGCACATCGCGCTCCTCGCGCACGACGCGCAACAGGGCTGAAACATGCGACGACCTGGGAAAACGGCGGTGAAACATGGGCCCACGACAGGGTGACACCGTGGCACGCCGCACCCCCGCAGACGTGACACCGTGCAACTCAAACCGGCTCTTTGGACTTCCTAGGCTCCTCGCACACCGAGCGACCGGAGGTCCCGATGAGCAGAGTGATTCGCGCCGCCCTCTTCCAGACCGCGTGGACGGGCGACAAGGAGTCGATGATCCAGGTACACGAGCAGGCGGTCCGCGACGCGGCCGCGCAGGGTGCTCAAGTCCTGTGCTTCCAGGAGCTGTTCTACGGGCCCTACTTCTGCCAGGTCCAGGACAAGGCCTTCTACGAGTACGCGGAGGCGGTCCCGGAAGGCCCGATCGTCCGGCGCTTCCAGGCCCTCGCCGAGGAACACGGCATCGTGCTCATCCTGCCGATGTACGAGGAGGAGCAGCCCGGCGTCCTCTACAACACGGCCGCCGTGATCGACGCGGACGGCTCGTACCTCGGCAAGTACCGCAAGCATCACATTCCTCAAGTACCGGGATTCTGGGAGAAGTTCTACTTCCGCCCGGGCAACGTGGGCTGGCCGGTCTTCGAGACGGCCGTAGGGAAGATCGGTGTGTACATCTGCTACGACCGGCACTTCCCGGAGGGCTGGCGCGCACTGGGTCTCGCCGGCGCCGAGATCGTCTTCAACCCGTCGGCCACCTCGCGCGGACTGTCCGCCTATCTGTGGCAGCTGGAGCAGCCCGCGGCGGCCGTCGCCAACGAGTACTTCGTCGGTGCGATCAACCGGGTCGGCGTCGAGGAGTACGGCGACAACGACTTCTACGGCACGACGTACTTCGTCGACCCGGAAGCCCAGTTCGTCGGCGAGGTGGCCTCCGACAAGGAGACCGAACTCGTCGTCCGCGACCTCGACATGGCCAAGCTGCGCGAGGTCCGCGACCGCTGGCAGTTCTACCGCGACCGCCGCCCGGAGGCATACGGCCCACTGACGGCACCGTGATCAGAAGCGGTACCCGCGCCCCACAGGGGCGCGGGGAACTGCGCGACCAGCCACAACCGACCCGCACCTTTAACACAACCCAGCGGAGTCACGCATGAACACCCGTACCGTCATCCGCGGCGGCCTCGTCATCACCGCATCCGACGAGATCCACGCCGACGTCCTGATCGAGGACGGCCGTATCGCCGCCCTCGCCACCTCCGGCACACCCGCCGCCGAGGCCTGGACGGCCGAGCGGGTCATCGACGCCACCGGGAAGTATGTGATCCCGGGCGGGGTCGACGCCCACACCCACATGGAGCTGCCGTTCGGCGGCACCTTCGCCTCCGACACGTTCGAGACCGGCACCCGGGCCGCCGCCTGGGGCGGTACGACGACGATCGTCGACTTCGCGGTGCAGAGCGTGGGCCACAGCCTCCGTGAAGGCCTCGACACCTGGCACGCCAAGGCCGAGGGCAACTGCGCGATCGACTACGCCTTCCACATGATCGTCTCCGATGTGAACGAGGAGACGCTGAAGGAGATGGACCTGCTGGTGGAGGAGGGGGTGACCTCCTTCAAGCAGTTCATGGCGTATCCGGGCGTCTTCTACTCCGACGACGGCAAGATCCTGCGCGCCATGCAGCGCTCCGCCGAGAACGGCGGCCTGATCATGATGCACGCCGAGAACGGCATCGCGATCGATGTGCTGGTCCAGCAGGCGCTGGCCCGGGGCGAGACCGACCCCCGGTACCACGGTGAGGTGCGCAAGGCCCTGCTGGAGGCCGAGGCCACCCACCGTGCCATCAAGCTCGCGCAGGTCGCCGGTGCGCCCCTGTATGTCGTACACGTCTCGGCGATGGAGGCAGTCGCCGAGCTGGCCCGGGCGCGTGACGAGGGGCTGCCCGTCTTCGGGGAGACCTGCCCGCAGTATCTGTTCCTGTCGACCGACAACCTCGCCGAGCCCGACTTCGAGGGCTCGAAGTACGTGTGCTCCACACCCCTGCGGCCCAAGGAGCACCAGGCCCACCTGTGGAAGGGCCTGCGCACGAACGACCTCCAGGTGGTCTCCACCGACCACTGCCCCTTCTGCTTCGTGGGCCAGAAGGAGCTGGGCCGGGGCGACTTCTCCAAGATCCCCAACGGTCTGCCGGGCGTCGAGAACCGGATGGACCTGCTCCACCAGGCCGTCGTCGACGGGCACATCTCCCGTCGGCGCTGGATCGAGATCGCCTGCGCCACCCCGGCCCGGATGTTCGGCATGTACCCGAAGAAGGGCACCATCGCGCCGGGCGCCGACGCCGACGTGGTCATCTACGACCCGCACGCCGAGCAGGTCATGTCCGCCGAGACGCACCACATGAACGTCGACTACTCGGCGTACGAGGGCAAGCGCACCACCGGCCGCGTCGAGACGGTCCTGTCGCGGGGCGACGTCGTCATCAACGAGCGGGAGTACACCGGACGCGCGGGTCACGGCGTCTACACCCCGCGCTCCACCTGTCAGTACCTCAACTAGGAGTGGCGCCCATGGACTTCGGACTCGTCCTGCAGACCGATCCGCCGGCCTCGAAGGTCATCAGCCTGATGAAGCGGGCCGAACGCAACGGCTTCACGTACGGCTGGACCTTCGACTCCGCCGTGCTCTGGCAGGAGCCGTTCGTGATCTACAGCCAGATCCTCGCGAACACCACGAAGCTGACGGTCGGCCCGATGGTCACCAACCCGGGCACCCGCACCTGGGAGGTCACCGCCTCCACCTTCGCCACCCTCAACGACATGTTTGGCAACCGCACCGTGTGCGGCATCGGCCGCGGCGACTCAGCGATGCGCGTCGCGGGCCGTACGCCGAACACGCTGGCCCGGATCAGCGAGGCCATGAAGGTCATCAGGGCGCTCGGCTCCGGTCAGGAGGCGGACCTCGGGGGCACGGTCATCAAGTTCCCCTGGATCAAGGAGGATGCCCATCTCCCGGTCTGGATGGCCGCGTACGGGCCGAAGGCCCTGAAGATGACCGGCGAGGAGGCCGACGGGTTCATCCTCCAGCTCGCCGACCTGTATCTGACCGAGTACATGGTGAAGGCGGTCAAGGCCGCGGCGGTCGCGGCCGGACGTGATCCGTCCGACGTGAAGATCTGCGTCGCCGCCCCCGCCTACGTCACCGAGGACGACTCACCCGAAGCGCTCGCCCACGCCCGCGAGCAGTGCCGCTGGTTCGGCGGGATGGTCGGCAACCACGTCGCCGACCTGGTGTCCAAGTACGGCGAGCACTCCGCCGCCGTACCCGACGAACTCACCGACTACATCAAGGCGCGCGAGGGGTACGACTACTCCCACCACGGACGCGCCGACAACCCCGACACCGCGTTCGTGCCCGACGAGATCGTCGACCGGTTCTGCCTCATCGGACCGGTCGAGAAGCACATCGAGAAGCTGAACGCGCTGCGCGAGCTGGGCGTCGACCAGTTCGCCGTGTACGACATGCACGACGCCCAGGAAGCCACGATCGACGCGTACGGGTCGCAGGTGATCCCGGCCGTCAACAGCTAGCAGTTCACGGGCAGTTGATGCCCGTCCCCATGTACGTCCCCTTCCCGCCGTTCCCGGGAAGGGGACCCAGGCCGCCCCGCGTCTCAACGGCTTCGGGGCGCACCCCCCTCGGCGCCACCCGCACGGCCTTTCCCCGTCCCAACCTCCCCTGATTGGCCTGCCCATGACCGACACCGCTCCCACGGCCATACCGCCGTCCACTCAAGTCACCCTCGCCGACGGCCGGGTGGAGATCGCCCCCGACGCCCCCGCTCCGGGCGGTCCCTACGCCAACGAGGACCTGCTGCCGGTTCCCGTCGAGAAGCGCACCTGGACCACGTACAACTTCTCCGCACTGTGGGTCGGCATGGCCCACAACACGGCCTCCTGGACCCTGGCCTCCGGCCTGATCGCCGTCGGCATGGACTGGAAGCAGGCGGTGCTCACCATCGCCCTGGCCAATGTGATCGTGCTGGTCCCGATGCTGCTCACCGGGCACGCGGGACCGAAGTACGGCATCCCCTTCCCGGTGTTCGCGCGCGCCTCCTTCGGGATACGCGGCGCCAACCTCCCCGCTGTCGTGCGGGCGTTGGTGGCGTGCGGCTGGTTCGGTATCCAGACCTGGATCGGCGGTGAGGCGATCTACTTCCTGGCCGGGAAGCTGATCGGCAACGGCTGGAGCGACACCGCGAAGATCGGCGGCTACGCCTGGACCATGTGGCTGTCGTTCGCGATCTTCTGGGCGATCCAGGTCGCGATCATCTACCGGGGCATGGAGACGATCCGCCGTTTCGAGAACTGGGCGGCGCCGTTCGTGATCGTCGGCGCGCTCGTGATGCTCGTGTGGATGAGCAACAAGGCCGGCGGCTTCGGCCCGCTGCTCGACCAGCCGTCCAAGCTGGGCTGGGGCGGCGACTTCTGGAAGCTGTTCTGGCCCTCCCTCATGGGCATGATCGGCTTCTGGTCCACCCTGTCGCTGAACATCCCGGACTTCACCCGCTACGGCAAGAGCCAGAAGGCGCAGATGTGGGGCCAGGCGCTGGGCCTGCCCACCACCATGACGCTGTTCGCGTTCCTGTCGGTGATGGTCACCTCCGGCTCGCAGGCGGTGTACGGCGAGCCGATCTGGGACCCGGTACAGCTGGCCGCCAAGACGGACAACGTGGTCGGCCTGCTGTTCGCGCTGGTGACCGTGCTGGTGGCGACGCTGTCCGTGAACGTCGCGGCCAACCTGGTCTCCCCGGCCTTCGACTTCTCCAACATCGCGCCCCGCAAGATCACCTTCCGGGCCGGTGCGCTCGCGACCTGTGTCATCGGCGTGCTGATCTTCCCGTGGAAGCTGTACTCCGACCCGCAGGGCTACATCTTCACCTGGCTCGGCCTGGTCGGCGGGCTGCTCGGCACGGTCGCCGGCATCCTCATCGCCGACTACTGGATCCTGCGCCGGGGCAAGCTCGACCTCCTCGACCTATACCGCACGGGCGGCCGCTACTGGTACGAGGGCGGCTGGAACTGGCGGGCGGTCGTCGCCTTCGTGGCCGGCGGCGTGCTGGCCATCGGCGGCGCCAGCTTCGACCCGCTGATCGACGGCCGGCCCATCCCGGCGCTGTCGTCGCTGGCCGACTACGGCTGGGCGGTGGGCCTGGGCACCTCGATGGTGCTGTACCTGGGCCTGATGCTGCTGCGCGGCCGGGGGAAGACCACGGTCTGACCGGAGCGGGAGGACGGTCAGCCCTTTTTCTGGCCGTCCTCCAGCGTCGCCACCGCGTCCTTGGCGGCCTTGATGGCGCCCTTGTTGATCTCGTCCGTGCTGGGCGCCTTCTTGGACTCGAAGTCGCTGCCGTTGTAGGTGATGACCACCAGCGCGTTGGACGAGCGGACCACCACCACGCCCTCGCGGGTCTGCTGTTTGTCCTGCGTGGTGAGGTTCACCACCGAGTAGCCCGCGTCGCCCAGGCCGGGGACGTCACCGCCGCCGCTGTCGTCGGAGAGGCGCTGCTTGTACGACTTCTCCGCCGCCTCCTCCGAGTCCATCACCTCGAAGGACACGTCGAGCCAGCGGTAGTCGTAGCCCTTGAGCGCGTTCCAGGAGCAGGTGCGGCGCACCTTCGAGTCCGTGGACGCGATCTCCTTGCCGGCCGTCTTGGCGCCGGGGACCAGCGACTTGACCGTCTTCACGGGAACGCTCGTGCATGGGGCGGGGGCGGCGTCGTACGCCTTCGACGCCGCCGCGGTGGCGGGGGCGGTAGGCGACTGGGACCCGTTGTCCTGGCCGGCCTTGTTCTCGGCGGCCGGCGTCGAGGGTCCGGACGACAGGGCCCAGCCCGAGACGGCGAGCACGGCGACCGGGGCCAGACGCGCGGAGAGGGTGAGCGGCAGGGGTAGCGAACGCACGGCGCACTTCTCGTGGGGGACGGTGCGGACGGGGTCCGCACTGCGGACGGGACGCCAGTGTCACACGAGTCCCTGTGGGTTGAAAGTGCAACTTCGCTCTGTGCTTGTGCCGTGACTGCACCCCGTGCGGTTGAGGCAACTATGGGCGATTTACTGCGCTTTGGTTTACGGCGCTTGGTCACGGCGTCTTGGTTACGGCACTTGGTTACGCCACTTGGTTACGGCACTCTGGCCGTCCACTCCGGGGAGCCGAACTTCGCGCGGGCCAGCTCCTCGGCATGGGCCAGCTCCTCCGGTGTCACCTTGCCGTCGGTCAGTCCGTACCGGCCGCGGAAGGAGTCGATCATCCGCTCGATGACGGCCTCGCGCGGCAGACCGGTCTGGCGGCGCAGGGGGTCCACCCGCTTCTTCGCGCTCTTCGTGCCCTTGTCGGAGAGCTTCTCCCGGCCGATGCGCAGCACGTCCAGCATCTTGTCGGCGTCGATGTCGTACGCCATCGTCACGTGGTGCAGTACGGCACCGGGCCCGCCGTCCGGTCCCACCATCCGCTTCTGGGCCGCGCCCGCGACCTTCCCCTGCTCGGTCGCGATGTCGTTCAGCGGCTGGTACCAGGCCTTGATGCCGAGGCCGCCGAGCGCGCCCAGCACCCAGTCGTCGAGGTAGGCGTAGCTGTCCGGGAAGGACAGTCCCTGCACGAGAGCCTCGGGGACGGACAGCGAGTAGGTGATGGTGTTGCCGGGCTCCACGAACATCGCGCCGCCGCCGGAGATCCGCCGCACCACGTCGACGCCGTGCCGTGCGGCGGCCTCCAGGTCGACCTCGTTGCGCAGCGACTGGAAGCTGCCGATGATCACGGAAGGGGCGGCCCACTCCCACACACGCAGCGTCGGCGGACGCAGGCCCGCGGCGACCTGCGCGGTCAGCACCTCGTCGAGCGCCATGTGCATCACCGGGGACTGCGGACCCTCGTGGATCAGCTGCCAGTCGTAGTCGGTCCAGTCGGTGGCCTGCGCGAGGGCACGGCGCACGGCGATCCCGATGCCCTCCGAGGTCAGGCCGTACATGACGGTGTTCTCGGGCAGTACGGCGTCGATCCGGGCGGCGAGGCCCGCGGCGTCCGTGTCGGCGGGGGCGCCGTCGAGCGCCCGGTTCACGGCGTCCAGCGCCTCGTCGGGTTCGAGGAAGAAATCGCCCGCCACGCGCGCGTGCCGCAGCACACCCTCCTCGACGTCCAGGTCCACGACGACGAGCTTGCCGCCGGGAATCTTGTACTCGCCGTGCACCGATCCGCCTCCCTCATGTCCCTGATGGGCTTTCAACGTGTGGACCTGGGAAAACATTCCAACGCCGGGCAACTGTGCGCCTCGGCCGGTGAGTACCATCGCCGCACGTTCGCCCCGAAGGACGGAGTCCCCCGTGTTCACCACCCGCCCCACCCTCCAGGGCACCTTCGGCATGGTGTCCTCCACGCACTGGCTCGCCTCGCAGTCCGCGATGGCCGTGCTGGAGGACGGCGGCAACGCATACGACGCCGCCGTCGCGGGCGCCTTCGTGCTGCACGTCGTGGAGCCGCATCTCAACGGGCCCGCCGGCGAGGTGCCGATCCTGCTCGCGCCCGCGGACGGTGAGGTGCGGGTGCTGTGCGGGCAGGGCGTCGCCCCCGCCGGCGCGACGGTCGCGCACTACAAGGGGCTCGGTCTGGACCTCGTACCCGGCACGGGACCGCTGGCCGCCGCGGTGCCGGGCGCCTTCGACGCCTGGATGCTGCTGCTGCGCGACCACGGCACCAAGTCCCTGGACGACGTCCTGAAGTACGCCATCGGGTACGCCGAACACGGGCACGCGCCCGTGGAGAACGTCGGCGCCACCGTCGAGACCGTACGGCAGCTCTTTGAGACGGAGTGGACCTCGTCGGCGGAGCTGTACCTACCGGGCGGGAAGGCTCCCCGGCCCGGCGCGCTGCTGCGCAATCCTGCTCTCGCGGCCACCTGGAAGCGGCTGCTCGCCGAGGTCGCGGGGGCCGGGGACCGGGACGCGCGGATCGAGGCGGCGCGGGAGGTGTGGCGCGGTGGCTTCATCGCCGAGGCGCTGGTACGGCAGTCCGCGCGCCCCACCATGGACACCAGCGGCGAGCGGCACTCCGGCACGCTCGCCGCCGCCGACCTCGCCGGGTGGTCCGCGACATACGAGGCGCCGGCGACGTACGACTGGAACGGCTGGACCGTGTGCAAGGCCGGACCCTGGAGCCAAGGGCCCGTCCTGCTCCAGCAGTTGGCGCTGCTCCCGCACGAACTGCCGCCCTACGGATCCGCCGACTACGTCCATCTGCTCATCGAGGGCTGCAAGCTCGCCATGGCCGACCGGGAGGCCTGGTACGGCGACGCGGCCGACGTGCCGCTCGGCGAGCTGTTGTCGGCGGACTACAACGCGGCCCGGCGTGCGCTCGTCGGGGACAAGGCCTCGCACGAGCTGCGGCCCGGCAGCCCGGGTCGGCGCACTCCGCGACTCGGTGCGCACGCGCGCGTGGTCGCCCCCGATGTTCCGGGCTTCGACCCGATGGGCGCCGGTGAGCCGACCGTCCAGAAGCTCGCGGGCCTGCCCGACGTCGCCTCCGACGGCCACACGCGCGGCGACACCTGTCACCTCGACGTCGTCGACCGCTGGGGCAACATGGCCGCCGCCACGCCCAGCGGCGGCTGGCTGCAGTCCAACCCCGTCGTGCCCGAACTGGGCTTCCCGCTCGGCACCCGGCTGCAGATGACCTGGCTCGATGAGGGCCTGCCCGGCTCGCTCACCCCGGGGCGCCGGCCGCGCACCACTCTCACGCCGTCGATCGCGCTGCGCGACGGGGTGCCGGTCATGGCGTTCGGCACACCCGGCGGGGACCAGCAGGACCAGTGGCAGCTGCACTTCTTCCTCGCGGTCGCCCTGCGTGCCCGGGTACGCGGCGGCCTCGACCTCCAGGGCGCGATCGACGCCCCGAACTGGCACAACGACAGCTTCCCGAGTTCCTTCTACCCGCGCGGCATGCGCCCGGGCAGCGTCACCGTGGAGTCCCGGACGGACGCGGAGGTCGTCGAGGAGCTGCGGCGGCGCGGGCACGACGTGACCGTGGGCGAGCCGTGGTCGGAGGGGAGGCTGTGCGCGGTCGCACGGGATCCGGAGAGCGGAATTCTGTCGGCGGCCGCGAATCCGCGGGGGATGCAGGGGTACGCGGTGGGGCGCTGAACACCCGAAGAGGGGCGAAGAGGGGTGTTCATCCCGATTCCACCCGCGGTACATGGGGCGGGCGGGGATTGTCAGTGGTGCGTGCTCTCATGGAGGCATGATCGAGCACACCGAAACCATCGACGAGTTTCTCACGCGTCACTCCGCCGACGTGGAAGACGCGGTCCGCGAGGCGGCCGCCGCCGAGATCATGCCCCGCTTCCGCCGGCTGGCCGCGCACGAGGTCGACCAGAAGAGCGGCCCGCACGACCTGGTCACGGACGCCGACCGCAAGGCCGAGCAGTACCTCACCGAGGCACTCGGCAAGCTGCTGCCCGGCTCCGTGGTGGTCGGCGAGGAAGCGGTGCACGCCAACCCGGCGACCTATGAGGCGATACAGGACGACGCCCCGGTCTGGATCGTCGACCCCGTCGACGGAACACGGCAGTTCGTGCACGGCGACTCCGGCTTCTGCACCCTGGTCGCACTCGCCCGGCGCGGAGTGGTGCTCGCCTCCTGGACGTACGCACCGGCCCGCGACCAACTGGCCACGGCCGTACGGGGCGGTGGCGCCTTCCTCGACGGCGAGCGGCTGCACGCCGGTCCTCCCGCCCCCGGCCGCGACCTCCGCATCGCCACCTCCCACCCGGACTACACGACCGACGAGCAGAAGCGCGCGCTGCTCAGCCTGTGGACGGACGGCGTCGCACCGCGCGCCTGCGGCTCGGCGGGACTGGAGTATCTCGCCGTCGCCCGCGGCGAGTCGGACGCTGTCGCCTTCTCCTGGGAGGCCGCTTGGGATCACGCGGCGGGCCTGCTGCTGGTCGAGGAGGCGGGCGGCGCCCACCTGACGCTCTCGGGGGAGCCGTTCCGCGTCACGGGCGGGAACGCACTGCCGTTCACCGCGGCGCGCGACGAGGCCACGGCTCGCCGGGTCGTGGAGCTGCTGTCCGAGCCGTACCCGTGGATCCGATGACGGCGCCCTGACCGGGCTCCGCTCCCCCCGACGCCCGCCCGGCCCCACCGCGGCGCGAGGACTGTCAGCGCCCCGGCATATCCTGATCCTTCAGTGGCCATCGGCTGACAAAGGAGTCCGAAGGTGCCGTCGATGCTCGATGCCGTCGTGGTGGGTGCGGGGCCGAACGGACTGACGGCCGCCGTGGAGCTGGCCCGGCGCGGCTTCTCCGTGGCCGTCTTCGAGGCCCGTGACACCGTGGGCGGGGGAGCCCGCACCGAGGAGCTGACCCTCCCCGGCTTCCGCCACGACCCGTGCTCCGCCGCGCACCCCCTCGGCATCAACTCACCGGCGTTCCGGGCCATGCCCCTGGAGCGGCACGGCCTGGAGTGGCTGCACGCCGACCTGCCCATGGCGCACCCCTTCACCGACGGCACCGCCGCCGTGCTGTCCCGGTCGGTCGCCGAGACGGCCGCATCGTTCGGGCCACGCGACGCGGGCACCTACCGCAGGCTGGTCGAGCCCTTCCTGCCCAGGTGGGACACGCTCGCCCACGACTTCATGTCCCTGCCGCTCACCTCGCTGCCCCGGGACCCGGTGACCCTCGCCCGCTTCGGCCTCGTCGGCCTGCCCCCGTCGACCTGGCTGACCCGCCGCTTCCGCGACGAGCGCGCGAAGACGCTCTTCGCCGGACTCGTGGCCCACGTCATGGCCCCGCTGAACGGCATTCTGACCGGCGGCATCGGTCTGGTCTTCGCCCTGGCCGCGCACGCCCGCGGCTGGCCGGTGGCCCGCGGCGGCTCCCAGTCGATCTCGGACGCGCTCACCTCGTATCTGAAGGACCTCGGCGGCACCGTCCACACCGACTACGAGGTCAAGCGCCTCGACGACCTGCCGCCCGCGCGCGCCTACGTCTTCGACACCTCACCCACCGCCCTGGCCCGTATCGCCGGCTTCGGGCGGTACTACGAGGGCTTTCGCTACGGCCCCGGAGTCTTCAAGGTCGACTACGCGCTGGACGGCCCGGTGCCGTGGACCGCGCCGGAGGCCCGGGCCGCCGGGACCGTGCAGATCGGCGCGGACAGCGCGGAGATCGGCGCCGCCCTGCGCGCCGCGTCCCGGGAGGGCCGGGCCCCCGACAAACCGTTCATGATCACGGTCCAGCCCAGTGTCGTCGACCCCACCCGGGCTCCGGCCGGGAAGCAGGTCTTCTGGGCGTACGGCCATGTCCCCAGCGGCTGGACCGGCGACCTCACCGACGCCATCGAGCGCCAACTGGAGCGCTTCGCCCCGGGATTCCGCGACCGGGTCCTCGCCCGCGCGACCGCCGGCCCGCCCGAACTGGCCGCCCGCAACGCCAACTATGTCGGTGGAGACATCGCCTCCGGCGCCGTCTCCGGACTCCAGACCCTGCTGCGGCCCAAGCTGTCCCTGTTCCCGTACAGCACCCCCCACCCGGCCGTCTTCATCTGCTCCTCGGCCACCCCGCCCGGACCCGGAGTGCACGGCATGTCGGGGCACAACGCGGCGAAGGCGGTCTGGCGGAAGCTGAGGCAGCCATGACCACCATCACCCTCGTCCAGGGCGACATCACCCGGCAGACCGCCGACGCCATCGTCAACGCGGCGAACTCCTCCCTGCTCGGCGGAGGCGGCGTGGACGGCGCCATCCACCGGCGCGGCGGCCCCGCGATCCTCGAGGAGTGCCGGGCGCTGCGCGCGGCCCAGTACGGCAAGGGTCTGCCCACCGGGCAGGCGGTCGCCACGACGGCGGGCGAACTGGACGCACGCTGGGTGATCCACACCGTTGGTCCCGTCTTCAGCCCCACCGAGGACCGTTCCGCCCTCCTCGCGTCCTGCTACCGGGAAGCGCTACGAGTGGCCGACGACCTGGGCGCCCGGACCGTAGCATTCCCCGCCATCTCCACGGGCGTGTACCGCTGGCCGATGGAGGACGCGGCCCGGATCGCGGTGGAGACGGTGAGGGCCACCGAAACGTCGGTAGAGGAGGTCAGGTTCGTCCTGTTCGACGACCGCGCATACCAGGCATTCGCAGCACAGGTCGCCTGAACGCGCCCTATAGGGGCGCGGGGAACTGCGCGACCAGCCCCCACCGGCCCGCAGAGCACTACCTTCCGAAGGCCTTAAGAATCCGCTCCGCCGCCAGCGTCGCAGTCAACTCCCCATCCCGCACCTGCTGTTCAAGCCCGGGCGCAACCGAACGCACCGCCGGATCCGCATGCAGCCGACCCAGCAGCTCATCGCGGACCATGCTCCACGTCCAGTCGACCTGCTGGTCACGGCGCTTGGCGGTGAGACGGCCGCTGGAATCCAGCAGCGCACGGTGCTGTTCGAGGCGCTCCCAGACCGTGTCCAGGCCGGTCGACTCACGGGCGCTGCAGTGCAGGACGGGCGGCGTCCAGGCGACGTCCTTCCCATGCATCAGCCGCAACGCACCCGACAGTTCACGCGCCGCCGCACGGGCGTCGCGTTCGTGCGGTCCGTCCGCCTTGTTCACGGCGATGACGTCGGCCAGCTCCAGCACACCCTTCTTGATGCCCTGCAGCTGGTCGCCGGTGCGGGCCAGCGTGAGCAGGAGGAAGGAGTCGACCATGCCCGCAACCGCGGTCTCCGACTGGCCGACGCCGACCGTCTCGACGAGCACGACGTCGTAGCCCGCGGCCTCCATCACCACCATCGACTCGCGCGTGGCCTTGGCGACCCCGCCGAGCGTGCCCGCGCTGGGCGAGGGACGGACGAAGGCCGCGGGGTCCACGGCCAGGCGTTCCATCCGGGTCTTGTCGCCGAGGATCGAGCCGCCCGTACGCGTGGACGACGGGTCGACGGCGAGCACCGCGACCCGGTGACCGAGCGACGTCAGCATCGTGCCGAACGCGTCGATGAACGTCGACTTCCCCACGCCCGGCACCCCGCTGATCCCGATCCGCCGGGCCCGGCCGCTGTGCGGGAGCAGCTCGGTCAGCAACTCCTGTGCCAGCGCGCGGTGTTGAGGTCGGGTCGACTCGACGAGCGTGATGGCGCGTGCGACGAGTGCCCGCTTCCCGTCGAGCACGCCCTTCACATACGTGTCGAGATCGATCACTGCGGGTGTCCGAGGTCGGCCGACAGTCGCTTCACGAGGTCGTAGGCCGCGTCCGGGATCACCGTCCCGGGCGGGAACACGGCCGTCGCGCCCATCTCCAGCAGGGTCGGCACGTCCTGCGGCGGGATCACCCCACCGACGACGATCATGATGTCCTCCCGGCCCTCCGCCGCCAGCTCCTCGCGCAGCGCCGGTACGAGGGTGAGGTGCCCGGCGGCCAGCGACGAGACGCCCACGATGTGCACGTCCGCCTCCACCGCCTGGCGGGCCACCTCGCCGGGCGTCTGGAACAGCGGGCCGACGTCGACGTCGAAGCCGAGGTCGGCGAAGGCGGTCGCGATCACTTTCTGGCCGCGGTCGTGGCCGTCCTGGCCCATCTTGGCGACCAGGATGCGCGGGCGGCGGCCCTCGGCCTCCTCGAAGGAGGCGACGAGGGTGCGGGTGCGGTCGACGGACGGGGAGGAGCCGGCTTCGTTGCGGTACACGCCGGAGATCGTACGGATCTGGCTCGCGTGCCGCCCGTACACCTTCTCCAGGGCGTCGGAGATCTCCCCGACGGTGGCCTTCGCGCGGGCCGCGTTCACCGCCAGCTCCAGCAGGTTGCCCTCTCCTGCCGCCGCCCGGGTCAGCGCGTCCAGCGCGTCCTGGCAGGCGACGCTGTCGCGCTCCTCGCGCAGTCGCCGCAGCTTCTCGATCTGCTGGGTGCGCACGGAGGAGTTGTCCACCTTGAGCACGTCGATCTGCTCGTCGGAGTCCACCCGGTACTTGTTCACGCCGATGACCGGCTGCCGCCCCGAGTCGATGCGGGCCTGCGTCCGTGCCGCCGCCTCCTCCACGCGCAGCTTGGGGATGCCCGCGTCGATGGCCTGCGCCATGCCGCCCGCCTGCTCGACCTCCTGGATGTGCTGCCAGGCACGGCGGGCCAGGTCGTACGTCAGCTTCTCGACGTAGGCGCTGCCGCCCCAGGGGTCGATCACCCGCGTCGTGCCGGACTCCTGCTGGATCAACAGCTGCGTGTTGCGGGCGATGCGCGCCGAGAAGTCGGTGGGCAGCGCGAGCGCCTCGTCGAGGGCGTTGGTGTGCAGCGACTGGGTGTGGCCCTGCGTCGCGGCCATCGCCTCGACGCACGTACGCGTGACGTTGTTGAACACGTCCTGCGCCGTCAGTGACCAGCCCGAGGTCTGCGAATGGGTGCGCAGGGAAAGGGACTTGGAGTTCTTCGGCTCGAACTGGGACACCAGCTTCGCCCACAGCAGCCGCGCCGCGCGCAGCTTGGCGACCTCCATGAAGAAGTTCATGCCGATCGCCCAGAAGAAGGAGAGCCGCGGCGCGAACGCGTCCACGTCCAGGCCCGCTTCACGCCCGGCCCGGATGTACTCCACACCGTCGGCGAGCGTGTACGCCAGCTCCAGGTCGGCCGTCGCGCCGGCCTCCTGGATGTGATAGCCGGAGATGGAGATCGAGTTGTAGCGGGGCATCCGCTGCGAGGTGAAGGCGAAGATGTCGGAGATGATCCGCATCGACGGCTTCGGCGGATAGATGTAGGTGTTGCGGACCATGAACTCCTTGAGGATGTCGTTCTGGATGGTCCCGGCCAACTTCTCGGGCGGTACGCCCTGTTCCTCCGCCGCCACGATGTACAGCGCGAGGATGGGCAGCACGGCGCCGTTCATCGTCATCGATACGGTCATCTTGTCCAGCGGGATGCCGTCGAAGAGCTGCCGCATGTCGTAGATGGAGTCGATGGCCACGCCCGCCATGCCGACGTCGCCGGTCACCCGCGGGTGGTCGCTGTCGTAGCCGCGGTGCGTCGGCAGGTCGAAGGCGACCGACAGGCCCTTCTGCCCGGCGGCGAGGTTGCGCCGGTAGAAGGCGTTGGACTCCTCGGCGGTGGAGAAGCCCGCGTACTGGCGGATCGTCCAGGGCTGGTTGACGTACATCGTCGGGTACGGGCCGCGCAGATACGGCGCCATGCCCGGGTACGTCTGAAGGAAGTCGAGGCCCTCCAGGTCATGGCCGGTGTAGAGCGGCTTGACCGCGATGCCCTCCGGGGTCTCCCAGAACGCGTCGTCGCTCCCCGCGGCCTTGCGCCACTCGTCGGCGCCGACGTCGGTCCTCGGCTCCCCGAGTTCGATCCCGGTGAAGTCGGGGATTCCCATCAGGACACTCCCATGCGGTCGAGGGTGGCGGAGAGTACGGCTACGGCGTCGCAGCCCGCGAAGACGTAGTCGTCGACGGGGTACTGCCCGGGCTTGCCCGCGAGGAACACATGTGTGGCGCCCGCTGTCCTCAGGGCCTGTGCGGTGTCCGCCGCCTGCTCCTCGTACAGCGTGTCGCTGGAGCAGAGGCAGGCCTCGGTGGCGCCGCTCTCCTCGAACGTGCCCTCCGTGACGGGTTCGATGCCGCCCGCCTGGAAGAGGTTCGCGGCGAAGGTGAGCCGTGCGGTGTGGGCGGCGGCGGGGCCGAGCGCGGCGAGGAAGATCCGCGGCCGGGTGCCGGTCGCGGCGAGGTGGGCGTCGGAGCGGGCGCGCAGCGCCTCGTACGCCTCGTCGCGGTGGACACGGGGCAGGCCGCCGGACGGCGCCGCGGGCGCGGACGCGCGCTCCACCGGCTTCTCGGCGAGGTGCGGGAACTCGCTGACACCGGTGATGGGTTCGCGCCGCTTGGCGAGCTTCGCGCTGCGCGCCTCCCAGGTCTCCGCCAGCTTCTCTCCCAGCCGGCCCGAGCGCAGCGCGGCCGCCTGGCCGCCGATCTGCTCCAGCCACTGGAAGAACTCCCAGCCCGCGTGGGCGAGTTCGTCGGTGAGCCGCTCCACGTACCAGGAGCCGCCCGCCGGGTCGATCACCCGGGCCAGGTGCGACTCCTCGATGAGGATCGTCGAGGTGTTGCGGGCGATGCGCCGGGCGAACGCGTCCGGCAGGCCGAGCGCGTGGTCGAAGGGCAGCACGGTGACGGAGTCGGCGCCGCCGACCCCGGCGGCCAGCGTGGCGACCGTGGTGCGCAGCATGTTCACCCACGGGTCGCGGCGCGACATCATCACCGGCGAGGTCACCACGTGCTGCACCTGCCTGCCGGGCCCTCCGCTCACCTCGGCGACCCGCGCCCACAGCCGCCGCGCCGCGCGCAGCTTGGCGATGGTCAGGAACTGGTCGGCGGTGGCCGCGTAGCGGAACTCCAGCTGTGCGCAGGCCTGTTCGACGGTGAGCCCGGCCGCGGTCAGCTCCCGGAGATAGGCGACACCGGTCGCGAGCGAGGCGCCCAGCTCCTGCGCGGCCGAGCCACCGGCCTCGTGGTACGGCAGCGCGTCCACGGTCAGCGACCGCAGCCCCGGGTACTCCTCGGCGCACCGCCGGGCCAGTCCGGCCGTGGGCGCGAAGTCGAGCTGCTGCCCGGTCCGGGCCTCGTACCCGAGCGGGTCGGCACCCAGATTGCCGCGCGCCGCCTCAGGGGCGACGCCGCGCTCCTCGTACAGCCGCAGCAGTTGGCCTGCCGCCTCCTCGGTGTCCCGGCCGGCCTCCAGGACGACGGGCGCGAGGTCCAGGTACACGCTTTCGAGCACTTGGCCGAGCGCTGAGACCGGGAAACCGCCTTCACCGACAACCAGCCACAGGGAGGTGACGCCGTTTTCGAGGTCGGCGAGGGCGAGGTCGCCCGAGGCCGTCGCGTGCCGCTGCCGCACATCCCAGCCGCCCTTGGTGTTGCCCTCCGGGCGGCCACCCCGTACGAACGGGGCAAAACCCGGGAAACCGGTTTCGGGAGCGGTGTCGAGCGCGGTGTACAGGGGCCGGGTGCGCAGCCCGTCCTCCAGCGCGGTGGCCAGGGCGTCCTCGGCGGCGGCACCCGTGACGTCCCGGCCAGACTTGCGCAGGACGCCCTCCACGAGGCGTTGCCACTGCTCATGGGTCGCGGCGGGGAACTCGGCGGCCGTCGAGAGCCCGTCATTGGGCAGGACTGTCATGCTCGGGATGCTAGGCGAGAGCCCTTGAGCAGGAGCAGAGCCCCAGGCTGTGACCTTGCCCTCGCCGCTTCTGTGACCGACGCCGCATCGCTTCGCCGGGTTGGGGCGATGTGCGGCTCCGCCGTGGGGGCGCGGGCCGTCGGGCGTGTGCGGGTCCGTGGGCTGGTCGCCCCCCTCCCCCCGCGGCGGAGCCGCATATGGGTACAGCCCCGCGCCCCTTCGGGGCGCTCGCCGGGTGCGCTTAGACCACCACCAGCGCGGCTAGTTCCTCGGGGGTGCGCGGGCCCGTTGCCGTCGCGGCCAACAGGCCGTGCGCACAGAGTACTTGGGCCGCCGCGACACCCCACGGCAGCCGCAGCCCGGCCTGCTGGAGGAGGTCGGTGCGGGCCAGCATCTCGGCGGCCGGGCCGGTGCGTACTCCGGACGGGGTGAGCAGCGCCGTGTCGTCGGCCCAGCGCAGGGCGAGGTCCACGTCGTGCGTCGCCATCACCACCGTGGTGCCGCCCGCGCGCAGGGCGCCGAGGGTGGCGAGCAGCCGCTCCTGGCCGTCGGGGTCGAGCCCCGCGGTCGGCTCGTCCAGGATCAGCACCCGGGGCCGCATCGCGACCGCGCCCGCGATCGCCGTCCGCTTGCGCTGACCGTAGGACAGCAGATGCGTGGGCCGGTCGGCCAGGGCGGCGATGTCCAGCGCGGCAAGCGCCTCGGCCACCCGCGCCCGCACATCCGGGTCGGGCAGCCCCAGATTCAGCGGCCCGAACGACACGTCCTGCGCGACGGACGCGGCGAACAACTGGTCGTCCGGGTCCTGCACCACCAGCTGCACGGTGGTCCGCAGCCGCGTCAGTCCTTTCCGGTCGTACGACACCCGCTGCCCGTCGAGCGTCAACTCCCCGGTGTGCGGCCGCAGTCCGCCGCTCAACAGCCGCATCAACGTCGTCTTGCCGGTGCCGTTGCGCCCGAGCAGCGCGAGCGCACGCCCCTCACGCACCTCGAAGTCGAGCTCGCTGAGGACGGCCGGACCGTCCTCGTAGGCGAAGGAGGCGCCCCGCAGGGCCACGAGGGCGGCGTCGCTCATGACAGGGGCCCTTCCCACGCGAGGGTGCTCATGTCAGCGGCCTTTCCAGTACGAGGGTGAGGGCGGCCAGCGTCGCGAGCAGCGCCACGCTGGCGGCCGTGAAGCGGACGGAGATGCGGGCCTCGGGCACGAGGACGCGCAGGGTGCCGTCGTAGCCGCGCCCGGCGAGCCCGGCCTGCAGCCGTGTCGCCCGGTCGAAGGCCCGCACGAACGCGGTCGCGCCGAGCCCGGCCAGCGAACGCCAGGCGGCGGCCCGCGTGGTGTGCCCGAGCCGCGCGGCCTGCGCCTCCCGGATCCGGCGCATCGAGTCCAGCAGCAGGAAGCTCATGCGGTACGTCACCAGCGCGACGTCGACGACCGGTGCGGGAATCCCGGCCTTCACCAGGCGGGGCAGCAGATCGGACATGGGTGTGGTGAACGCGAACAGCAGCACGCCGAGGGATGCGGCCGAGGTGCGCAGCAGCAGTTCCCCGGCGCGCACATGCCCCTCGGCGGCCAGGGTCAGGAACCCGTCCGGTCCGCCGACCTGCACCAGCAGGGTGGCCGCGCCGGTCACGCAGAAGCCCAGCGGGACACGGTAGGCACGCCACAGCCTGCGGCCGGGTACGCCCGCCGGGCCCAGCAGCACGGCGAGCGCGGTCAGCAGCACCAGGTCCGCGCCCGGCCATGGCGGCAGCGAGATCGCCAGGACGGTGAGGCCAAGCCCGAGCACGGCCTTGTCCACGGGGGGACGGCGGCGCCAGCGGCTGCTGTGCGCCGCCGCGTCGATGGGCAGCACGCGCGATCAGGCCTGTCCGGCGGCGCCGCGCGCGCCGTCGGGCTCGTGCGCGGCCTTGTCGTCGCGCGCGGCTTCCCCGTCGGGTGCGGTCTTGTCGCCGGCCGCGGCTTCGGTGGCCTGCCGAGCCAACGCCCGCTGCTCACCTTGGCGCCGCCCACGTCGCACACCGAAGTAGTAGGCGAGGGCGCCGGCGCCGATCGCCGCCTGGAGGGCGAACAGCCCCGACTCGATCTCGGCGGAGGGCGGCTCGTACAGCGGCGAGAACCAGGGCTCGTAGTCCGG
The DNA here is from genome assembly GCF_052245395.1 of Streptomyces sp. 4N124. NCBI lineage: Bacteria > Bacillati > Actinomycetota > Actinomycetes > Kitasatosporales > Streptomycetaceae > Streptomyces > Streptomyces sp. 4N124. The sequence continues at coordinate 230,804 of NZ_JBQQBS010000011.1, forward strand.
CTCGATCTCGGTGATCGCGGTATCGGTATAGAAGTAGGAGAACGGGGACGG
>NZ_JBQQBS010000110.1:0-15650 GCF_052245395.1 Streptomyces sp. 4N124
ATCGAGGACGATCCCGAGGCCGCCGCCGAGATCTGCCGGCGGCTCGACGGGCTGCCCCTCGCCATCGAGCTCGCGGCGGCCCGGCTACGGATGTTGACGCCCCGTCAGATCGTGGACCGGCTCGACGACCGCTTCCGGCTGCTCACCTCCGGCAGCCGTACCGTGCTGCCCCGCCAGCAGACCCTGCGTGCCGTCGTCGACTGGTCCTGGGACCTGCTCGACGCGGACGAACGCGACGTCCTGTGCCGGCTGTCGGTGTTCGCGGGCGGCTGCGACCTCGCCGCCGCCGAGGCCGTCTGCGGACCGGCCGCCCTCGACGCGCTCGGCTCCCTCGTCGACAAGTCCCTTGTCGTGGCCGCCCCTTCGGGTGAACTCGGCGAGATGCGCTACCGGCTCCTGGAGACCGTCGCCGAGTACGCGGGCGAACGGCTCGACGAGTCCGGCGGACGCCCCGCCGCCGAGCAGGCGCATCTGACGTACTTCCGCGAACTCGCCCGCACCACCGACGCGTTGCTGCGCGGCCCCGGACAGCGCGCCGCCATCGAACGGCTGGAGCGCGAGTACGAGAACATCCGCACCGCCCTGCGCCACGCTGTCGCCGCCCGCGATGAACAGGAAGCGCTGTGCCTGGTGCTGTCGCTGGGCTGGTACTGGCAGATGCGCGACCTGCGCATCGAGGCCCGCAACTGGTCCCGCGAGGTCAAGGACCTGGGCCCCGACCCCTTCGCCCCGCCCGTGCGCACGGCCGAGCCGCTGTGGGAGCGCTGCACGGACACGGCCCCGCCCTGGACGGGCCTGGTGCTCGACGAGGCGCGGCGCGGCGTCCATCTCGTCCATCTCGCCTGCATGGACACCGAGTTGGACGCCTGGCAGACCCCCGAGGCACAGGAGAAACTGCGGGCCATCGCCGCGACCTACCAGCCCGGGCTGCCGCAGACCTGCCGCAGCCCCGGCATCCTCTGGTTCTTCGCCGTGCTGATGACCGGCGACCTGGACCGGGTGCGCGAGATCGGCGATGCCGCCGTCCGTACCTGCCGGAGCGCGCCCGGCTACGAGTGGGAGCTGGCCGCCTGCCTCCAGATGCGTGCGAACTTGCTCGCCAACCGCGCCGACTGGGCCGGCAGCGCCACCCGCGACGCCGACGAGTCGCTGGAGATCTACCGGCGCCTCGGCGACGCCTGGGGTACCGCGGAAGCGCTCTCCGCCCGCGCCGAGGCCCGCGAACGCGGGGGCGACTACCGCCGTGCCATCGTCGACTACGAGGCTGCCATCGAGCAGGCCGAACGGCTCGGCGCCCGCGGCCACATGGCCGTGCTCCGCGCCCGCCTCGGCAGCGCGCTGCTGGAGTCGGGTGCGGCCGAGCGCGGCGAGCGCATCCTGCGCGACGTCATCGCAGAGCAGAACGGCTCCCACAACGAGGCCATGCCCGCCGCCCGGCTCTTCCTCGCCGGCTGGCTCGGCATGACCGACCGCGTCCCGGAGGCGCGCGAGCACCTCCGGCTGCTGCGCGAGGAGTTCCCCATCGCCCATTTCGTCGTCTTCGATGCCTTCATCCTGGGGGCGGAGGCCTGGCTGGACGCGGTCGACGGCTGTCACGGGGACGCCCTCGACAAGATCCGGCGGGCGCTGGAGCATGCCCGGGACCCGCTGTCCGAGGCCGTCGCGCCGGCGATGCGCTCGGGGCATCTGATCACCGCCGCCGTCGCCCTGGCCGGCCTCGACGGCGGCCGCCGGGCCCGCGACGGCGCCCGCTGCGTCGGCGCCGCGGACGCCCTGCTGCCGCCCCGCCATGTCCCGTCGGCCTTGGAGCGCACCGTGCGTGAGAAGGCCGAGCAGCCGCTCCGGCAGCTGCTCGGCGACGAGGAGTACGAGACGGCGTACGCGGAGGGCGGCGGCCTCTCCCCGGAGGAGGCCGCCGCCCTGGTGTGAGCGCACCTACGGCGAACTCAGTTCTTGGTGCGGAACTTGTGGATCGCCACCGGCGCCATCACCGCCGTGATCGCCACCGACCAGGCAAGCGTCACCCACAGGTCGTGCGCGACCGGGCCGCCCACCATCAGTCCGCGCGACGCGTCCGCGAGCGTGGACAGCGGGTTGTAGTCGGTGAACGCCTCCAGCCAGCCCGGCATCGAGTTCGTCGGCGCGAAGATCGACGAGCCGAACTGCAGCGGGAACAGCACCAGGAAGCCCATCGCCTGCACGGACTGCGCGTTCTTCAGGATCACGCCCAGGGTGAGGAACACCCACATGATCGACGAGGCGAACACCGTGGACAGGCCGACGGCCGCGAACAGACCGGGCCAGTCCTTGATGTCGAAACCGACCAGCACCGCGACGATCATCAGCACCGTCGTCGCGAACAGCATCCGCAGCAGCTCGACCGAGATCTTCGCGAACAGCACCGAGCCGCGCCCGATCGGCAGGGACCGGAAGCGGTCCATGACACCGGAGTTGAAGTCCTGGCTGAAGCCGGTGCCGACGCCCTGCGAGAGCGTCATGCTCATCATCGCGATCATGCCCGGGATGACGTACTGCACATACCCGTCCTGACCGCCGCCCAGCGCCTGCCCGATCGAGCCGCCGAAGACGTACACGAACAGCAGGGTGAAGACGACCGGCATCAGCAGGGCGTCGAACATCGACTCGGGGTCCTGCCGGATCCACAGCAGGTTGCGGCGGACCAGGGCGCCGGTGTGGCGCAGATGGCCACGCAGGGGGATCCGGGCGTCGTCCTTCAGGTCAACGGTGATGGCGCTCATACGGCGACCTCCTCGCGGGCGTCGGTGGGCACGGCGTCCTGCGGGGCGCTCGCGCGGTGGCCGGTCAGGGAGAGGAACACCTCGTCCAGGCTGGGCAGTTCGGTGGTGATGGAGCTGATCGTGATGCCGCGGGCGACGACCGCGCCGGTCACGGCGGTGAGCTGCTCGTCGCTGAGGATCGGCACCAGGACGGTGCCACCTTCGGTGTCGACGGTGGTGGTGGCGAGGCCGGTGATGCCCAGCTCGTCGAGGTCGCGGGCGAGCGGGCGCAGCTGGAGCGGGTCGGCCGGCTTGATCCGCAGGGTGCGGCCGCCGACCTTCGCCTTCAGCTCCTCGATCTCGCCGTTCGCGATGACCTTGCCACGGTCCACGACGGTCAGCTCGGAGGCCAGCTGCTCGGCCTCCTCCATGTACTGGGTGGTCAGCAGGACGGTCACCCCGTCCCCGACCATCGCCTTGACCTCGTCCCACACCTCGTTGCGGGTGCGCGGGTCGAGCCCGGTGGTGGGCTCGTCGAGGAACAGCACCTGCGGGCGGCCGATCATCGAGGCGGCGAGGTCGAGCCGGCGCCGCATACCGCCGGAGTAGGTGTTCGCCGGGCGCTTGGCGGCGTCCGTCAGCGAGAAGCGCTCCAGGAGCGCGTCGGCGCGGGCCCGCGCCTCCTTGCGCGGCAGGTCGAGCAGCCGCCCGATCATGTACAGGTTCTCCCAGCCGGGGAGCTTCTCGTCCACGGAGGCGTACTGCCCCGTGAGCCCGATCACCCGGCGCAGCATCCGGGGCTGCCGCACGACGTCGTACCCGGCGACGGTGGCCTGTCCGGAGTCCGGGGTGATGAGCGTGGACAGAATCCGCACGAGGGTGGTCTTGCCGGCCCCGTTCGGCCCGAGCACACCCATCACGGTGCCCTCACGCACATCCAGGTCGACGCCGTCCAGCGCCTTCGTCTCCCCGTAGTGCTTGACCAACCCCCGCACGCTCACTGCGACTGTGGCGTTCTTGTCGATTCGCGTCATGGCAGTGACAGTGCCAGGGCCCACCGACAAACCACCGACAAGCATCCGACAGCACCGACAACTCCCCGACACGCACCGCAGCCATCAATTGAGGAACCACGACGGCGAGCAACCAGGTCCGCGAGAGCGGCGCCGGTTTAGGCGCAAAAAGGTGACAGCCCGCCGACGGGGGAAGATCGGCGGGCTGCCAGTGGTGCGACGGTGGCTCTAGTGGACGGAGTGCTCCTCCAACGGGAACGTTCCGCCGACGACATCCTCGGCGAACGCCTTCGCCGCGTTGCCCATGACCTCACGCAGGTTGGCGTACTGCTTCACGAACTTCGGCACCCGGCCCCCGGTCAGCCCCAGCATGTCGGTCCAGACGAGGACCTGCGCGTCCGTCTCCGGCCCGGCCCCGATCCCGACGGTCGGGATGTGCAGCGTGCGCGTCACCTCGGCCGCCAGCTCCGCCGGCACCAGCTCCAGCACCACCGCGAACGCCCCGGCGTCCTGCACGGCCTTGGCGTCCCGCAGCAGCTGATGCGCGGCCTCCTCGCCACGCCCCTGCACGCGATACCCCATCGCGTTCACGGACTGCGGCGTCAGCCCGATGTGCGCCATCACCGGAATCCCGGACTCGACCAGCAGCTCGATCTGCCGGTGCGACCGCTCGCCGCCCTCCAGCTTGACCGCCCCGACCCCGGCCTCCTTCACCAGCCGGGTCGCCGAGCGCAGCGCCTGCACCGGACCCTCCTGGTAGGACCCGAAGGGCAGGTCGCCGACGATGAGGGCGCGGGACGTGCCCCGTACGACGGCGGCGGACAGCATGGTCATCTCGTCGAGCGTGACGGGCACGGTCGTGTCGTACCCGAGGTGGCAGTTGCCCGCCGAGTCGCCGACGAGCATGACCGGGATGCCGGCCTCGTCGAAGACGGACGCGGTCATCGCGTCGTACGCGGTGAGCATGGGCCACTTCTCGCCGCGCTCCTTGGCGGCGGCGATGTCGCGAACAGTGATACGTCGCGTGCTCTTGCCCCCGTACAGCGCCTTGCTGCCGTCGGAAGGTGTCTGCTGCGCGGTCTGGGCAGCCGGAAGCTGCGTCATGGCACGGCTCCTTACGTCATCTCGAGGCACCCTGACGGCGTCCCCGGATCCCCTCCATGGTGGCACCTCGTGCCAGAGGACGGCTAGAGGACCCTCGTCACGTAGGAGCCGGCCTTCACGTAAGAGCTGGGTAAAAGATTTATAATACGAGACGGTCTCGTATCGTAAAGGGCCTACGCTCGGCGGCATGACTACCCCTGCCGTCTCCGACAGCCCCCGGATACCGGAAGCCGTCCACCGGCGCCGCTGGGCGATCCTCGGCGTCCTGATGCTGAGCCTCCTGATCGTGGTGCTCGACAACTCCATCCTGAACGTCGCCATCAAGACGATCTCGACCCCCGCGCCGACCGGTCTGGGCGCCACCCAGAGCGAGCTGGAGTGGGCGATCAACTCCTACACCCTGGTCTTCGCCGGCCTGCTGTTCACGGCCGGGCTCCTCGGCGACCGGCTGGGCCGCAAAAAGGTCCTGCTCGGCGGGCTCGTCCTGTTCGGCATCGGCTCCGCCCTCGCCGCCTGGTCCGGCTCGCCCGGCGAGCTGATCACCTTCCGTGCGGTGATGGGCTTCGGTGCCGCGTTCGTCATGCCGGCCACCCTCGCCGTCCTCATGAACGTCTTCGAGCGCGAGGAGCAGCCGAAGGCCATCGGCATCTGGGCGGGCGGCGTCGGTCTCGCCATCGCCATCGGCCCGATCACCGGCGGTGTCCTGCTCGACCACTTCTGGTGGGGCTCGGTCTTCCTCATCAACGTGCCGATCGTGATCCTCGCCGTCGCGCTGATGGTGTGGCTGGTGCCCGACTCCCGCGACCCGAAGCCCGGCCGGATCGACCCGGTCGGCGTGATCCTGTCGGTCATCGGGCTGGTCCTGCTCGTCTACGGCATCATCAAGGGCGGCCAGCTCGCCGACTTCACCGACCCGCAGGTGCTGGCGACGATCGGTGCGGGAGTGGCCGTACTCGTCGGATTCGTGGTGTTCGAGGCGCGCAGCGACCATCCGTCCATCGACGTCAGGTACTTCAAGAACAAGGTCTTCTCGGCCGCGATCGCCGCCATCGCGCTGGTCTTCTTCGCGCTGATGGGCGTGACCTTCTTCTCCGTCTTCTACACCCAGAGCGTGCGCGGCTACTCGCCGCTGCAGACCGGCCTGCTGATGCTGCCGCTGGCCGCCGCCCAGCTGATCTTCGCGCCGCGGGCCCGGCTGATGGTCGACCGGTTCGGGAACAGGGCGACGACCACGGCCGGGATGCTGATCATCGCCGCGATGCTGGCCGCGTTCGCGACGCTGGAGGCGGACACGCCCATCTGGATCCTCGAAGTGATCTTCTTCCTGATGGGCACCGGCATGGCGCACATCATGACCCCGACCAGCGTCGTCATCATGCAGGCCCTGCCCCGCGAGAAGGCCGGCTCCGCCTCCGCCCTCAGCAACACCTTCCGCCAGGTCGGCGGGGCCCTGGGCATCGCGGTCCTCGGCTCGGTCCTGTCGACGGCCTACCGCAACGGCATCGAGGACAAGCTGGGCGCGCTCCCCGCCGACGTACGCCACACCGCGGGCGAGTCCATCGAGGCCACGCTCGGTGTCGCCGCGAAGCTCGGCCCCGAGGGGCAGTCGCTCATCACCCCGGCCAATGACGCCTTCCTGCACGCCATGCACCTCACCGCGCTGTGCGGGGCGGGGGTCGCGGTGATCGGCGCCGTGGTGGTGGGCCTGTTCCTGCCGGGGAGGATGACGGCACGCCAGGAGGGCAAGGAGGAGCAGGAGTTGGTGTCGGCCGAGTAAGGGCCGTACCCGGGAGAGAATCACCTCAGGCCACAGAAGGGACGGACCGACGTGAGCAGCCTCGCCGGCAGCGAACCCAAGCAGGAGGGCCCCGGACGGGGCCGCCCCCGCAGCGAAGCCGCGGAGCGTGCGATTGTGGACGGCGTGGTGAAGCTCCTGGAGGAGGGCGTGCCGCTCGCGGAACTGTCCATCGAGCGCATCGCCCGCACCGCCGGCGTCGGCAAGGCCACCATCTACCGCCGCTGGAGCGGCAAGGAGGCGCTCTTCGTCGACGTCGTACGCACGGCCGAGCCGCCGGATCCCGAACTCCCCGGCACCTCGATGCGCGACGACCTCGTGGCCCTCCTGGAACAGCTGCGCAGGCGTGGGCTGATGACCCGTTCCTCCTTGCTGCTGCACAACGTCTACGCCCAGATGAAGAGCAGCCCGAAGATCTGGGCCGCCTACCACGCGACCGTCGTGGAGCCGCGGCGCCGCCTCCAGATCGAGATCCTGCGGCGGGGGCAGGCCAATGGCGAACTCCGCACGGACATCGACGTCGAGCTGATGAACGACATGTTCGTCGGCCCCATGCTCTTCCGCACCATGATGCGCCGGGACGCCGACCTCCCGGAGGGCATGTCGGAGCAGATCGTCGACGCGGTCCTCGACGGACTACGCCCCGTCAGTTCGCCACCCGCGTAACGCGCATGTGCGTGGTACGTCACAGAGCGCGCTTTCCACGCCCGGCACCGGAACTGCCCGTGCCGACTTGTACGTCCTCGTGCCCGTACGGCCGTCAGAAGACGGCGGGAACGGAGCCGATCATCCCCTAGGGTCTTGTAGAACACGGGGGACGGACGGTGTGCACGGCAGGTAGTGAGGCGACGGTATGGCGCAGCAGGCATACGTGACGGAGACGGACAAGGACGGCTCGGGGCCCGAGTCGCAAAGCTCCCGGTTCCGGCGCCTGCTCGGCAGACTGACCACCGGCTGGCGCGGTGACCCCCGGATCTGGCGCCGCGGCCTCGTCGTCGCCGTCCTGGCGCTGCTGCTCGCCCTGCTGATGGTGCTGCACTCGCGCATCCCCAACGCGGTCGGCAACCTGGGCAGCCTCATCGAGACCTTCCTGCCCTGGCTGGGACTGTCCATCCCGGTGCTGCTCGTGCTGGCGCTGGTCCGGAAGTCGGCGACCGCGCTGATCGCCGTGCTCGTCCCGGCGACCGTATGGCTGAACTTGTTCGGCGGCCTGGTCACCGACAAGACCGGCACCGGCGGCGACCTCACGGTGGCCACGCACAACGTCAACGCCGACAACGCCGACCCGTCCGGCACCGCCCGTGACGTGGCCGCCTCCGGCGCCGACGTGGTGGCCTTGGAGGAGCTGAAGGGGGCGGCGGTGCCGACGTACGAGGACGCGCTGGCGTCGACGTACAAGTACCACTCCGTGGAAGGCACCGTCGGAGTGTGGAGCAAGTACCCGCTCTCCGGTGTCCGGCCCGTCGACATCAAGCTGGGCTGGACGCGCGCCATGCGCGCCACCGTGACCACGCCCGCCGGGCAGGTCGCGGTGTACGTCGCCCACCTCCCGTCGGTGCGGGTGAAGCTGGAGGCCGGGTTCACCGCCCGGCAGCGCGACAAGAGCGCCAACGCCCTCGGTGAGGCCATCGCCCACGAGAAGCTGCCGAGGGTCGTGCTGCTCGGCGACCTCAACGGCACGATGAACGACCGCGCGCTGAACGCCGTCACCGCCCAGATGCGCTCCACACAGGGCGCGGCGGGCAGCGGGTTCGGGTTCAGCTGGCCGGCGTCGTTCCCGATGGCGCGAATCGACCAGATCATGGTGAAGGGCGTCGAGCCCGTGACGTCGTGGACGCTGCCGCAGACCGGGAGCGACCACTTGCCGGTGGCTGCCCGTGTGAAGGTCGACACGTCCTCTTAACCGGGCGGAATACTGGGCCTGAGAGGCTTTGTTCCGCAGTTGAACATAGACTCGCTGTGGAACTCCGCTCTTGAAAGGCACAGGCCCCTTCATGCCCCTGGCCCTACTCGCCCTCGCCGTGGGCGCCTTCGGCATCGGCACCACCGAATTCGTGATGATGGGCCTGCTGCCCGACGTCGCGGACGACCTGCACGTCTCCATCCCCAGCGCCGGCCACCTGGTCTCCGCCTACGCCCTCGGCGTCGTCATCGGCGCCCCGCTGCTCGCCGCGGTCACCGCGCGCATGCCCCGGCGCACGGTGCTGATCGGGCTGATGGCCCTGTTCGTGGCGGGCAACGCGCTCTCCGCGTTCGCCCCCGACTACGACTGGCTGCTCGCCGCCCGCTTCCTCAGCGGGCTGCCGCACGGCGCGTTCTTCGGCGTCGGCGCGGTCGTCGCCACCGGCCTCGCGGCACCCGAGCGCAAGGCACGCGCGGTGTCGCTGATGTTCCTCGGGCTGACCGTCGCCAACATCGCCGGCGTGCCGGTGGCCACGCTCATGGGCCAGTCCCTGGGCTGGCGTTCGACCTTCCTCGGCGTCAGCGTCATCGGCGTCCTGGCCGTCGTCTCCCTGGCACTCCTCGTCCCCCGCGACGGCACGCACGCGCCCAGCGCCGGCCTGCGCGGCGAACTCGCGGCGCTGAAGTCGCTGCCCGTGTGGCTCGCCCTCGGCACGACGGTCGCGGGCTTCGGCGCGCTGTTCGCCGCGTACAGCTACATCACACCGATGCTCACCGACTCCGCCGGGTACGCCGACTCCAGCGTGACCCTGCTGCTCGCCCTGTTCGGCGTCGGCGCGACGGCCGGCAACCTGCTCGGCGGACGCCTGGCGGACCGCTCGATGCGGGGCACGCTCTTCGGCGGGCTGATCTCGCTGGTGGCGGTCCTGGCGCTGTTCCCGGTCCTGATGGGAACGGCGTGGAGCGCACCGATCGCCGTGGTCCTGCTCGGCACGGCCGCCTTCGTCACCAGCTCCCCGCTCCTGCTGATGGTCATGGAGAAGGCGTCCTCGGCCCCGTCGCTGGCGTCCTCCGCCAACCAGGCGGCGTTCAACCTCGCCAACGCCGGGGGAGCGTGGATCGGCGGTCTGGCCCTTGCCGCGGGCTTCGGCGTGACGTCTCCGGCGCTCGCGGGCGCGCTGCTCGCCGTGCTGGGGCTGGGAGTTGCCGGTGTGGCGTACGGCGTGGACCGGCGGCGCGCGCCACAGGCCGGTCGGGAACGGCTGGTTGCGGGTAACGTGCCGCAGCACTCGGAGGCGGTGCGTTCCTGACCGGGCGGGCTTCTCGGGGCGGGCTTCGCTTTCAGGAGCCGGCGGGCTCGATCGGCTCGAGCTCCGGCAGCTCCGGCATCGGAATGTCGGGATACCCCGGGTAACTGCTCTCGGTCACCACGTAGGTGCAGTTGGTGTACGTGTATCCGGGATCGATGCGCATGCCGTCGGCCTGGTTCGTCACGTCCCCCGCGTCCGCGTCGGCGTACTTGACGAGGGTGTGATAGTTGCCGGCGGGCAGGTTGAGCCAGCTGGTCGGGTAGTCGATGCCGCTGTTCTTGCAGGCCGCCGTTTCGGCGCTCGACTCGCTGGAGTACTTGGTGCAGCCGGCGCAGGCCGGGAGGTAGACGCTGCCGGTGACGGGGCCGGTGTAGAGGAACTCGACCGCGGTCGGGGCGTCGTTGCTGATCTCCATGGGCATCCTGGAGCCGCCCGGGCTGCGGGACGGCGGCAGCGTCCGGCCCGCCTGGGGCCGTTCCTCGGCGATCTCCGCGGCGATGGCGATCTGCCGGGCACGCTTGGCGTTCTTGTTGTCCTTGTACTTGTCGGCGAAGTCGCCCAGCGTCACGGCCGCCGCGCCGAACTTGTCGTCCTCGAACTCGTCCACCCCGCAGGCGTAGGCGGCGGACTCCACCGCGCCCGCGGCTTTCGCGCGCAGCCCGTCACCGGGGCTGCCGGCGGGCAGGTCGACGACGGTCTGGCTGATGGCCTGCAACTGTTCGCCGGCCGGGCAGGGGTCGTTGCCCTTCAGGGCCTTGGACCGTTTCGCGATCTCCGCGCTCACGGCCGGTTCGACCTTGGCGGCCTGCGCCGAGTCGGGGAACGTACGCAGGAGGTCGGCCAGCGCGCCGTCGTTCGCATCCGCTTCGGTCACGGCGTTGGAGCCGAGGTTGGTGATGCCGCACTCGTAGAGCGAGGTGGCCAGGGGCTCCTCGGGCCAGTCGGCGAGGGGGCCGAGCCGCTTGCTGCCCATAGTGTCGGGCAGCTTCCACAGATAGCGCAGCGGCTCCAGGGCCTCGCAGTATTCCTTCTCGCGGTACGGCGCGGCGACGGTGTCGTAGAACCGGTCCAGGCGGTCGGGGACGCGCTGGGCCGCCCGGCTGCCGGGGTGGTCGTCGCCGAGCGCACGGTAGGCCTTGAGCGCTCGCTGGTAGTCGTCCTTGCCCTCGGCGAAGCTGGCTTGCTGCGAAGCGGTGGTGACCAGCCGGTCCGTCTCGGCGAGCCGGTCCAGCAGCATCTGCTGGTACGCCTCTTCCCGCGCCGCCTCGTACCCCACCGCCCCACCGGCCGGCACGACGAGCAGCACAAGCCCGAGCCCGGCGGCGACCGTCGACCGCCACGGCAACGTCAGCCGCGCACCGCGCGCCAGCCACGCCCCATGCGCCGCGGCGAGCACCAGCACGAGGCCGTACGCCCACACCACCCCACCCGGCAGCCCGTCGGGGTCCGCGGGCAGCGCGGCCACCAGCAGCATGCCGGACGCGATCCAGCACAGGGCGGCCTGCGGCCAGCGCTGCAGAAGCACATACCCGAGCCCGAGCCCGCTGAGATTGAACAGCCCGGCCGCCGCGACCCGCCACGGGTCCGCGGGCACAGGGTCCTCGGGCTCCTCCGGCAGCGTATAGGTCAACCACGAGGAGGCCGGCGGACCTTCAGGCATCGGGGGGAAGGGCGGGGGAGGGGGCGACGACGGGGGCGGAGGCGACGACGGGGGCTCGGGCGGCGTGAACTCGCCTCCGCTCGACGGCTCTTCGGATCCACCCATACCGACTCACTCCCCCAACTGCCGTACGGACAGGGCGCCTTACGCCTTTGTCTCCATACTGCGGCAGGTGACTGGGGACGGGTCCCGGACGTACGGAACTCTTTCGTTTCTGGCGTCCTGGCGCAGGTCAGAGATCTGTCACCAGGAGTCGATAGCCGACGTCGATGGTGTCGAGTGCGATCAGGTCGGCGTGACGGTCGTGCCAGTGGCCGGTCGCGAGGTCGTCGGTGAGCTGTGCCAGGCCCGGAGCGAGGACGTCTTCTCCGGTCTGGGCGAGCATGGAGATTCCGGCGCGCACCTGTGGGTCGAGGTAGGCGTGGGGGCGGCGCCAATACGCTGCGCCGAACCCGTCCGTGCAGTCGTGCGGGACATGGACGGGCTCCTGATGTGCCCCGCCGAGCAGCGTGGCCAGCCGGTCGGTCGGGATGGCACGGGTGTCGTCGAAGGCGGCGGCCTGTGGGAGGTACTCACGCACGAGCCAGAACCTCTCGCGGAAGATCCGCTGGTCCCAGGTCAGGATGACGATGCGGCGGCGCGCGACCCGGCGGAGTTCTGCGATGCCGGCCGCAAGGTCACTCCAGTGATGGACGGTCAGCAGTGCCATCACGGCGTCGGCAGCGTTGTCACGCACCGGAAGACGTTCGGCGACCGCGCGCACGGCGGGCGCGGACCGGGGTGGGCGCTGGGCGAGCATGATCTGGCTGGGCTCGACGGCGAGAACGGTCTGCGGTGGCTCGTAGGAGCCGGTGCCCGCTCCTACGTTGATCACGTCCGCGGCGTTGCCGAGTGCGGCGTGGATCTGAGCGGCGATCCGCGCATCCGGCTGCCGGGTCCGGCCGTACGTCGCGCCGAGAGTGTCGTAGATGGCCATGCCTTCAGTATGCGAAGGCGAGAAACCTGCTTTGACCTGCGTTACAGAACCGGCAGGGGATGGCGGCACAGACGGCTCCGCTGCCGGTCGATTTCAGCGAGCACGCGGTCCACATGCGGACGCACCTGTGCCTGCAGTGCGTCACTCCAGCTCTCCTCGGAGTAGGAGCAGTTGAGATAGAGCTGTCTTGCGTGCTCGAGGGCGGGGCGGTGCTCGGGCGGGAGCTGGGCGAGAGCCCAGTCGGCGGCGGCGTCCTTGGACTTGATCTGGCCAGTGGCGAGCGTGGTCCAGATGCGGGCGAAGGTCAACAGGACGTTGCGGGTGTCGCTGTCCAGGTCGTCGAGCAGGCCAGGGATACCCGCCACGCTTGCCCGGACCAGGTCGGCCTGCGGAACCGGGTCGAGGACCTCCGCGGGGCGCGGGCCGGTGAGGGGGTGGTCGCCGGTCAACGCCATGGTGATCAGCAGGGCCAGATCGGGCATCGGCTCCGGCCGGGGGACCTTCCCGGCCTCGTACTCGGCGCGTAGCCACTCGCCGTAGAGGAAGTCGCCGGTCGGTGGGTACCGCCACGGCCTGACCTCGGACTGGACGACCACAGTGAGCTCGACCGGGCGGACCTTGTTTCGGGAGCCGGAGATCCTGAGCAGTCCACCGAGGAGTGTCCGTCGGTCCTGCTCGTCCATTCGCCGCCGGGAGACGATCAGCACGTCCACGTCGCTGGCCGGCCTGAGTCCGCCGAGCACGGAGGAGCCGTGGAGGTAGGTGCCGATGGCATCTTGGCCCAGCACACCGCCGACCAGCCCCACGATCTCCTGAACCTGATTCACTGCACCAGCGTCTCCTGTCATCCTCCCGACTGCACCGCATTATCCGAAGCGGCCCAGGCGGTGGACCTCCGCCGGCCGGGCGTGAGCGAGTGGTCGCCGCGCATGTACCCGACCGGCGGGCGCGCCGCACCACTGGGCAGCCACCGCCCCGCCTCCGGTACGGTCACCGCGTCCCACCTCCAGGATCGTTACCGTCCCGCCTCGGGCATGTCGAAGCGGGCAAGGTCACGTAGCCATACCCGCGCCGAGCTGTCGGACGGTGCGCGCCAGTCCCCGCGCGGTGAAAGCGAACCGCCCGCCGAGACCTTCGGCCCATTCGGCATGGCCGAGCGCTTGAACTGCGCGAACGCGAAAAAGCGACGGCAGAACACCTCCAGCCAGCGCCGGATCTCCGGGAGGTCGTACGCCACCCGCTTGGCCTCCGGGAAGTTCGGCGGCCAGGCGCCGGCCTCCGGGTCGTGCCAGGCGTGCCAGGCCAGGAAGGCGATCTTCGACGGCCGGAAGCCGTACCGCAGCACATGGAAGAGCGTGAAGTCGTGCAGCGCGTACGGGCCGATCTTGGACTCTGTGGACTGCATCTCCTCGCCCGGCACCAGCTCCGGGCTGATCTCGGTGTCGAGGATCGCCGCGAGGATCTTGCCCGTCTCCTCGTCGAACTGCCCGCTGCTGATGACCCACCGGATGAGGTGCTGGATCAGCGTCTTCGGAACGCCCGAGTTGACGTTGTAGTGGCTCATCTGGTCGCCCACGCCATACGTCGACCAGCCGAGCGCCAGCTCCGACAGGTCACCGGTCCCGAGCACGATGCCGCCGCGCTGGTTGGCGAGCCGGAACAGGTAGTCGGTGCGCAGTCCGGCCTGCACGTTCTCGAAGGTGATGTCGTACACCGGCTCGCCGGACGCGAACGGGTGGCCCATCTCGTCCAGCATCAGCCGCGCGGTCGGCGTGATGTCCAGCTCGGCCGCGGTGACGCCGATGGCACGCATCAGCGCGTGCGCGTTGTCCTTGGTGTGGGCGCTGGTGGCGAAGCCCGGCAGCGTCCAGGCCAGGATGTCGCTGCGTGGGCGGCCCGCCCGGTCCATCGCACGGGCGGCGACGATCAGCGCGTGCGTGGAGTCGAGGCCGCCGGACACTCCGATGACCACCTTCGGCCCGCCGATCGCCGCCAGCCGCTGCTGGAGGCCCTCGACCTGGATGTTGTACGCCTCGTAGCAGTCCAGGGCGAGGCGATCGGCGTCGGCCGGCACGAACGGGAAGCGCTCCAGGCGACGGCGCAGCCCCAGGTCGGTGAGCGGCGGATCGAGGGTGAATTCGACCGTCCGGAAGTCGGCGGTCCGCGCGCGGTGCGTCCGGCGGTTGTCGTCGAACGTGCCCATCCGCTGCCGCTCCTGCCGCAGCAGGTCGAGATCCACGTCGGCCACCGCGTACTCGTCGCCGAGCGGAAACCGCTCGGTCTCGGCCAGCAGCACGCCGTTCTCGTGGACCATGGCCTGGCCGTCCCAGGACAGGTCGGTGGTCGACTCGCCGAGGCCGGCCGCCGCGTAGACGTACGCGGCGAGGCAGCGGGCGGACGCCGAGCGGCACAGCAGTTTGCGGTCCTCGGCCCGCCCGACCGTGATCGGGCTGCCGGAGAGGTTGACGAGGAGGGTCGCGCCGGCGAGGGCCGCCTCGGCGCTGGGCGGCACCGGCACCCACATGTCCTCGCAGATCTCCGCGTGCAGCACGAGACCCGGGACGTCGTCCGCCGCGAACAGCAGATCCACGCCGAACGGCACGCTCTCGCCGCCGACGCGGATCGACCCGCCGCGCTCGTCGGCGCCGTCGGCGATCTGCCGGCGCTCGTAGAACTCCCGGTAGTTCGGCGGGTACGACTTGGGTACGACCCCGAGGACGCGGCCGCGGTGCACGATCACCGCGCAGTTGTAGACCCGGTTGCGATGGCGCAGCGGGGCGCCGACGACCAGGACCGGCAGCAACTGGGCCGACCCGGCCACCACCTCCCGCAGCGCCTCCTCGACCTGGTCGAGCAGTGCGTCCTGCAGCAGCAGGTCCTCGATGGAGTAGCCGCACAGCACCATCTCCGGGAAGACGGCGACGGCGACACCCTCCTCGGCGCACCGGCGGGCGTGGCGCAGGACCGCTTCGGCGTTGGCGTGCGGGTCCGCGATGACGGTGTGGCCCGTACATGCGGCGACGCGTGCGAAGCCGTGCTGATAGATCGACCAGAAGTTCAAGTCAGGCACGGGCTCAGTGTAATCGTCAGAGCGACGCGATGGGGGTGGGGGGGGGTGGGGGGGAACCCCACCCACACCCACGAATCTGTTC
>NZ_JBQQBS010000111.1:0-14964 GCF_052245395.1 Streptomyces sp. 4N124
GGGCCGGTCGACGCGTACGCGCAGACATCGGCGACCGCCGTGCCCGCCGGGGCGCCGACGACCATCCATGCCAGCGCGACCAGGGACAACACCCGTATGGCGACGGTGCCTTGGGTCGGTTCGGGTCCATGCACGACGAAGATCATGGGCCTTTGCGCACCGGCGCACGCCCGAGCGCCGGGGGATTGCCCCGAAGGAGGGACAGCAGGGCGTCGCCGGTTTGATCCGCGCGCGTTCGCGTGTCCGGGGATACGCACGCTCATACGAGCGTCATCGCGGCAGTGGCGCAGGTCGCGGGCGCGGTGTGGCGCAGGTTTCGGAAAGAAATCCGCGGGGCGTTTGAACACAACGGCGGTCACTGCTCGTACCTAGGACCGTGCGCGGCGCAGCAGGGCGCTGCAACATCGTTGCGATGATCGGGGAGTTGAAGATGAAGACCTCCTGGCGGAGCGCCTCACTCGTGGCGAGCGCTGCGGCTGTTCTGGCGCTGACGACGGCGTGCGGTCAGGAAAGCAGCCCGTCCGCGAGCCAGAACGTGGGCGCCACGGCCGCGGCCGGTGACTACGGAACGGCAGGCGTCGGTGCCGGAGCCGGCACCGGGGCCCAGAACGAACAGAGCAACGCCAACCAGGCTTCCGCCGCAGGCCAGTTGGCCGTCTCCACCAACGCGGAAGTCGGCAACATGGTGACCGACGGCGCGGGCATGACCCTGTACCGGTTCGACCAGGACACCGCCGAGCCTCCGAAGACGAACTGTGACGGCGACTGCGCCACGGACTGGCCGCCGGTACCGGCGGGCGACGCCACGGCCGGCGCCGGCATCGACAAGGCGCTGCTCGGCGAGGTCACCCGCGCCGACGGCACCAAGCAGCTGACCGTCGGCGGCTGGCCGGCGTACCGCTACGCGAAGGACACCACCCCCGGCGACGTCAAGGGCCAGGGCGTGGGCGGCAAGTGGTACGCGCTGGCGCCCGACGGCAAGAAGGCCCAGGGCGGTGAGGCTGAGCAGGGCGGTGGGGTCGAGCAGGCCGGCCTGCCCGGGCTGTCCACCCGCAACGACCCCGAGCTCGGCGAGATCGTCGTCGACAAGAACGGCCACACGGTCTACCGCTTCCTGAAGGACTCGCCCTGGCCGATGAAG
Source organism: Streptomyces sp. 4N124 (assembly GCF_052245395.1). Lineage (NCBI taxonomy): Bacteria > Bacillati > Actinomycetota > Actinomycetes > Kitasatosporales > Streptomycetaceae > Streptomyces > Streptomyces sp. 4N124. The sequence continues at coordinate 1,142 of NZ_JBQQBS010000111.1, forward strand.
ACGGCGTGCACCGGCGAGTGCCTGGAGAAGTGGCCGGTCATCGAGCCGGTCGACGCCAAGGACACCAAGGGCATCGATCTGAAGGGGTCCGGTCCCAGGGGTCAGGGCTACGTGGTCTTCGACCGGCCCGACGGACTGAAGCAGCAGACCATCGACTGTGTCCCGATCTACACCTTCGCCAACGACAAGAAGCCCGGTGACACCAACGGCCAGGGTGTGGCCGGTGCTTGGTACGCCATCTCACCCGACGGAAAGGCCGTGAAGGGCTGAGCACAGCCTTCCGGCTTCGCCACCAACTCCGGTCCACCCCCTCCGCACCGCACGGAGGGGGCGGACCGGTTTTGCCGTAATTCACCGCATCTCTTCACACTCTTCGTGACTCTTCACCATGCTTCGGAACTCCTGGGAACTCTCCGGAACGCCTCGGACACTTTTAGTAGAGGCGATACCGGGCATCAATTCGGCACGTGCCGCAGGCAGTGACCGGGAACGGATGGTCAATTTCCGTTTCCGCTCGCTCCTTTGGCGGGCGATCAGTAGCCTCAGCTCGAACACCGGATCGCCTACGCCTTGGAGAGATTGATGGAGCGTCCCGCCTGGGCCCCACGGAGCATCGACATCTCGGTGCCGAGCGTGTCCCGGATCTACGACTTCTACCTGGGCGGTTCGCACAACTTCGAGGTCGACCGGGAGGCGGCCCGCAAGGCCATGGAGTTCATGCCGGGGCTCCCCAAAATCATGCAGGCGAACCGGGCGTTCATGCGCCGCGCGGTGCGCTTCGCCGTCGACGAGGGCATCACCCAGTTCCTGGACATCGGCTCCGGCATCCCGACCTTCGGCAACGTCCACGAGGTGGCCCAGGCGGCGAGCCCCGGCGCTCATGTCGTCTACGTCGACCACGACCCGGTGGCCGTCGCGCACAGCCAGGCGGTCCTCGAGGGCAACCTCGACACCGAGGTGGTCGCGGCCGACCTGCGCAAGCCCCAGGAGATCCTCGCCGCCCCGGAGGTGCAGCGACTGATCGACCTGAACCGCCCAGTGGCGCTGCTTCTCGTTGCCATACTGCACTTCGTGGAAGACACGGACGACCCGTACGGAGCGGTGGCCGAACTGCGCGACGCGCTCGCGCCCGGCAGCCTGCTGATCCTCACACATGCCTCGTACGAGGGAATCCCCCTTCCGCCGGAGCGGGCCGAGGGCACGGTGGGCGTATACAAGGACATTCGCAACCCGCTGATCATGCGCTCGCGCGACAAGATCGCGCAGTTCTTCGAGGGGTACGACATGGTGGAACCCGGACTGGTGGCTATGCCGCGCTGGCGGCCGGACACCGCGCCGGAGGACGAGGATCCGTTTGCCTTCTCCGGTTTCGCCGGCGTGGGGCGTACGGCGTGAGCGCGGAGCCGGACGGGCCGGAGGACAGACTGCGCCGGTTCGCGACGATCTGGAGCCGGGCGGTGTTCCCGGTGACCTCGACGTCGCTGACCCGGCCCGAGCTGGAGGAGCAACTGCTGCCGCTCGCCCGGCGGTTGAGCGAGGCGCTGCGGGCCAGGACCTTCCAGGCGGACGAGGCGCGGGCGGTGGGCGCCGCGCTGGTCGCCGTGCACTGCACCGACCCGGAGGCGCTCAGCCGCACCCTGGACTGCGTCGACGCCTACCTGGTGCTGTACTGCGGCGGGGACGGCACGCAGGACCAACTGCGCGCGCGTTCCTCGCGGTTGCAGCACGCCATGGCCGCCGGGTTCGCCACGGCGCTGCGTGAGCGGACCCTCGCCGAGCAGGAGGCGATCTCCTCGGCCGCGCTGAAGGCGCAGGGCGTGGTGGCGCAGGCCCTGCACGCGACCGAGGCCCGCTTCCGCGCGGTCTTCGAGGGCGCCGCCATAGGCATCGGGATCGCCGACCTGGAGGGCAACATACTGCAGGTCAACGGGGCGTTGGTGCGCATGTTCGGCGGCGCCGAGCAGACGGTGCGCACCCGCAACGTGATGGAGTGGACCCATCCCGAGGACGCGCCCCAGGTCTGGCGGCTGTACGAGGAACTCGTGCGCGGCGAGCGCGAGCACTACCACGTGGAGAAGGCGTTCTACCGCCCCGACGGAACGGTCCTGTGGACCAATCTGACGGTCTCGCTGCTCCGCGACCCGGACGGCAACCCCGAGTACCAGCTCGCCCTGATGGAAGACACCACCGAGCGGCGGCTGCTCAACCTCCGGCTGCGCTACGAGGCGACGCACGACGCGCTCACCGGACTGCCCAACCGCACGCTGTTCTTCGAGCGCCTGGAGAAGGCCCTCACCGCGGGCGAGGGCCAGCGCTTCGGCCTGTGCTATCTCGACCTCGACGGCTTCAAGACCATCAACGACAGCCTCGGCCACGCGGCCGGCGACCGGCTGCTCGTCGAGGTCGCCGACCGGCTGCAGTCCTGTGCGACCGCGCCCGGCGAGATGGTCGCCCGGCTCGGCGGCGACGAGTTCGTGGCGCTGACCACCGGGACCGACACCGAGCGCGAGGTCGACGAGCTGGCCGCGCGCATCATGAACGCGCTGGTCGCCCCGGTCAGCGTCGACGGCCGGGAGCTGACCGTGCGCGGCAGCATCGGCATCGTCGAGGGGCCGGCGGGGGAGCGGAGCGCGGCCGAGGTGCTGCGCAGCGCCGACATCACCATGTACCGCGCCAAGTCGGCGGGCGGCAACCGCTTCGAGCTGGCCGACGCCGAGGCCGACGCCCGTGCCATCACCCGGCACGGACTGACCACCTCGCTGCCGACGGCCCTGGACCGCGGCGAGTTCTTCATCGAGTACCAGCCGCTGGTCCACCTCGGCGACGGCAGCGTCCGCGGCGCCGAGGCGCTGGTGCGCTGGCTGCATCCGCAGCACGGTGTCCTCAGTCCGGACCGGTTCATTCCGCTCGCCGAGCACACGGGGCTAATCGTTCCGCTGGGCCGCTGGGTGCTGGAGCAGTCGGTGCGTCAGGCCCGTGAGTGGCGGGAGCGGTACGGCGTCACCGGTGCCGGTGGCCCGCTGCGCATCAACGTCAACCTCTCGCCCTGCCAGCTCACGCATCCCGGACTGGTCCAGGACACCGTCGACATCCTGGAGCGCGCGGGTGTCGCACCCGACGCGCTGTGCCTGGAGGTGACCGAGTCGGCGTTGATCGGCGCCGACGACGACCTGCTCAAGCCGTTGCGCCGGCTGGCCGAGATGGGCGTCGACATCGCCCTGGACGACTTCGGCACCGGCTACTCGAACCTCGCCAATCTGCGTCGGCTGCCGGTGAGCATCCTCAAGCTGGATCGGTCCTTCACCCAGAGCATGCAGCGCTTCCCGGCGGACTCCGTCGACCTCAAGATCGTCGAAGGGATCGTTTCTCTCGCCCACAGCCTGAACCTCGCGGTGACGGTGGAGGGTGTGGAGACGGGCGCTCAGGCCGAGCAACTCCGGATATTGGGCTGCGACACGGCCCAGGGCTGGTACTACGCCCGCCCGGGCCCGCCGGAGCGGCTGCACGAGCTGGCGTTGGTGGACGCGACGGGGTGAGCCTTCACGGTCGTACGGCCTCGGCCACGGTCGTGGCGGCGCGGACCAGCGCCGCCGTGGCCGTCGACCGGGACTGCTGCGGCCAGGCGATGACGAGGACCGCGGCCGGCGCGTCCAGCACCGGCCGGTAGACGACTCCGGGGCGCGGATAGCGGGCGGCGACGGAGGCCGGCAGGAGCGGGACGGCCTCGCCCAGTCCGACGAGCGTGAGCATTTGGGCGAGGTCGCGGCCCCTGCTGCGGGTCGCGCGGAGGTACGGGCCCACGGTGCCGGGTTCCAGGTCGAGGTCGGCGAGGGTCAACTGCTCGCGGGCGGCAAGCGGATGCCCCGCGGCGAGCGCCGCGACACGCGGCTCGGTGGTCAGCGCCTCGGTGTCCAGGCCGGTGCGGTCGAACGGCTCGAAGATCAGCGCCGCGTCGGCTTCACCCTGGCGCAGGAGTCCCGGCTGCTCGAGCCAGCCGCTCAGCTGGACCGAGACCGGGACGGCCGCCTCCTCCGACGCGTAGCGCGCCAGGATCGGTTCCAGCAGCCCCGCGTCCCCGTCCGCTTTGACGGTCAGGATCAGCTTCGGCTCCGGGGCGGCCGCGCGCTGTGCCCGTCGTCCAGCGGCCTCCAGGGCGTCCAAGGCGACCCGTGCCTCGTCGAGGAGTACGGTGCCGGCCGGAGTGAGGGCCACACTGTGGGTGGTCCGCTCGAAGAGGGTCACGCCCAGGTCCGTTTCCAACTGGCGGATCGCGCGGGACAGCGGCGGCGGGGAGATGCCCAACCGCTCGGCGGCGCGGGCGAAGTTGAGTTCCTCGGCGACGGCGACGAAGTAGCGCAGCGGGCGGGATTCCATGGTCTCTCCCTGGCCTCGATATTGCCCTGAGGGTAACAAGCGGGAGCGGATCGATCCTTCAGTTCGGGAGCGCCGGGCAGCAAGCTCGACGGCAACCACTGAAGCATCCCTCTTGGAGCTCCTCATGATCGTCGTCACCACCCCGACCGGCCAGATCGGCCGACTGGTCCTCGACCGTCTCCTCGACTCCCCGGACGGCACTCCCGGCATCCGGGTCGTCGCCCGTGACCCCGACCGTCTCCCCGAGCGCGTGCGTGAGCACGTCGAGGTCGTCCGGGGATCGCACGCCGACCCCGCCGTGCTGAAGGAGGCGTGCGAGGGCGCCGACCGCGTCTTCTGGCTGGTGCCCCCGATGCCCTCGACCGACAGCGTCGAGGACCACTTCCACGCCTTCACCGGGGCCCTCTGCGAGGCCATCGAGGGGCAGGGCGTCGAACGGGTCGTCGCCGTCTCCACTCTGGGCCGTGGCATCGCCGAGAACGCGGGGCAGGTATCGGCGTCACTCGCGATGGACGACACCATCGCGGCCACGGGCGTGCATTACCGGGCGCTGTGCGCGCCGTTCCTGATGGAGAACTTCCTGCACCACGCCGGGTCGATCGCGACCGGGGGCGCGCTGCCCATGGCGCTCGCCCCGGACCGCGTCCTGCGCACCTGTGCCGACGGCGACATCGCCGCCACAGCGGCCCGCCTCCTGCTCGACACCTCCTGGACCGGCCGGGGCGACGTCCCCCTCGTCGGACCCGACGACCTGACCCTTGAGGGCATGGCGCAGGTCATGTCCGACGTGCTGGACCGCCCCGTGCGCATGAAGCCGGTCACCAGCACGGAGCAGAAGCAGATGCTGCTGAGCCGCGGCATGAGCGAGTCCTGGGCCCAGGCGTACGCCGACATGGTGGACGCCCAGAACAACCAGGGCCTGTACGGCGCCACCGTGCCGAGCACACCCGAGGAGGCGCCCACCTCGTTCCGCAAGTGGTGCGAGGAGGTACTCAAGCCGGCTATCCAAGCCTGAGTCGGTGCGCCCCGATAGGGGCGCGGGGAACTGCGCGACCAGCCACAACGAGCCCGCAGACGAACGACGACCATGCTGCCCGCCCCGCGAAACGTACCGTCAACTTTCAAGAAGCATCCGCTGCAACTCCCGTGCCGCCCGCGGCGGAGCCACATCACTGCGATGCGCCAGCGCGATCGTCCGATGCAGCCCGGGCCGGGCCAGCGGGGTCACCCGCAATCCGCGCCCGGCCCGCGTGGCCACCATGCGCGGCACGACAGCCATCCCCAACCCGGCCCGTACGAATCCCAGAACCGCGTCCATCTCCCCGCCCTCCACCGCGAAATCCGGCTCGAACCCAGCGGAGCGACACGCGGCCACGGTCAGTTCGCGCAGGTCGTAGCCGTGCCGGAACATCACAAGCCGTTCGCCCTCCAGGTCGGCGATGCGCACGGCACGCCGGCCGTGGCCGGGCCTGGGGGCGTCCGGCGAGGAGACGACGACGAGGTCTTCGCGCAGCAGCTCCACCGAGGTGAGCGCCGGGGAGGGCGTCGGCAGCGGCAGGACGATCAGCGCGAGGTCGAGGGCGCCGCGCGCGAGTTCCCGTACGAGGTCGTGCGAGCCGCCTTCCTCGATCATCAGCCGGATGCCGGGATAGCGGTCGTGGAAGGCCCGCAGCACGTCCGGCAGCAGACCGGTGCACAGGCTCGGGGTCGCGCCCAGCCGGACCCGGCCGCTGCGCAGCTGCACCAACTCCTGCACCTCGTGCCGGGCCGTGTCCGCGTCGGCCAGGATCCGGCGGGCCAGCGGCAGCAGCGCCTCGCCCGCGTCGGTGAGCGTGATGTTGCCGCGCGCCCGCTGGAACAGATCCGCCCCCAGCTCCCGCTCCAGCGCCTTGATCTGCTGGGAGAGGGACGGCTGCGCCACGTGGACCAGATCGGCGGCCCGGGTGAAGTGCCGCGTCTCGGCGACCGCCACGAAGTACTGGAGCTGCTGGAACTGCATAGCCCCACGATAGCCATTGCCTATGGAATCGAGCCGGACCATGTCTTGGACCGATCGGGTGCCTGGGCCCTAGCGTTTTGCGACATGGCTCTGGTAACGCGGACGGACCGACGGCCGTCCATGGCGCGCACGGTGTGGGACAGCTCCGTCGGCAAGAAGACCGTGATGGCGGTCAGCGGTCTGATCATGCTGCTGTACCTGGTCGTCCACATGATCGGAAACCTGAAGATCTTCTTCGGGCCCGGCGAGTTCAACCACTACGCGCACTGGCTGCGCACCATCGGCGAGCCGTTCATGCACTACGAGTGGACGCTCTGGCTCATCCGTGTCGTCCTCGTGGTCGCGGTCGTCGCCCACGCCACCTCCGCCTACCAGCTCAGCCGCCGCGACATCAGGGCGCGCCCCAGCAAGTACGTGCACAAGAAGCCGCGCGCCAGCTATGCGACGCGCACCATGCGCTGGGGCGGGATCATCCTCGGCCTGTTCATCGTCTGGCACATCCTCGACCTGACGACCGGCACCGTGCACTCCGGCGGCTTCCAGGAGGGCCACCCGTACCAGAACGTCGTGGACACCTTCTCCACCTGGTACGGCAACGTCATCTACCTCGTCGCGATGCTCGCCCTCGGCCTGCACATCCAGCACGGCTTCTGGAGCGCCGCCCAGACCCTCGGCGCCGGCAGCCGCACCCGCGACCGCGCCCTGAAGACCACTGCCAACGTCCTCGCGCTGCTCCTCACGGTCGGCTTCATCGCCGTACCCGTGGGTGTCATGACTGGAGTCGTGAGCTGATGACCTACACCGACTACGAGACCGGCGAACCGGTCGTCGACACCAAGGCCCCCTCCGGGCCGGTCAACGAGCGCTGGGACAAGCGCCGTTTCGAGGCCAGGCTGGTCAACCCCGCCAACCGGCGCAAGCACACCGTCATCGTCGTCGGCACCGGCCTCGCCGGCGGCTCCGCGGGCGCCACGCTGGCCGAACAGGGTTACCACGTCGTCCAGTTCTGCTACCAGGACTCCCCGCGCCGCGCCCACTCCATCGCCGCGCAGGGCGGCATCAACGCGGCGAAGAACTACCGCAACGACGGCGACTCCATCCACCGGCTGTTCTACGACACCGTCAAGGGCGGCGACTTCAGGGCGCGCGAGTCCAACGTGCACCGGCTCGCGCAGATCTCCGTAGAGATCATCGACCAGTGCGTGGCGCAGGGCGTGCCCTTCGCGCGCGAGTACGGCGGTCTGCTCGACACCCGCTCCTTCGGCGGCGTCCAGGTGTCCCGCACCTTCTACGCCCGCGGTCAGACGGGCCAGCAGCTGCTCCTCGGCGCCTACCAGGCCCTGTCCCGGCAGATCGCCGCGGGCAACATCGAGATGCACCCGCGCACCGAGATGCTCGACCTGATCGTCATCGACGGACGGGCGCGGGGGATCGTGGCCCGGGACCTGATCACCGGGAAGATCGACACGTACTTCGCGGACGCCGTCGTACTGGCGAGTGGTGGTTACGGAAACGTCTTCTACCTGTCGACCAACGCCATGAACTCCAACGCCACCGCGATCTGGCGGGCGCACCGGCGCGGCGCGTACTTCGCCAACCCCTGCTTCACCCAGATCCATCCGACCTGCATCCCGCGCACCGGCGACCACCAGTCCAAGCTCACGCTGATGAGCGAGTCGCTGCGCAACGACGGCCGGATCTGGGTGCCGAAGGCCAAGGGCGACACCCGGCCCGCGAGCGAGATCCCCGAGGACGAGCGCGACTACTACCTGGAGCGCATCTACCCGTCCTTCGGCAACCTGGTCCCGCGCGACATCGCCTCCCGCGCCGCGAAGAACGTCTGCGACGAGGGCAGGGGAGTGGGCCCCGGCGGGCAGGGCGTCTATCTCGACTTCGCGGACGCCATCGAGCGCATGGGCCGTAAGGCCGTCGAGGCGAAGTACGGCAATCTCTTCGACATGTACCAGCGGATCACCGACGAGGATCCGTACGAGGTGCCGATGCGGATCTACCCCGCCGTGCACTACACGATGGGCGGACTGTGGGTCGACTACGACCTCCAGACCACGATCCCCGGTCTGTTCGCGATCGGCGAGGCCAACTTCTCCGACCACGGCGCCAACCGGCTCGGCGCCTCCGCGCTGATGCAGGGCCTGGCCGACGGCTACTTCGTGCTCCCGGCGACGATCAACGACTACCTCGCACGCAACCCGCACCAGGAGTCCGTCACCGCCGAACACCCCGTCGTACAGGAGGCGTTGGCCGAGACCGAGGACCGGCTCAACCTCCTCCTCTCCGTCGACGGCGACCGTACCCCCGACTCCTTCCACCGCGAGGTCGGCGAACTCATGTGGGAGTTCTGCGGCATGGCCCGCACCGACACCGGACTGCGCAAGGCCCTGGAGCGGATCCCGCAGATCCGCGAGGAGTTCTGGCGGCGGATCAAGGTGCCCGGAACCGGCGAGGAGTTCAACCAGTCGCTGGAGAAGGCCAACCGCGTCGTCGACTACCTGGAGCTCGCCGAGCTGATGTGCCTCGACGCACTGCACCGGTCCGAGTCCTGCGGCGGCCACTTCCGCGAGGAGTCCCAGACCCCCGACGGCGAAGCCGCCCGCAGGGACGACGAGTTCACCTACGCGGCCGCCTGGGAGTTCACGGGCACGGGCGAGGCCCCGTCCCTGCACAAGGAAGACCTGGTCTTCGAGTACGTCCACCCCACCCAGCGGAGCTACGCATGAAGCTCACCCTGCGCGTCTGGCGGCAGCAGAACGCCGACGCCGACGGCGCCATGTCCACGTACGAGGTCGATGGCATCTCTTCGGACATGTCCTTCCTGGAGATGCTCGACACGCTCAACGAGGAGCTCATCCTCAAGGGCGAGGACCCGGTCGCCTTCGACCACGACTGCCGCGAGGGCATCTGCGGTGCCTGCTCGCTCGTCATCAACGGCGACGCCCACGGACCCGAGCGCACCACCACCTGCCAGCTGCACATGCGGTCCTTCAAGGACGGCGACACGATCGACATCGAGCCGTGGCGGGCCTCCGCCTTCCCGGTGATCAAGGACCTGGTCGTGGACCGGACCGCGTTCGACCGGATCATCCAGGCGGGCGGCTACATCACCGCCCCGACCGGCGCCGCGCCGGAGGCCCACGCCACGCCCGTGCCGAAGCCGGACGCCGACTTCGCCTTCGAGCACGCCGAGTGCATCGGCTGCGGCGCCTGTGTGGCCGCCTGCCCGAACGGCGCGGCGATGCTCTTCACCTCCGCCAAGGTCAACCACCTGAACGTGCTGCCGCAGGGCGCGCCGGAGCGCGAAACCCGGGTGCTCGACATGGTGGCGCAGATGGACGAGGAGGGCTTCGGTGGCTGCACGCTTACCGGAGAGTGTGCCACCGCGTGTCCGAAGGGCATCCCGCTGGTGTCCATCACGAGCATGAACAAGGAGTGGCTGCGCGCGACCCGGAAGGTGACCGGGCGCTAGACGCCGCAGCTCAAGGAACGTTCGCCGACAGGGTGCGGACGGGTGGGACCGGGGTGGTGCTCAGGCCCGGTCCCGCCAGGCACCCCTGTCATTCAACAAGCCCACACCCGCTCTCCCTTCGCGGGTCACGCGCAGGACGCCCGGCATAGGAAGAACTGTTGCGGCCGGACGTATGAACCGGCCAGCAAGCCGCTCAGCCGTCCCCGGCCCGTGTTCAGGAGAGTGCCATGACCGGCGTTTCCACGCTCGACCGCCCCCCGCAGCCGTCGGCGCCCACCCGCTACACCGTCACCGTCGCGCGAACGGAGGAGGACGTCCGGGCCGCGCAGCGGCTGCGCCACGACGTCTTCGCCGGCGAGATGGGCGCGCTCCTGTCCACCCCGCAGCCGGGTCACGACATCGACGCCTTCGACGCGTACTGCGACCACCTGCTGGTCCGCGACACGATCACCGACCAGGTCGTCGGCACCTACCGGCTGCTGCCGCCGGACCGCGCCGCGGTCGCCGGACGCCTGTACTCGGAGGGCGAGTTCGACCTCTCCGCGCTCGACCCGATCCGCCCGGGCCTCGTCGAGGTCGGCCGCTCCTGCGTCCACCCCGACCACCGGGACGGCGCGGTCATCGGCCTCATCTGGGCCGGCATAGCGCGCTACATGGTCGCGGGCGGCCACGAGTGGCTCGCCGGCTGCTGCTCCATCCCGCTCGCCGACGGCGGCGCCCTCGCGGCCGGCACCTGGGACCGGGTGCAGGACAAGCATCTGGCCCCTGAGGAGTTCCGGGTACGTCCGCTGCTGCCCTGGAGCCCGGAGGGCGTGGCGCGTCCCGCCACCCGGACCGAGTTGCCGCCCCTGCTGCGCGGCTATCTCCGCCTCGGCGCCTGGGTCTGCGCGGAGCCCGCTCACGACCCGGACTTCGGCGTCGCCGACCTGTACGTGCTGCTGTCGATGCGCCGGGTCAACCCGCGCTATCTGAAGCACTTCCTCTCCCTCGTCCCGGCCTGATGAACGTCCTGCGTACGGGAGTGCCGCAGCGCCTGGGCCCGGCCGCGGCCGTCGGACGAACCTGGACCCAGCGGCGCGGGGACGGGGCGACGGCCGTGCACCGCCCCGTCATACCGAGCAGCGCCTGGCTGCCCACCGCACCCTGCTCGCCGCAGATCTGTGTCACGTCCGTGCGGTCTGTGACGGACGTGCCGCGCGCCGTGCTGCGGATCGTGGCGATGCTGGCGGTGCTCCTGTTCGGCATCATGCTGATGCCGGTGTTCGGGAGCGTCCCCGCGGCCCGGCGCGACGCGCTGGTCCGCCGGTGGAGCCGGGCCGTGGTGCAGGCGGCCGGTGTCCGTGTCCGCATCACCGGCGCCGCCGCGCCCACCGGGGGCATGCTGCTCGTGGCCAACCACATCTCGTGGCTGGACATCCCGCTGCTCGCCGCCGTACGCCCGGCCCGCATGCTCGCCAAGGCGGAGATCCGGCAGTGGCCGGTGGCGGGCGGGCTCACCGCGGCCAGCGGCGCCCTGTTCATCGAGCGGGACCGGCTGCGGGCGCTGCCCGAGACGGTCGCCCGGATCGCCGAGGCGATGCGGGCAGGAGCCGCGGTCGTGGCCTTCCCGGAGGGCAGCACCTGGTGCGGCCGGGCTCAGGGACCCTTCCGCCGGGCGGTGTTCCAGGCCGCGCTCGACGCGGGCGTGCCCGTCCAGCCGGTCCGCCTCCACTACCGGTTCGACAACGGGCCGTCCAGCACGGCTCCCGCCTTCGTCGGCGAGGACTCCTTGCTCTCCTCGATGTGGCGCGTGGTCACGGCCCGCGGGCTCGTCGCCGAGGTCGAGATACGGGACGCGATCCCGGCGGGCAGCCACCCCGACCGCCGCGCACTCGCCCACGCCGCCCAGCCCGTCGTCATGGGCGGCGAACTGGGATGGGCCCACGCCGCCCTGATCTCCGAGGAGTCGCGGGCACGGACACTCGCCGTCGGCTAGGGGCTCCTCGCAGAGTTGTCCACGCGAACGGAGGGCCTTCCCTCCGCGGACTACGCGGAGGGAAGACTCGCCCGACCCGCGATCCGGGCGAGCCGCCGGTAGGAGTCCAGCAGGGCATCCCGGTCGTACGTGCTCGTGGTGACCAGGACCTCCTGCGCGCCCGTCTCCTTGAGCACTGTCTCCAGTTCGTCGGCGACCTGCTCCTCGGTTCCGGCGAGGTGCCCGGTGAGGCCGGACTCGTAGAAGCCGCGCTCCTTGGTGGTCATGGGGAGGGTCCCGACGCGTTCGGCGGGTGGCAGGGGCGGGAAGGTGCCGTGGGTGCGTGAGTGGGCCATCGACCAGGCCTCGGGGATGAGAAGGCGCTGGGCTTCTTCGGGGGTGGCGGCGACGGCGATCGTGCCGGAGATGACGACGTACGGTTCGCTCGTCCAGGGCGACGGGTGGAAGTGGGCGCGGTAGTGGTCGATGCCGCGCTGCAGCTTGTCGCGGTTGCGGAGGTCGCCGATCACCATCGGCAGGCCCGCGCGGGCGGCGATCGCGGCGCCCTCGCCCATGGCCAGCACGAACGGCGGGACGGACAGGCCCTCCGCGGGACGCGCGTGCACACCCGTCGGGGAGGTGCCGGTGAACCAGCCCAGCAGTTCGTCCAGTTGGGCCGCGAAGTCCTCGGCGTCGTCCTTGTCGCGCCCCAGTGCCCTGCGGACGCCGTCCGTGAAGCCGACGGACCGGCCGAGACCCATGTCGATCCGGCCCGGGAAGAGGGACTCCAGCACCCCGAACTGTTCGGCCACGACCAGGGGCCGGTGATTGGGCAGCATCACACCGCCCGTCCCGACCCGGATCGTCCGGGTCGCCCCCGCCACGGCGGCGGCCAGCACGGTGGGCGCGGAACCGGCGACACCGGGGACGCCATGGTGCTCCGACACCCAGAAGCGGTGATATCCGAGCTCCTCCAGCTGCTGCGCGAACCGCACGGTGTCGCGCAGTGCCTCGGCGTCGGTGCCGCCCTCGCGGGTGCGGGAACGGTCGAGCACGGAGAAGCGGGTCGAGGCGATCAGGGAGCTCATACGGGTTTCAACGCCCGGGTGACGGTGGCATTCCCGCCGTCACCCGACGTTACGCCCGGTCAGCTTTCGGGGCGCAGCAGGCCGCGCTCGTAGGCCTTGACCAGGTGCTGCGGTACGAGATGACGCACGCCGTCGACCGTGACCGGAACCAGCTGCGCGGGCGTGGCCTTCCACTGGGCGCGGCGGTGCCGGGTGTTGCTGCGGGACATCTTCCGCTTGGGGACGGCCATGGGACTCCTTCTTCGCGAGCGGTGCGGGGTGCACCGGCGTGGGCACCCCGCGACGCTATATGAAAATGGATCCCATTAACAAATGAGGGCTTCAGTGCTGCTGCGTCGTCGGGCCGCTCAGGCGATTCCGGCGGCCCTGTTGCTTGCCGCGATGTGCCCGCAGACCCCGGGCGAGCGGGTCGACGCGGGTGCTCATGTACCGGGTGTAGCGCCATGCGGTGACGGCCATGACGGCGAACTGTCCGAGGCCGATCGCGAGGCCGAGGGTGAGATGACCGAACAGGCGCTGGTTCAGCACGCCGGGAGCGAAACTCGACAGCAGTACGTACAGCAGGAATCCGCCGACGGACAGCAGCGTCGCTTTCATGCCGAACCGCCGCTGGGCGCGGCGCAGCAAGTGAAAATCCGGATGGTCGGATATGGGTGGCATCAAGGAACTCACGTCAGGAGAGCGGGAATTGGGGGGTACGTGAAGCCGCGTTCCTCGGTGATGGCGAGGTTGGATGCGGAGTATTGCAGCGGGTTCTTTCGGTATCAACCACCGGGCTAGGGTGAGGGCGTGACAGACAGCAACAAACGCCCGCTGGCCGTGTTCGATCTGGACAACACCCTCGCCGACACGGCCCACCGGCAGCGGTTCCTGGAGCGCAAGCCGCGTGACTGGGACGCCTTCTTCGCAGCCGCGCCGCAGGAC
>NZ_JBQQBS010000112.1:0-14929 GCF_052245395.1 Streptomyces sp. 4N124
GCCCGTTGGGGGTGCCCCCTCTGGGGGAGTTTGAGGACGAGGCCGTTCAGGCCGCAGCGGGGGTCTGGGGGCGCAGCCCCCAGGGATGGGACGGGTAGGGGCGGCGGGGGCGACAACGCCACGGCGGTCACCGCGGCGCAGGCCGCGTAACAACCGCCCGATATCAGTCTTCGGCATCCGCGGAGCCCTCCGCGGCGGCGTCCGCCCACTCAACAGAATCAACCGAGCCGCCCGATGTCGCTGCACCGCATACGGCTCCAACAACTCCAGCATCACGGAGTCATCCGCATCCCGATCCCCCGCCAGCGCCCACCCCACGATCCCCGGCAAATGCAGATCCCCCACCGTCACCGCATCCGCCGCCCCATGACTGCGCTGCACGGTCTCCGCCGACGTCCACGGCCCCACCCCCGGCACCACCTCCAACCGAGCCTGCGCCGCCTCCGCCGACATCCCCACCGCTTCCTCCAGCCGCGCAGCCACCCGCACGGCCCGAAGAATCGTCGACGCCCGCTTGTTGTCGACCCCGGCCCGATGCCACTCCCACGACGGAATCAACGCCCACGTCCGCGCCGCCGGCATCACCCACATCCGCCCACCGACCGGCCCCGGCGCCGGCTCCCCGTACTTCCGCACCAGAATCCGCCACGCCCGATATGCCTCCCCGGTCGTGACCTTCTGCTCCAGAATCGACGGAATCAACGACTCCACCACCAGCCCGGTCCGCGTCAGCCGCAGCCCCGGCCGCCGATGCCGAGCCAACGCCACCAGCCGATGCCGCGGCTCGAAGACGGACGGATCGTCGGCACCCCCGACCAACTCGGGCAACCGCTCCAGCAGCCACTCGGCCCCCGGCCCCCACGCCTGACCACACACCTCACCGCCACGCACCGCGACCCGCAACGTCCCGGGCCCCACGGGCGTAAGCGTGGCCCGCCACACGGACCCGTCCGCCGCCGCCCGAAACGTCGGATCCCCCGCCCCTCGCCGCAACGGCCCCAGCACCAGCCCAAGATCGACCGGCCCATCCGGCACATACGTCCGTACCCGACCCGGCGCCACAGCCTGCCGCGGCACACCCCCACCCCCGGGCACGGCGACATGCCCACCGCGCACGGTCGTACGGGTGGGCCGGGGAGCGAAACGTCCTGCCACGGATGAGGTCCTAGGGGGTGAGGGAGAGGCGCTACGAGACTAGGCGGTATACGACAACGACGTGGGGACAACGCCCCAGGGGCGCGGGGAACTGCGCGACCAGCCCTATCGGACCCGCAGCCGCCCGCGAATCTTCACCCCCCGAGCCATAGGCACCCGGCCCCAGCGGAGCGTCACCGCACCTCGATGAACGCCCCCGCATCCCGCTCCGCCCGAGGCCGCGGCTCCTCCGCCGGATGACCGACCGCCACCGCGCCCATCGGATCCCAGTGCTCCGGCAGCCCGAGCACCTCCCGCACGACATCCCGGCAGAACATCGTCGACGACACCCACGCCGACCCCAGCCGTTCCCCGGCCAGCGCCACCAGGAAGTTCTGCACACCGGCCCCGGCCGCGACCACGAACATCTCCCGCTCGGCCCCGTCCCGCCGCACGTCCCCGTACGTGTGCGACCCGTCCATCACCAGGCAAGGCACCACCAGATACGGCGCGTTCCGCAGTACGTCCCCCCGCCGCACCCGCTTCGCGATGGACTCCTCGCTCTTCCCGTCCCGCCGCAGATCGGCGATCCACGCGTCCCGCATGGCATCCAGCAACTCGGCCCGGGACTCCGCCGACTCCAGCAGTACGAACCGCCAGGGCGTGGTGTGGTGCGGCGCCGGCGCGGTCACCGCCGCGGCGACCGCCCGTCGCACCGCACCGGCGTCCACCGGCTCGTCCGTGAAGGCCCGCACCGTGCGCCGCTGAGTCACCGCCTCCCGCACCGCCTCGGACGTGCCCAGCCGGAACATGTCGTCGCGCGCGCCGCGCACCATGGCCCGCGCCCCCTCCCCGTCGTCCTCGGCGACCACGTGCGCCAGCCCGCGCAAGACGGCGACGGGCAGCCCGGCGGCCTTGCCCTTGACCAGGTCTCCGGCGGCGGCCAGTTCGTCCGCCGTCGCCACGACGGTCGCGCTGAGCGGATTGCCGTACGCGTCCGTCCCTCCACGCAGATCGTCCAGCACCCGCACACCCGCCGCACCGATCGCGACGTCCGTGAGCCCCGTACGCCACGGCCGGCCGAAGGTGTCGGTGACGACGACTCCGACGGCGACGCCGAGGGCGTCCCGCAGCCCGTCGCGGATCGCGCGCGCGGACGCGTCCGGGTCCTCGGGCAGCAACAGCACTGTCCCGGAAGGGGTGTTGGAGGCATCGACCCCGGCAGCGGCCATCACAAGCCCCTGCCGGTTCTCGACGATCCGCAACGGTCCGCGCCGCGCCACGATCCGTATGGTCTCGGCGTCGATGGCGGCCTCCCGGTCGTCGGCCGCCACCACCCGTCCCTCCGCCTTGGACACGATCTTCGAGGTGACGAGCAGTACGTCCCCGTCGGCCAGCCCGGGTTCGGCGGCGGCGATCAGCTTGGCGAGGTCGTCGCCCGCGGCCACCTCGGGAAGGCCGGGAACGGCCCAGACCCGGTAGCCGTCGTCAGGTGCCGTGCTCATGCCGCGTGAACCTCCGCCGCCATGGCCAGCGCCTCCCGGGCCATCTGCGTGGCCGCGTCGAGGTCGGTCATCATCAGCGGCACGGCCCGGCAGCGGATGCCCGCCGCCTCGACGCGCTCGACGGACGCCGCGTCGACGGTGTCGACCAGCCAGCCGTCCAGCAGGCCCGAGCCGTAGTGCTCGGCGACCGCCGCGGCCGTCGACTCGACGCCGACCGCCGCGAGCACCTTGTCCGCCATGCCCCGCACGGGCGCGTCCCCGACGATGGGGGACAGGCCCACGACCGGCACCCCGGCGTCGGCGATGGCCTCGCGGATGCCGGGCACGGCGAGGATCGTGCCGACCGACACGACGGGGTTGGACGGCGGGAAGAGGATGACGTCCGCCTCGGCGATCGCCTCCAGGACCCCCGGCGCCGGCTTGGACTGTTCCGCGCCCACCGGCACGACCGCCTCGGCCGGCACCGACGCCCGCAGCCGTACCCAGTACTCCTGGAAGTGGATGGCCTTGCGCTCACCGTCGATCTCGACGGCCACATGCGTCTCGACCCGGTCGTCGGTCATGGGGATCAGCCGGACGCCCGGCTTCCAGCGATCGCACAGCGCCTCGGTCACCGCGCTCAGCGGATACCCGGCGCCGAGCATCTGCGTCCGCACGATGTGCGTGGCGAAGTCCCGGTCACCGAGCCCGAACCACTCGGGCCCGACGCCGTACGCCGCGAGCTCCTCCTTGAGATGGAAGGTCTCGTCGGCCCGGCCCCAGCCCTGCTCCTCGTTGATGCCGCCGCCGAGCGTGTACATCACCGTGTCGAGGTCCGGGCAGACCTTCAGGCCGAAGAGGTGGATGTCGTCCCCGGTGTTGCCGATGACCGTGATGTCCGCGTCCGGCACGGCCTGCATCAGACCGCGCAGGAACCGGGCACCACCGATGCCGCCTGCCAGAACCACAATGCGCATGGGAATCAGTGTTGCAGGCGGGTACGACAACGGGGCAGGCGGTTACGAGACCGGAGCGGCCGCTATGCACTGGGCGCTGTGCATCGGCATCTCGGTGAGGCCCGGGAAATAGACGTGCAGGCTGACCGCGGGCTCCAGCGCGTCGTTGACCACCTCGTGGACGTACCCCGGCGCGAACACCCTCTGCGCACCCGCCGCCAACGCGCGCGTGCCGCGCTCCGTGTGCTCGGTCAGCGTGCCGTCGAGGACGGTCAGCACGCCGGAGGACGGGCCGTGGTCGTGCCGCCCGCTGCCCTGGCCGGGCACCCAGGACAGCAGCCACACCTCGTATCCGGGGCCGGTGCGCAGCCGGTGGTACCAGCGGGAGGTGGCGTCGTACTGGACGAGGTGTTCCCACTGGGAGCGGTCGGCGGCGATGGAGCGGGCCAGACCGACGAAGTCGGCGACGGTGGCCGGGTGCTCGCGCGGTGCCCGCAGAAGGTGCGTGACTTCGAGGATGTCGCCGGCGATCTGGAGGTCGCTGTCGCTGTACATGGGTGCGGTGGTTCCTCGTCGGAAGAGAAGAGCGGAGAGTGGAGCGGCGGAGGCGAGGGGAACAACAGCCGAGTCCGACGGGCGTGAAAGCCGGTCCGATGGACTCAGGGGCAGCCGGAGCGCGTGAGGCTCAACAGCAGGAACAGCAACAACAGCGGGCGCGGGCAGCACCGAGGGACCCGGCGGTGCGGGTCGAGGTGAGTGCCAAGTGCGCGAGCATGCCCACAAGGACAGCGGTTGACACCTCGCACTGTCAACTCGGCGCCCGGTATCTGGGACGCGGTTCACCTCATCCGGTTCATCCCCGTGACGAAAGGTTTGTGCACGGGGCGGCTGGGACACATGGCGCACAACCGGGCGCACAAACCTCGATGCGATCCCGTGATCGGACTGTGATCCGGATCGATTCGAGCGTGTGTCGGAACGGGATCGATGTTCCGGGCGTCCTTCTCCGTACAGGCTCTGCGCGGGGGTGGAGGCCCTCCGGGGCCTCATCTGCTTGTCAAGGTTTAGGACGATTTGAACACTTTCCGCTAGGCCTTGGTTCCGCAGAGTGAATAAGGGGCTCAATAGCAGATCTCGGCTTGACTCGCCCGGAGCAGCACACTTGTAATTTCACTCGTGTCGTTCAGCCGAAATCGGTAACGGCTACATCACGGGGACGCGAAAGACTGACGAGGGGCGCACATGACCGAGCTGGTGCAGCAACTGCTGGTCGACGACGCGGACGAGGAACTCGGCTGGC
The DNA here is from genome assembly GCF_052245395.1 of Streptomyces sp. 4N124. Classification (NCBI taxonomy): domain Bacteria; kingdom Bacillati; phylum Actinomycetota; class Actinomycetes; order Kitasatosporales; family Streptomycetaceae; genus Streptomyces; species Streptomyces sp. 4N124. The sequence continues at coordinate 4,875 of NZ_JBQQBS010000112.1, forward strand.
AGGAGCGCGCGCTGTGCGCCCAGACCGACCCCGAGTCCTTCTTCCCTGAGAAGGGCGGCTCCACCCGCGAGGCCAAGAAGGTCTGTCTCGCCTGCGAGGTCCGCTCCGAGTGCCTCGAGTACGCCCTCGCCAACGACGAGCGGTTCGGCATCTGGGGCGGTCTGTCCGAGCGTGAACGACGTCGGCTGAAGAAGGCCGCCGTCTGACCGGACGGTAAGCATCCCTTTCGTACATATGTGACGAACGGCCCGTTGCAGGTGGGTTATCCACAGGCGGCGGGCCGACGTCATGCCCAGCCGATAGTGTGGTCGCTCGTCCGAGACGTCCCGCTGCCCCCTGTGGGCACAGGTGTCCACCGCAGTCCATCGAACCGGGGCCCGTACCTCGATGTCCGTGCACAGTCATACGGCAGCCCACCAAGACGCCGCTGCCACGCCTGAGTTTCCGCGTCATGTAGTGACAGCGGTGCTCGTCTCCCATGACGGCGCCCGCTGGCTGCCCGACGCGCTCGCCGGGCTGCTCGGCCAGGAGCGCCCCGTTCAGTACGCCATGGCGGCCGACACCGGCAGCGCGGACCACTCCGCCCAACTGCTCACCGACTCCCTCGGCGCCGACCGTGTGCTGCATCTCGCCCGTCGCACCGGCTTCGGCCAGGCCGTCGAGGAGGCGGACCGCACCGCCCCCCTCCTCACCCCGGACGAGCTGCCGTATCTGAAGCGCCCGAGCGGCTGGGACCCCGTCACACGCACCTGGCGCGACGACGCGTACGACCTGCCCGAACTCCCTTACGGGGAGCCGGTGCAATGGCTGTGGCTGCTGCACGACGACTGCGCCCCGGAGCCGGACGCCCTGGCCCAGCTGCTGCGCGTCGTGGAGAACGAACACGAGCTCGGCCGCGACGACATCGCCGTCGTAGGCCCCAAGCTCCGCGGCTGGTACGACCGCCGGCAACTGCTCGAGGTCGGCGTCACCATCGCCAACTCCGGCCGCCGCTGGACCGGCCTGGACCGCCGCGAACAGGACCAGGGCCAGCACGACCACGTCCGGACCGTGCTGTCCGTGTCCACCGCAGGCATGCTCGTGCGGCGCGATGTCTTCGAGCAGCTCGGCGGGTTCGACCGCCGGCTGCCCCTGATGCGCGACGACGTCGACCTGTGCTGGCGCGCCCAGGCCGCCGGTCACCGCGTCCTCGTCGCCCCCGAGGCGGTCGTACGACACGCCGAGGCGGCCTCCCGTGAGCGCCGCACCGTCGACTGCGTGGGCCGTACGTCGGCCTCCCCGCACAAGGTCGACAAGGCCGGCGCCGTCTACACGCTGCTGGTCAACACGCGGACGGCCGTGCTGCCGTGGGTCCTGGTGCGGCTGGTGCTCGGCACCCTGCTGCGGACCGTCGCCTATCTCGTGGGCAAGGTCCCCGGACAGGCCCTCGACGAGATCCGGGGTCTGCTGTCGGTGCTGCTGCGGCCCGAGCGGATCATCGCCGGGCGGCGCAGGCGCGGCCGCCCGCAGATCGAGAAGGACGAACTGCGAGCGCTGTTCCCGCCGCCCGGCGCGACCGTGCGGGCCACCGTCGAGCAGGCCGCGGGCAGCCTCTTCCGCGACTCCGACCCCGAGACCGCCGCGGGCGCCGGGCGGCACGGCGGCGCGATCGAGTCCGGGCCCGGCGGGGACGACGCGGACTTCCTGGAAATAGAGCAGTTCGCGCGCCTGAAGCGGATCGCCCGCAACCCCGGCCCGATGCTCTTCCTGGTGCTGCTGTTCGTCTCGCTCATCGCCTGCCGCCAACTGCTCGGCGGCGGAGCGCTCGCGGGCGGTGCGCTGCTGCCCGCCCCGGCCGAAGCGAGCGAGCTGTGGTCGCGTTACCTGGACTCCTGGCACGGGGTGGGCGCCGGCGGCACCCCGTCCGCGCCGCCGTATCTCGCGTTCGTCGCCCTGCTGGCCTCCGCGCTGTTCGGCTCCACCGGGCTCGCGGTCACCGTTCTGCTGGTCTGCTCGGTGCCGCTGGCCGGTCTCGCCGCGTACTTCGCCTCCCGTCCGCTCGTCGAGTCGCGGCTGCTGCGCGCGTGGGCGGCCGTCGTCTACGCCTTCCTGCCCGCCGCCACCGGCGCGCTCGCGGGCGGCCGCATCGGTACGGCCGTCCTCGCGATCCTGCTGCCGCTCCTCGCGCGCGCGGGCATCGCGGCCAGCGGCCTGGCGAACGCCTCGGGGGCGCGCGGCAGTTGGCGCGCCACCTGGGCGTACGCCCTGCTGCTGACCGTCACCACCGCGTTCACGCCGATCGTGTGGCCCATCGCGCTGGTCCTCGGCATCGGCGTGCTGGCCGTGCGCCGCGCCGACATCACCGCCCACGGCCTGCGCTTCCTGGCCCAGCTCGGCACCCCCCTGCTGGTGCTCGCGCCCTGGTCGCTGACCCTGCTCCCGTCCGGCTTCTTCGAGGAAGCCGGACTGGAGTACGGCGCCTCGGCCGCCTCCGCCACCGATCTGCTCGGCGCCAGCCCCGGCGGGCCCGGCACGGTCAACGGGCTGATGCTCATCGGCATCGTGCTGGCCGCGCTGGCCGCCCTGATGCGCTCCCACCGTCAGTTCGGAATCTGGACGGCCTGGGCCGTGGCTCTGGTGGGCCTCGTCTTCGCGGTCCTGTCCAACAGCTCCACCTGGGCCGGCCCCGCGACCCTCGTCTACGGCATCGCGCTCCTCGCCGCCGCCGCGCTCGGTGCCGACGGGGCACGCGCGCGTGTCGCCGAGCAGAGCTTCGGCTGGCGTCAGCCGGTGGCCGCGCTGATCGCGTTCGCCTCGGCCGCGGGCCCGCTGCTCGTCGCCGCGGGCTGGATGATCAGCGGCGCGGACGGGCCGTTGGAGCGGCGCGACCCGGTGCAGGTGCCCGCGTTCGTCGCCGAGGAGAGCAACACCCGCGACCAGGCCCGCACCCTCGTCCTCGACAGCGACTCCGCGGCCCACGTCGGCTACATGCTCGTCCGCGGTTCCGGGGCACGGCTGGGTGACGGCGAATTGGCCGCGGCGGACGGCGAGAACGCGACGCTCGACAAGGTCGTCGCCAACCTCGTCGCCGGCTCCGGCGCCGATCAGTCCGACCAGCTCGGCAAGTTCGCCGTGCGCTATGTCCTCGTCCACAAGGGCGCGCCGCGCGAGGTGACCCGCGTTCTCGATGCCACGCCCGGGCTGTCCCGGCTGAGCCAGCAGGACGGCGGGGCGCTGTGGCGGGTCGACCAGCAGGTCTCCCGGGCGGCCATAGTCTCCGCGTCGGGCTCAGGGGGCGCGCAGTCCGTGGCCGCCGGGCCCGTGGAGATCCACACCACGATTCCGGCAGGCGCGGAGGGAAGGATCCTGCGGCTCGCCGACACCGCTGATGAGGGCTGGACGGCCACCCTGGACGGCGAGTCGCTGACGCGCAAGACGGTCGACGGATGGGCCCAGGGCTTCGAACTCCCCGCCTCCGGCGGGAAGCTGGACCTCACCTTCGACGCGCCGCTCACCCACACCGCCTGGCTGTGGGCCCAGGGCTTCCTCGCCGTCGTCCTCGTCGTCATGGCCCTGCCCGGCCGCCGCCGGGACGTCGACGACGACCTCCCGGAGGAGGCTGCGGTCGTCCCGGCCGAGGCCGTCTCGGGCGAGGGCCGCCGCGCCCGGCGCCTGCGCGCCCAGGCGGAGGCCGAAGAGGCGGACCAGGCCGAGGAGTTCCCGCCTCCTCCGCCACAGGAGCCCCCGGCAGCGATTCCGCAGCAGCAGCCGTACGGCGAGTGGGACTCGACCTACGCGGGCGCTCAGTACGGCGGCTATGACGGCGAGCAGTACCAGGGCGCCACCCAGCAGCAGTACCCGGATGGGTCGTACGGCCAGCAGTACCCGGCCGACCCGTACCCGGGCGGGCAGTACGACCCTTACGCGTACGGCGGTTCGGGCCAGCCGGGGTCCTACGACCAGCAGACGTACGGGCAGACCGCGTACGAGCAGGGCCAGGACGGGACCTATCACCAGGGCTACGACGCGACGTACGACCCGGCGCAGCCGTACCCGAACGGCAGTGAGCGCCCCGACGGGAGTCAGCAGTGAACCGCACCACCCTGTCCCTGATCGCCGGCGCCACCGCCCTCGCCGCCGTCACCGGATTCGCCGCGCTGACCGCGCCGGAGGCGACCGGCACGGACACCGCGAAGGCGGCGGCCGAACTGCCCGTGGAGCGCACGAGTCTGCTGTGTCCGGCGCCGAGCACATCGGATCTCGCCGAGACGTCGTACACGTCCTTCACGCCTGTCACGAAGGGCGCGGACGGCGAGGGCTCGGCCGAGCTGCGGTCCGCAGGGGAGGAGCAGGCCGGGGGCGAGGCGAAGGGCAAGAAGGCCGACAAGCCCGTCCTGGAGCCGAAGGAACCCGGGGCACCGGTCACCGGGGATGTCTCCGGCGCCGACTCACCCGCGCTGGTGGGCACGGCCGAGGGGAAGTTCGCGCCCGGGTGGACCGTGCAGGAGACCACGGAGGTCGGTGCGGGGACGGGGCGGGGGCTGCAGGGAGTCAACTGTTCCGCGCCGGACACGGACTTCTGGTTCCCCGGAGCCAGCACCGCGGCGGACCGTACCGACTATGTGCATCTGACGAACCCCGACGACTCCGCCGCGGTCGTCGACATCGAGCTGTACGGCAAGGACGGGGCGCTGGAGCCGACGGCGGGGGAGGGCATCACGGTTCAGCCGCACTCCAGTGAGCCGGTGCTGCTGTCGACGCTCACCGCGGACAAACAGACGAACGTGACCGTGCATGTGAACGTACGCAGCGGGCGGGTGGGCGCGGCGGTGCAGGCGCTGGACGAGAAGCTCGGTGGCGACTGGCTGTCCGCGACCACCGATCCGGCCAGCAGCCTGGTCCTGCCCGGCATCCCCAAGGACGCCACCGAGGTGCGGCTGATCGCCTTCACACCCGGTGACGCGGACGCCGACCTCAAGGTGCGGCTGGCGTCTCCGTCCGGGCTGATCACACCGGCCGGGAGCGAGACGCTGCACGTGAAGGCGGGCATGACCACGGCGGTCGACCTGGGCGACGTCACACGCGGGGAGGCGGGCTCGCTGGTGCTGACGCCGACCGATCAGTCCGTGCCGGTCGTGGCCGCCGTGCGGGTCGTACGGGGCAAGGGCGCCAAGCAGGAGACGGCGTTCATCCCGGCGACGAACCCGGTCGGCACGCGCGCGACGGTGGCCGACAACACGGAGAAGGGCTCCACACTGGCCCTCACCGCGCCCACCGGCACCGCGAAGGTCAAGGTCACCGCGTCGGCGGGGAGCGACGGGGGCACGGCGGTGTCGAAGACGTACACGATCAAGTCCGGCACGACACAGGACGTCGAGGCGCCGGTGCCGACCGGTGTGAAGGGCGCGTACGCCCTGACCGTGGAGACGGTCTCGGGAGCGCCGGTGTACGCGTCCCGGACCCTGGCGAGGACGGCGAACGGCCTCCCCGCCTTCACGGTCCAGACCCTGCCCGACGACAGGGGCATGGTGTCGGTGCCGGAGGCGGATGAGGACCTGGCGGTGCTGCAGAAGTAGGGGCCCGGAGCCTCGCTCCGGTTCAGTCCTCGCCGTACCGCGGATCGACCGTCTCCGGAGTCAGCCCGAGCAACTCGGCGACCTGTTCGACGACGACCTCGTGGACCAGCGCGGCCCGCTCGTCGCGCCCCTTCGTGCGGATCTCCACCGGTCGCCGGTAGATGACCACCCGCGCGTGCCGCCCGTCGCGTGCGGGGATCGTGCCGCCGAGCGGGACCGCCTCGTCGTTCCAGGCCCGTCCGGGGCCGTCGAGGCGTGGTACCTCGAGCACCAGGAAATCGATGTCGGCGAGCTGTGGCCACCGTCGTTCGAGACGCTCCACGGAGTCCTGCACCAGGTCGGCGAACGCCTCGGCACGGCTCGCTGCCAGCGGCACCTGCGGTGGCGCGATCGGGCCGCGCATGCCCCGGCCGTGGCGATCACGACGGCGGGGGCCGGAGCCGGCGGCGGGGGGCGGTACGGGGTTGTCCATCACTGGTGAAGCGTAGTCCCCGCCCGAGCCGGGTGCTCCGTGCCCACGCGGCGCCCGGCCACCCCGTACGCCATGCCGGAAGATGACCATTCCAGCCAAGGTTGGGCTCGATTCCGTATCTCTCCGCGACCGGCGATCTCAAGGCAATTGATGGGGTTTGTGCCGAGTCGTGACCGGATGCGGGTTCGGGTCGCTGTCCGGAAAGCGGTATCCGTGCAGGTCAGGAGGGTGTGTTCAGAGGGGCGTGTGGGGCGTTTCACAACACGACACGGCGGAGTGACCTGGTGGAGAGTCGTCGCGGCCCGCTCAAGAGTGCGGTACCGTCCAACGTCGTGAGCCCTGTACGTCGCTGTTCGCGAACCGCTTGCGGCCGACCCGCCGTTGCGACGCTGACGTACGTCTACGCCGACTCGACCGCGGTCCTCGGCCCGCTCGCCACCTACGCCGAACCCCACTGTTACGACCTGTGCGCCGAGCACTCCGAGCGCCTCACCGCACCCCGCGGCTGGGAGGTCGTACGACTCCTCGACGGCTCGGCTCCGGCGCGGCCCAGCGGCGACGATCTGGAAGCGCTTGCCAACGCCGTGCGCGAGGCGGCCCGGCCGCAGGAACGTGCCGCGCAGGCCGGTGGCGGTGGCCGCGGAGCGGACCCGATGGAGGTCGCCCGGCGGGGGCACCTGCGGGTGCTGCGTTCTCCCGACAACTGACGGTTTTGCCGACAGTCGACGGCTTCAGCCGGTTTCTCTGTGCGTGTCCCGTGTGCGTTCCCTGTGCGTTTCGTTGAGTGACGCACGCCCATTGACGCGAAGTTGTTGCGGACACGACCATTCCGGGAGCCCGTGAGAAATCGCTTTCGCATAGCGGAATCCGGGAGGCGCCCGTGTATGTCCAGGAACTGGAACCCGTCGCCGACTCGCTCGGTCTGTCCGCCCTCGTGGCGGCCCTGCCCCTTGTGATCGTCCTCGTCCTGCTCGGCGGCGTCCGCATGAAGGCGCATCTGGCGGGGCTCACGGGCCTCGTGGCGGCCGCCCTGGTCGCCTGGCTCGCGTACGGCATGCCGCTGGACCAGACGGTCTCCAGCGCCGCCCAGGGCGCCGTGTTCGGGCTCTTCCCGATTCTGTGGATCGTCGTCAACGCCCTGTGGGTGTACCGGATGACCGTCCGCACCCGCCATTTCGACATCCTGCGGCGGTCGTTCGGGCGGCTCTCCGACGACCCGCGCATCCAGGCGCTGGTCGTGGCCTTCTGCTTCGGTGCCCTGCTGGAGGCACTCGCCGGGTTCGGCGCACCCGTCGCCATCTGCTCGGTCATGCTCGTCGCGCTCGGCTTCGAGCCGGTGCGCGCGGCCGTCGTCGCGCTGGTCGCCAACACCGCGCCCGTGGCCTTCGGCGCGATGGGCACCCCGGTCGTGACGCTCGCTCAAGTCACCGGCCTGCCGCTGGACTCGGTGGCTTCCGTGGTGGGGCGTCAGACGCCGCTGCTGGCGCTCGTCGTGCCGCTCGTGCTGGTGTTCCTGGTGGACGGACGGCGCGGACTGCGGGAGACCTGGGTGCCCGCCCTGGTGTGCGGAATCGCCTTCGCCGTCGGCCAGTTCGTCGCCTCCAACTACGTCTCCGCGCAACTCGCCGACATCGGCGCCGCCTTGCTCGGCGCGGGCGCCCTGGTCGCCGTACCGCACGCGCGCGTGCCCGCCACCGAGTCCGTACGCACGTCCGTGCTGACCGGGGTGCGCAGCGAGGACCTGGATGTGGAGGATCCGCGGCCCGAAGTCGTCCGTGCCTACGCCCCGTACGCGCTGATCGTCGCCATCTTCTCCGTCGCCCAGATCCCGGCGGTCAAGGACTGGCTGGCCCAGGCGACACAGACGTACGACTGGCCCTTCCTGGACGTCGCGGGACCGGACGGCGAGCCGGTCGGCGGCAACGTCTTCACCTGGCCGCTCGTCTCCACCGGCGGGACGCTCGTGCTGCTGGCAGGTCTGTGCACCGCGGTCGTTCTCGGGGTGCACGCGCGCGTGGCGGTCAAGGAGTGGGCGGCCACCGTGCACGAACTGCGGTTCGCGATCCTGACCGTGACGTCCGTGCTGGCGCTCGCCTACGTCATGAACCTCTCCGGACAGGCCGCCACCATCGGCCACTTCGTGGCGGCGGCCGGGGCCGGGCTCGCCTTCCTGTCGCCCGTGCTCGGCTGGTTCGGCGTCGCCGTCTCCGGCTCGGACACATCGGCCAACGCGCTCTTCGGCGCCCTCCAGGTGACCGCGGCCCGGGAGTCGGGGCTGTCGCCCGAGTTGCTGGCCGCCGCCAACAGTTCGGGTGGTGTCCTCGGCAAGATGATCTCGCCGCAGAACCTCACCATCGCCTGCGCGGCCGTCGGACTCGCGGGCCGCGAAGGGGACATACTGCGCAAGGTGCTGCCCTGGAGTGTGGGGCTGCTGATGGTGATGTGCCTGATCGTGGTCGGCCAGAGTTCACCGGTGCTGGATTGGATGCTCCCCTGACCTCAGGTTACGGCTGGGAGTCCAGCTGGCCTCCGCACAGCGCATTGTCAGCGGGTACGGGTAGCTTGTGGTGACCGATAGGACTTTCAGGAGGGTTGGCCGTGTCTGCTGATCTGTCGCAGCTCGTGAAGGCGTACGACGTACGCGGGGTGGTCCCGGACCAATGGGACGAATCGCTGGCCGAGCTGTTCGGGGCCGCCTTCGTCCAGGTGACCGGGGCGAGCGCGATCGTGACCGGGCACGACATGCGGCCCTCGTCGCCGGGGCTGTCGGGCGCCTTCGCGCGCGGGGCGGCGGCGCGCGGTGCCGACGTGACCGAGATCGGCCTGTGCTCGACCGACCAGCTGTACTACGCGTCCGGCGCGTTCGACCTGCCGGGCGCCATGTTCACGGCCTCGCACAACCCGGCCCAGTACAACGGCATCAAGATGTGCCGGGCGGGCGCGGCCCCCGTCGGCCAGGACACCGGCCTCGGCGAGATCCGCGCACTGGTAGAGGGCTGGATGGACTCCGGCGCCCCGGAACCGGCGGCCACGACGGGAACGATCACGCAGCGGGACACGTTGGAGGACTACGCGGCTTACCTCCGCTCCCTCGTCGACCTGACCTCCATCCGCCCGCTGAAGGTCGTCGTCGACGCGGGCAACGGCATGGGCGGCCACACCGTGCCCACGGTCTTCGCCGGCCTGCCCCTGACCCTGGTGCCGATGTACTTCGAGCTGGACGGCACCTTCCCCAACCACGAGGCGAACCCGCTGGACCCGGCGAACATCGTCGACCTCCAGAAGCGCGTCCGTGACGAGTCCGCCGACCTCGGCATCGCCTTCGACGGCGACGCCGACCGCTGCTTCGTCGTCGACGAGCACGGCGACCCGGTCTCCCCGTCCGCCATCACCGCCCTCGTCGCCTCCCGCGAGCTGGCCAAGCACGGCGGCAAGGGCACGATCATCCACAACCTGATCACCTCCTGGTCGGTCCCGGAGGTCGTCAAGGAGAACGGCGGCACGCCGGTCCGCACCCGCGTGGGCCACTCCTTCATCAAGGCCGAGATGGCCAAGTCCGGCGCGATCTTCGGCGGCGAGCACTCCGCGCACTACTACTTCGCCGACTTCTGGAACGCCGACACGGGCATGCTCGCCGCCCTCCACGTCCTCGCCGCCCTCGGCGGCCAGGCCGGCACCCTCTCCGCCCTCGTCGCCCAGTACGACCGCTACGCCGGCTCCGGCGAGATCAACTCCACCGTCGACGACCAAACCGCCCGCCTCACCGCGATCCGCTCCGCCTACGAGGGCCGCGAAGGCGTAACCCTGGACGACCTCGACGGCCTCACGGTCACCGCCGCCGACTGGTGGTTCAACGTCCGCCCCTCCAACACGGAGCCTCTGCTCCGGCTGAACGCGGAGGCCCGCGACGAGGCGACGATGACGAAGGTCCGGGACGAGGCGCTGGGGATCATCAGAGGCTGAGGGCAGAGGGAAGCCATCCCGAGCCCCCACCCACCCCCTGGGGCCGCTCGCTTCTCGCACGCAGG
>NZ_JBQQBS010000113.1:0-13977 GCF_052245395.1 Streptomyces sp. 4N124
GGGCTGAGTTGTGCGGACGGACTGATTGGTGCAGCAGGGATGCCGGAAAGGTGGTGCCCGCGGTCTCCCAGTACTCCTCCCTGCACGCCAGCACCAACTGTGCCCCGGTCTCCCGCAGCCACCTCACTGTTCCCTCCGTCCACTCGGAGAGTCGGTCGGCCAGGGGCGGGGGCATGTGCTCGGGGCTGTCCAGGAGGAGGAGCAGGGGGCGGTCGGCCTCGCGGGACACGTGGGCGAGGTGTTCCGGGGTGACGGTTCGGGGCGCTCGTTGCAGGGTGCGGCGGGCCGCGTCGGCGATCGAGGTGTCTTCGGGGTGGAGGTCGGCGCCGCGGAGCCAGAGGGTGGGGGCTCGGTGGCGGCGGGTGGCCAGGGATGACAGTTCTGTTGTACGGCCGGTGCCCGGTGGGCCGACCAGGGCGAGGACGGAGGCCGATGCCTGTGTGAAGGCCGCGAACTCCCTTGCCGTCGCCGCCCGTTCGACCGGTTCGACCGGGCTCGGTGGGGCGTTCTGCTCAAGCGATGTGGCCGTGAGGTACAGGACTCCGGCCAGGTTGAGGTCGGCGCCGTAGGCGGGGACCTCCGCCGCGTTACGGGCCAGCAGGTCGGCGAGTGGGCCTTCGGTGGTGCGGCGCAGGGGGACTGCGAAACCCACGTCGCGGTGGCCGGACTGGAGGGCCGTGCCGAGGACGCCGAGGACGGCGCCGGTCGTGGCGTCGAGGACCGGTCCCCCGGCCGCGCCGCCGCCGAGCCGGAGTGCGTCGCGACCGGCGGTGCCCATCGCCAACTCCAGGGCGCCGTCGAGGAGATGGAAGCGGTCGGTGGCCGTGTACGTCACGGCGGTGACGTCGAGGACGCGGGCCTCGCGCCAGCATCCCGCGAGGAGGCGGACGTATCTGCCGGGCTCGACCGTGTCCCGGACCGAGATCGGGAGGGGGGCGACGCCGAGTCCCTCGGTGTGGACGAGGGCCAGGTTCAGGGCGGGCAGCGGGGTCACCGCGTCGGCGGTCAGCAGGCAGGTGCGGTCGTCGGCGGCGTGTACGACGAGCCGGGTCAGGCCGTCCACGACTTCGTGGCTGGTGACGACCGTGCCCTCGTGGTCGGCGACGAATCCGGTGCCGCGCGGGCGTCCCGCCAAGTCGTGGATGCGGACGAGGACTTCGTCGCGCCCACGCTCCACGGCCGTGTCGCCGCCCGCGCCGGTCGGCGTCCGGCGTCCACCGCCGGTCCGCGGGCCCGGTCCCGCCATGGTCGAACCTCCCCGCGTACACCCGTGCTCGTATTCGACCGTAGGCACAAGGTGATCAGCGGGACAGATCGCGCCGCGAACGCGCCCCCTTCCGCTCCCTCGGTTCACTCCGAGCGCCTGCCCGCACGGGTGAACAGGAGGGGGCCGATGGATACACCCTAGGGGTGGGGGAACCGAGGGGGACCGTGGAGCGGCGGGCAGAGTACGACCCCGTGCCCGCCGCTCCACGGGCAGCCAAGGGAAAAGGGCTACTCAGCCGAAGACGGCGAGGCTCTTCGCCTTGCCGTTCTGCTCCTCGACGAGCGCGAGGAATCCGCCGTCGGGGTCGAACACGGCCACGGCGCCCCTGCCCGCGTACTCGTCGGGCATCTCCAGCCGTACGCCGTTCATCAGCAGCCGGGCCCGCCTGGCATCCACGTCCCAGCGCGGGAACGCCGCCGCGGCGGCCTCGGCGATCGGCATCACGGTCAGCTCCTCCTGGAGCTGGTCCAGGGTCCGGGCCGAGTCCAGCTTGTACGGTCCGACGCGCGTCCGGCGCAGCGCGGTGAGGTGTCCGCCGACGCCTAGGTCGGCGCCGAGGTCACGGGCGAGCGCCCGGATGTAGGTGCCGGACGAGCAGACCACCGAGACGACCAGGTCGAGCACGGGGGTGCCGTCCTCGGCGACGGCGTCCCGGACGTCGTACACGGCGAAGGACGAGATGGTGACCGGCCTGGCCGGGATCTCGAAGTCCTCGCCGTCGCGGGCCCGCTTGTAGGACCGCACGCCGTCGATCTTGATGGCGCTGACCTTGGACGGCACCTGCATGATCTCGCCGGTGAGCTTGGCGATCCCGGCGTCGACGGCGTCGCGGGTGACCTTCGAGGCGTCGACCGACCCCGTGATCTCGCCCTCGGCGTCGTCGGTGAGGGTCGTCTGGCCGAGGCGGATCGTGCCGAGGTACTCCTTCTCGGTCAGCGCGAGATGGCCGAGGAGCTTGGTGGCCTTCTCGACGCCGAGGACGAGCACGCCCGTCGCCATGGGGTCGAGGGTGCCGGCGTGGCCGACACGTCGTGTCCTCGCGATGCCGCGCATCTTGGCGACGACGTCGTGCGAGGTGAAGCCCGACGGCTTGTCGACGATGACAAGGCCGTCGGGCGTCCGGTTCTTCTGCGTCATTCGGCGGCGTCGTCCTCGTCGTCACCCGGCTTCTTGTACGGATCCGCGTCACCGGCGTACGCGGCACCCGCGGACACCTCGCGCACCTTCGCGTCGGAGGCACGCGCCTTGTCGAGGAGGTCCTCGATGTTCTTGGCGGTGTCCGGAAGGGCGTCGGCGACGAAGGCGAGGGTCGGCGTGAACTTCACGCCCGCCGCCGCACCCACCGCGGAGCGCAGGATGCCCTTGGCGCTCTCCAGGCCGGCCGCGGCGGCGGCCCGCTCCTCGTCGTCGCCGTACACGGTGTAGAAGACGGTCGCCTCCCGCAGGTCGCCCGTCACCCGGGTGTCCGTGATGGTGACGTGCGAGCCGAGCCGCGGGTCCTTGATCCCACGCTGCAGCTTCTGGGCCACCACCTCTCGGATGAGGTCCGCCAGCCTCTTGGCGCGCGCGTTGTCGGCCACTGGTCCGTCTCCCGTTCTTTCCTGTCTTGGTTCTCTAGGTCAGTCGTCGTCGCCGTGGAACCGCCGTCTCACCGACAGCAGTTCCACTTCGGGGCGTCCGGCGACCAGCCGCTCGCACCGGTCCAGTACGTCGGACAGATGCCCCGCGTCGCCGGACACCAACGCCAGGCCGATGAGGGCCCTGCGATGCAGGTCCATGTGATCCACCTCGGCCGCGCTCACGGCGTACTTCCGCTGCAGCTCTGCGACGATCGGGCGGACTACGGAGCGCTTCTCCTTCAGCGACCGTATGTCGCCGAGGAGCAGGTCGAAGGACAGCGTCCCCACATACATGTGTGTAACCGGTTCACCCGCCGGTACGGGATCGATGGCCCCGCCGACTGAACGGGCGGGGACATCAAGAACGGTACATCGAAGGGCCGGGCCGATCGACGGATATTACGCTCCGTAGACCTTGGAGCGCCCGTTCACACACGCGAGCCGGCCGACGGAACCGAGGTCCCGCCGGCCGGCATCGAACCGTTGGCATTACACCCGCGGCTTCTCCCGCATCTCGTACGTCGCGATGACGTCGTCGACCTTGATGTCGTTGAAGTTGCCGAGGTTGATACCGCCCTCGAACCCTTCGCGGATCTCGGTGACGTCGTCCTTGAAGCGACGCAGACCCTCGATGTTGAGGTTCTCCGCGATGACCTTGCCGTCGCGGACGAGGCGCGCCTTGGTGTTGCGCTTGACCTCGCCGGAGCGGATGAGCACACCCGCGATGTTGCCCAGCTTGGACGACTTGAAGACCTCGCGGATCTCCGCCGTACCGAGCTCGACCTCTTCGTACTCCGGCTTGAGCATGCCCTTGAGGGCCGCCTCGATCTCCTCGATCGCCTGGTAGATGACCGAGTAGTACCGGACGTCCACGCCCTCGCGCTCGGCCATCTGCGCGGCACGACCGGCCGCACGGACGTTGAAGCCGATCACGATGGCGTCCGAGCCCATCGCCAGGTCGATGTCCGACTCCGTGACCGCACCGACGCCGCGGTGCAGGACGCGGATGTCGACCTCTTCGCCGACGTCCAGCTGGAGCAGGGACGACTCGAGAGCCTCGACGGAACCAGAAGCGTCACCCTTGATGATCAGGTTCAGCTGCTGGACCTCGCCGGCCTTGAGCACCTTGTCCAGGTCCTCGAGCGAGACGCGGCGCGTGCGCTTGGCGAAGGCCGCGTTGCGCTCGCGGGCGGCACGCTTCTCGGCGATCTGGCGGGCCGTGCGGTCCTCCTCGACGACGAGGAAGTTGTCGCCCGCGCCCGGGACGTTGGTCAGGCCCAGGACCTGGACCGGCGTCGACGGGCCTGCCTCGGCGACGTTGTTGCCGTTGTCGTCGTGCATCGCCCGGACTCGGCCGTACGCGTCGCCGACCACCATGGTGTCGCCGACCCGCAGCGTGCCGCGCTGGACGAGGACCGTGGACACGGCACCGCGGCCGCGGTCGAGACGGGACTCGATCGCGATGCCCTGCGCGTCCTGGTTCGGGTTGGCCCGCAGGTCGAGCGAGGCGTCGGCCGTGAGGACCACGGCCTCCAGCAGGGAGTCGATGTTCAGACCCTGCTTGGCGGAGATGTCGACGAACATCGTCTCGCCGCCGTACTCCTCAGCCACCAGGCCGTACTCGGTCAGCTGACCGCGCACCTTGGTCGGGTCGGCACCCTCGACGTCGATCTTGTTGACCGCGACGACGATCGGGACGTCGGCCGCCTTGGCGTGGTTGAGAGCCTCGATCGTCTGCGGCATGACACCGTCGTTGGCCGCGACGACCAGGATGGCGATGTCGGTCGACCGGGCACCACGGGCACGCATGGCGGTGAACGCCTCGTGACCCGGGGTGTCGATGAAGGTGATCTTGCGCTCTTCGTCGTTGACCTCGGTCGCGACCTGGTAGGCACCGATGTGCTGGGTGATGCCGCCGGCCTCGCCCGCGATGACGTTCGTCTTGCGGATGGCGTCGAGGAGCCGGGTCTTACCGTGGTCGACGTGACCCATGACGGTCACGACCGGCGGACGGATCACGAGGTCTTCCTCGCCACCCTCGTCCTCGCCGAACTCGATGTCGAAGGACTCGAGCAGCTCACGGTCCTCCTCCTCGGGGCTGACGATCTGAACCGTGTAGTTCATCTCGCCGGCGAGGAGTTCCAGCGTCTCGTCGGAGACGGACTGGGTGGCCGTGACCATTTCGCCGAGGTTCATCATGACCGCGACGAGGGACGCCGGGTTGGCGTTGATCTTCTCCGCGAAGTCGGTGAGGGAGGCACCGCGCGACAGGCGAACAGTCTCGCCGTTGCCGCGAGGCAGCATCACGCCGCCGACCGACGGGGCCTGCATGGCCTCGTACTCCTGGCGCCTCTGCCGCTTCGACTTGCGACCGCGACGCGCGGGACCGCCGGGACGACCGAAGGCGCCCTGCGTGCCACCACGGCCACCGGGACCGCCGGGACGGCCACCGAAGCCGGGACGGCCACCGCCGCCACCACCGGGACCACCGGGACGACCGGCGAAACCGCCGCCACCGCCACCGCCGGGACCTGCGGGACGACCGGCGAAGCCGCCACCGCCACCGCCACCGGGACGACCGGCGAAGCCACCGCCGCCACCGGGACGACCGCCGCCACCGCCACCGGGGCGACCACCGCCGCCACCGGGACCGCGGCCGCCGGGGCCACCGCCACCGGGACGCGGGCCGGCAGCCGGACGCTGCGGCATCATGCCGGGGTTCGGACGGTTGCCGCCCGGACCGCCGGGGCCGCCGCCGGGACGGGGACCGCCCTGCGGACGGGGCATGCCCGACGGGCTCGGACGGTTACCGCCCGGAGCCTGCGGACGGGGACCGCCACCGGCCGCGCCCTGGGGACGCGGACCGCCCTGGCCGGCACCCTGCGGACGCGGGGCACCCGGGCCGCCGGCACCACCGGGGCGCGGAGCGCCGCCCGGACGGGGCGCCTGCGGGCGCGCCATGCCGGTGGAGCCGCCGGAGGTGAAGGGGTTGTTGCCCGGACGGGGACCGGCCGGACGAGCGCCCGGACGCGGAGCCTGGCCGCCCGGACAAGGAGCCTGGCCACCGGGACGCTGACCACCCGGACGGTCACCGCGGTCACCGCGGTCACCACGGCGCTCACCGGGTCCAGTCGGACGGGCAGCGGGCTTCGGCGCACCGGGACGCGGCGCGGAGGACGGGGCGGGAGCCGACGGCGGAGCGGTGAACTCCGGGGTCGTGGGCGCCGCCGGAGCCGGACGCGGCGCGGGCCTCGGGGCCGGCGTCGGACGCGGACCCGGAGTGACCGGCGCGGGCGCCGACGGGGCAGCGGGCCCCTCGGCCGCTGCGGGCTTGGGAGCCGGCGGCTTGGGAGCAGCCGGACGTGCCGCCTGCGCCGGAGAGGGCGCGGGGGGCCTGGGGGCGGCCTTCCTGGGGGCACCGGGCTTGGCGGCGGACTTGCCGTTGCCACCACCGGCCTGGAAGGCGTCGGTCAGTTTGCGTACTACGGGCGCCTCGATCGTCGAGGACGCAGATCGGACAAATTCACCGAGTTCTTGGAGCTTGGCCATGACGACCTTGCTCTCAACCCCGAACTCCTTGGCGAGTTCGTATACCCGGACCTTAGCCACTTCGCTCCTTTTAGGTCCGGGTTGCGGCCGGACCGTCGCTACTTCATGGGCGTACTCATCGCGTGCTCATCGAGTGCTCATCGCAATCTCGACCTACTTCCAACTCGCGGGGTACCTGGGCCGCGCGGGGGTTCCGCACGACGCTTCTTACGGTGCTGCCTGTTCAGCAAGGTGCTGCTGGCAACCTTCTGTCTGCTCGACGTAGTGGCGCAACGCCTTTGTGTCGAGCGCTCCCGAGGCGCGCAGCGCCCGCGTGAACGCCCGGCGGCGTACCGCCAGGTCGAGACAGACCAGGGCGGGGTGTACATAGGCACCCCGGCCGGGCAGCGTACCGCGTGGATCAGGGACGCATGCATCCTTGATCGCCACGATGCGCAGCAGATCAGTCTTGGCCGCTCGCTTCCGGCACCCCACACAGGTGCGCTCAGGGCATGCGCGGGCTCGCGTCCGGCCAGACACTCTTAAGTCTACCTCCCCGTGTCGACCTCACCCCTTTGGGGCAAGAATCGAACGGTTCTTCACATGGATGTGACGTGATCTAAGCGACCTGCGGCTTGGATCTATTCCCGGCCCTGCTCGGACGGCTGCTCGGTGTCCGGACGGATGTCGATCCGCCAGCCGGTGAGCCGGGCCGCGAGGCGGGCGTTCTGCCCTTCCTTGCCGATCGCCAGGGACAGCTGGTAGTCGGGCACGGTCACGCGGGCGGAGCGGGCGGCGAGGTCGACGACCTCCACCTTGGAGACCCGGGCCGGCGAGAGCGCGTTCGCCACCATCTCGGCCGGGTCGTCCGACCAGTCGACGATGTCGATCTTCTCGCCGTTCAGCTCGCCCATCACCGCGCGCACCCGGCCGCCCATGGGGCCGATGCAGGCGCCCTTGGCGTTCAGACCGCTGCGGGTGGACCGTACGGCGATCTTGGTGCGGTGGCCTGCCTCGCGCGCGATGGCCGCGATCTCCACCGAACCGTCGGCGATCTCCGGCACCTCCATGGCGAAGAGCTTCTTCACCAGGTTGGGGTGCGTGCGGGAGAGGGTGACGGAGGGGCCGCGGACGCCCTTGGCCACTCGAACGACGTACGACCGCAGCCGCATCCCGTGCGGATACGTCTCGCCGGGGACCTGCTCCTGCACCGGCAGGATCGCCTCCAGCTTGCCGATGTCGACGAGGACGTTCTTCGGGTCACGGCCCTGCTGGACGACGCCGGTGACGATGTCGCCCTCGCGCCCCGCGTACTCGCCGAGCGTGGCGTCGTCCTCGGCGTCGCGCAGCCGCTGCAGGATGACCTGCTTGGCGGTGGTGGCGGCGATACGGCCGAAGCCGGACGGGGTGTCGTCGAACTCGCGGGGCTCCTGGCCCTCGTCGAGGTCCTCCGGGTCCTCCTTCGCCCACACGGTCACATGCCCGGTCTCCCGGTTGAGCTCCACGCGCGCGTGGCGGCGGCTTCCCTCGGTGCGGTGGTAGGCGATGAGGAGGGCGGACTCGATCGCCTCGACCAGCAGGTCGAAGGAGATCTCCTTCTCCCGTACCAAGCCCCGCAGGGCACTCATGTCGATGTCCACGGCTACGCCTCCTCCTCTTCCTTCATGTCCTTCTTGTCCTTGCGGCTGAACTCCACCTGCACCCGGGCCTTGACGATGTCGGGGAAGGCGAGCCTGCGCTTGGTGGCCTTGCGGCCCTTCACACCGGGTACTTCGACGTCCAGGCCCTCGTCGTCCACGGTCAGGAGTCTGGCGACCAGTTCCCCGTCCTCGGCGAGCTGGAACTTCACCAGGCGGCCGGTGGCACGCACATAGTGGCGGTGTTCTCTGAGCTCGCGCTCGGCACCGGGGGTTCCGACCTCGAGGGTGTACTCCCCCTGGCCCATCGCGTCCGTCTCGTCGAGCTTCGCCGAGAGCACACGGCTCACATCGGCGATGGCGTCCAGATCGGCGCCTTCGTCGGAGTCGACGACCACGCGCAGCACCCGCTTGCGTCCGACCGAGTCCACTGCGATCTCTTCGAGATCCAGGCCCTGGGAGGTGACGAGCGGTTCGAGCAGTTCTCGCAGCCTCTCGCTCTGGGTGGTGCTCATCCGGGTGACTCCTCGGCCGCGTGTGCTGTTGTGGTTAGGTCGCGTGTCTGGTCAAAGGGTATCCGGTCACAGGGGGTGTTGCCGTCCACCGGAGCTCGGGCGGGTGCCGGTGAGTGGTATCGGACGTATGCGCGGGTACCGTGATCACGGGCGTGCTGCCCTCCCCTTCGTACGAGCCCCCGAGGACGTCTGCCGTGCCGTACCCCCCACCGCCGCGCACCCCATCCGGGCCGCGAAGAAGGAGCCTGCTCATCTCGGTCGCAGGGACCGCCCTGCTCGTGGGCTGCTCGGCCGAGTCCGACGCCGGCGGCACCGGCGGCAGCCCGTCGGCCGCCGACCGGGCACGCGCGCGTGCGGCCCGCGACAGCGAGGGGCTGGTGGCGCGGTACGACGCCGTGATCACCGCGCATCCGGCGCTGGCGGAGCGGCTGGGACCGCTGCGGGCGGAGGCGGTGCGGCATGCGGAGGCGTTCGGAGCTGCGGGAGCCACGTCCGCCTCGCCGACGGCATCGGCGTCCGCGCCGGCCGCCGTCCCCACCGAAGAGAAGGCTGCCCTCGCCGAACTCGCCGCCGCCGAGCGGGCCCTCGCGGACCGGCGGGCCGAGACGCTGCTGGACATGCCGGGCGAACTGGCGCGGCTGCTGGCGTCCGTGGCGGCGGCCGGGGCGGCGCACGCGTATCTGCTGACGGAGGGCGAGAAGTGAGCGAGGCCAAGGACGGGGAGCTGAAGGCGCTCCAGGCGGCACTGGCGGCCGAACATGCCGCCGTGTACGGCTACGGCGTCGTCGGCGGACGGATCGACGAAGGACGTCGTACGGAGGCCAGGGCGGCGTACGACGCCCACCGGGCCCGGCGGGATGCGCTGGCGCGCGCGGTGCGGGACCTGGGCGGGACGCCGGTGGCCGCCGCCGCGGGCTACGCACTGCCCTTCGCGGTGCCGGACTCCACGGCGGCCGTCCGGCTCGCCGCGGAGCTGGAGGACCGGGTGGCCGGGGTCTACTCCGACCTGGTGCGCGCCACCGACGGCGAGCGGCGGCGCACGGCCGCCGAGGCCCTGCGGGAAGCGGCGGTGCGGGCGGTGCGCTGGCGCGGCGAGAGCGTAGCCTTCCCTGGGCTCGCCGAGCGGACCACCGCGACGGCGTCGGCGACGCCCACGGCGTGACGCCTGGAACAGAAAGGGGACGGCTCGCGTATGGCTTTCGAACCGCCGCGGCGTCTGGTCAGGGCGTTCGGTGAGACGGCACCGGAAGGTGACGACTGGCTGGAGAAGCTGCCCCAGGTGGCTCAACAGGCCGTCGCGCTACGCGAGTTGACCGTGGAGCGGGTTCAGGTGCCCGGTGGGCGCAGCAGCCTGGTCGTGCTGGTGCGGCTGCCGGACGGTACGCCCGCGGTGCTGAAGCTCGCCCCGCGCCGGGCGCGGCCGGAGAGCGAGCGGGCCGCACTCGCCCACTGGGGCGGTCTGGGCGCCGTACAACTGCTGGAGCCCTTCACCGCCGAGGGGGCGCTGCTGTTGGAGCGGCTGCATCCGGATGTGTCGGTGCGGTCGTTGCCGGAGGCGAAGGCGTTGCTGGAGGCGGCGGGGACGTTGCGGCGGCTGTGGGTGGAGCCGCCGGGTGAGCATTCCTTCGAGACCGTTGCCGAGCGGACGGGGCGGCAGGCCGTGGCGATGCGGGGTGCGCCCGCGGAGTTTTCGGCACTGGTGAGCCACGCTCTCGACGCGCGGGAGTCACTGCTGGCCGCTCCGCCCGTGGAGCGGTTGCTGCATGGGACGTTTCGGCAGAGCAAGGTGCTGGCCGGGGAGCGGATGCCGTGGTTGGCGGTGGGGCCGGATCCGGTGGTCGGGGAGTGTGCGTTCGATCTGGCGCGGTTGGTGCGGGATCGGGTGGAGGATCTGATCGCTTCGCCGTCGGGGGCGGCGACGACCCGGCGGCGGGTCAAGCGGCTTGCGGAGTCGCTGGATGTCGATCAGGAACGGTTGCGCGGGTGGACGTTGTTCCGGGCGGTGGAGTCCGGGGTGCGGGCACTGAGGGTGGGGCGGCCGAAGGATGCGGAGTTGTTGCTGGAGTTCGCCGCGTGGCTGTAGGGCGGTGAGGCCGAGGCCCGGAGCGGGCCTCGGCCTCAAGCGACCGTGCGGTCGATCAGGCCGTGAGGCGGGCGATCGCCTCGTCGACCGTCAGTTCCTCGCGCTCGCCGGTCCTGCGGTCCTTCAGCTCGAGGACGCCCTCGGCGGACCGGCGTCCGGCGACCAGGATCTGCGGTACGCCGATCAGCTCGGAGTCCGTGAACTTCACGCCCGGGGACACGCCCGCCCGGTCGTCGACCAGGACGCGCAGGCCGGCCGCGGCGAGCTTCGCCGAGACGTCGAGGGCCAGCTCGGTCTGGAGGGCCTTGCCCGCGGCGACCACGTGCACGTCGGCCGGGGCCACCTCCTTCGGCCAGCACAGGCCCTTGTCGTCGGCGGACTGCTCGGCGAGGGCGGCGACCGCGCGGGAGACGCCGATGCCGTACGAGCCCATGGTCACGCGGACCGGCTTGCCGTTCTGGCCGAGGACGTCGAGCTTCAGCGCATCCGCGTACTTGCGGCCCAGCTGGAAGATGTGGCCGATCTCGATGGCGCGGTCCAGCTTGAGGCCGGTGCCGCACTTCGGGCAGGGGTCGCCTTCCTGGACGACCACGACGTCGACGTAGGTGTCGACCTCGAAGTCACGGCCCGCGACGACGTTCTTCGCGTGCATGCCCTCCTTGTTGGCGCCGGTGATCCAGGAGGTGCCGGGGGCCACGCGCGGGTCGGCGAGGTACGTGATCTTCTCGCCCAGGCCCTGCGGGCCGACGTACCCGCGGACCAGGTCGGAGCGGCCCGCGAAGTCCGCCTCGGTGACCATCTCGACGACGGCCGGGGCGAAGTGCGCCTCGACCTTGTCCATGTCGACCTCACGGTCACCCGGGACGCCGACGGCGACGATCTCGCCGCCGACCTTCACGAGCAGGTTCTTCAGGGTGGCGGAGGCCGGGACGCCGAGGTGGGCGGCGAGGGTCTCGATGGTGGGGGTGTCCGGGGTGGGGATCTCTTCGAGGGCGAGCACGCCGTCGGCGTCCACCGGCTTCAGCTCGTACGTGATCGCCTCGGTGTTGGCCGCGAAGTCGCAGTTCGGGCAGTCCGCGAAGGTGTCCTCGCCGGCCTCGGCGGGAGCGAGGAACTCCTCCGACTTCGAGCCGCCCATCGCGCCGGCGGTCGCGGCGCAGATGCGGTAGTCGAGGCCGAGACGCTCGAACACCCTCTGATACGCCTGGCGGTGCAGGGCGTACGACTGGGCGAGGCCCTCGTCCTCCGTGTCGAAGGAGTACGAGTCCTTCATCAGGAACTCACGGCCGCGCAGGATGCCGGCGCGGGGGCGGGCCTCGTCACGGTACTTGTGCTGGATCTGGTAGAGGATCACCGGCAGGTCCTTGTAGGAGGACGCCTGGTCCTTCACCAGCAGGGTGAAGATCTCCTCGTGGGTCGGGCCGAGGAGATAGTCGCCGCCCTTGCGGTCCTGGAGGCGGAACAGCTCGGGGCCGTACTCGTCCCAGCGGCCCGTCGCGTCGTACGGCTCACGCGGCAGCAGGGCGGGGAGCAGTACCTCCTGGGCGCCGATCGCGTCCATCTCCTCGCGGACGATGCGCTCGATGTTGGCGAGGACCTTCTTGCCGAGGGGCAGCCAGGACCAGATGCCGGCGGCGGTACGGCGGACATAGCCGGCGCGGACGAGCAGCTTGTGACTGAGGACCTCGGCGTCCGCCGGGTCGTCGCGCAGCGTCTTCGCCATCAACTGGGACATGCGCTGGACCGGTGCGTTCGCCATGTTTCTCGTACTCCTGCTGCGTAAGGGTGATGCCAGGAGGTTAGCCGGGCGGTGCGGGGCGGTGGAAATCGGTTAGCGGCGCCGGAGGGGAAGCTGGGCGCCCATCACGGCGTACGGCTTCGGGGCACTGGGGAACAGGACCTGGCGGGCCAGGTCCTGGTAGCCGAGGGAGTGGTACAGGCCGCGGGCCGGGCTGTCGGTGTCGATCGCGGAGAGGATCGAGCGGGGTTCGTCGGCGGTGTCCGTGATCGTGGTGATCAGGGAGCGGCCGATGCCGCGGTTCTGGTAGCGCGGGTGGACATGCAGCTCGGTGATCACGAAGGAGTCGTCGAGCCAGTCGGCGTGGCCCTGGGCGCGGAGGTACGGCTCCACGACCGTGGACCACCAGTGGGAGCGGTCGTTGGGCATGCCGTAGACGAAGCCGACGAGACGATCCGCTGCGGTGGCGCCGAACGCCCTTGCCCCTGGGTAGGTCATGTGCCGCAGGACGATCTGGCGGCGTACGGCGACCTCGTCGGAACCGAGTCCGAACGCGACTGCTTGGACTGCGAGTGCCTCGTCGATCCGTGCGGAGAGGTCCAGGGGGCCGATCACGATGTCTTCGGGGTGGCGGTGGCCGTGACCGGGAAAACGCAGCATGTCGGGGAGACTACAGGGGGGTTCGAGCGGTCTGTTTCAGAAGAGCACGCTCATGAACGCTCCGACTTCCCGGAAGCCCACGCGCCGGTACGTCCTTCTTGCCGCCGTGTTGAAGTCGTTGACGTAGAGGCTGACGACGGGGGCCACGTCCGCCAGGGCGTAGCGCAGTACCGCCGCCATGCCCGGGGCCGCGATGCCCCTCCCCCGGTACTCGGGGGCCACCCATACGCCCTGGATCTGGCAGGCCCGGTCCGTCGCGGCGCCGATCTCCGCCTTGAAGACGACCTTGCCGTCGGGGCCGAGACGGGCGAAGGAGCGGCCGGAGCCGACGAGTTCGGCGACGCGGGCCTGGTAGAGGAGGCCGCCGTCGCCGGCCATGGGGGAGATACCGACCTCCTCGGTGAACATCGCCACGCACGCCGGCATGATCGTCTCCATCTCGTCCTTGCGGATGCGGCGGACGTACGGATCCGGGGGGATGTCGGCGGGGAGGTGGTCGGTGACCATGAGGGGCTGGTGGGAGCGGACCTCGCGGGCCGGGCCCCAGCTCGGTTCGAGCAGGCGCCACAGCTGGGCGGTGGCCTCGGCGGGGCCGACGATGGAGGAGCAGCGGCGGCCGGCTCTTCGGGCCCGGTCCGCGAAGGCCCGTACGGCTCTCGGTGTCGCGCAGATCGGGACGAGGTTGGCGCCCGCGTAGCACAGGGACGTCAGCATGCCGTCCTCGTACCAGCCCCACATCTCGCCGCCGAGCCGCCACGGATCCAGGCCCGCGATCTGCACCCGGGATGCCACGAAGGCGTTCGCGACCGGCTCGCGGCCGAGAACGGCGAGCGCGGCGTCCAGGTCGCTCGGTTCGAGAACCCGGGAGGTGGTCTGGGTCAACACGTGCGGGGCCCTCACCCTAAGGTCTGCTGATCTCCGCACTGTACC
>NZ_JBQQBS010000114.1:0-13510 GCF_052245395.1 Streptomyces sp. 4N124
TACCCCCTTGTTAGTGGGTTCACCCCCCCCCGGGCCCGGTCAGTCGTCCTCGATCTCGTCCAGGCAGGCGACGGGGACACCGCTGCCCGGGAGCCGGAAGCGCTTCGTGTCCGCGGGGATGCGGTACTTGGTGTTGCGCGGGTCGCGGCGCAGGATGCGGGTGGACTCCTCGTCCAGCAGGAAGCCCGCGCGGCTGCCGGTGCGGTTGCGCTCCTGCACGGTGCCGGTGAGGCCGCGCAGCAGGGCCGGGCGCAGCGAGTCGTTGATGCGGGCCCGGCGTCCGGCCACGATGCCCGCGAACGCTTCCTTGTCGATCGTGTGGAGCCGCCGTGCGGAGGCCTCCTGGACCTTCGCGACCTTGATTGCGTCCGGCAACTGGCCGATGAAGTCGAGGACTTCTTCCATGGTGGTGGGCATGCTGGTTCGCCTCTCTGTGACGCGGGGGTGGGCAACTGGCCGGGCACGGAGGTGCCCGGCCGGGGATTGGGGGAGGTGCTGGTCAGGCGGCGGTGTCGGGCCGGTGGCGGGTGACCGCCTGGCTCTCGACCTCGGACAGCTGGTAGCTGCCGTTGTCGGCCTGGCCGAGCGCTTCGAGCAGCAGCAGGTACCGGGCCTGCCACGCGGAGAGGTGCGACCACGTCTTCGGCTCGCGGATGCCGTACTCGCACGCCCCGGCGACGTGCGCGAACAGCGCGTTCACGACGCGCGCTTTGGGCAGCTGCGCCGCCGTTTCCGTCGGGTCTGCGTTCTCGGGCTTCTTCAGCCCCAGGAAGCGTGCGACCGTCTCGAACTCCCTCTTTTCCGTCCAGGAGCTGTAGAAGTGGGGGAGGGTGAGCAGAATCTCCTGCGCGAAGAGGCGGGCCGCATCCGGCAGGGTCTTCATACGCACGAGCCGGGTCACGAACTCCTGGCGCGGCCCGGCGGCGGCCTTCCACGCCCGGTTGCAGGCGATGACCTTGCGCCGCTCCGCCGCCGCCTGCTCGTCCGCCTCGGTCCGGGGCTTCTTGGGCTTCGGGCGGACCTTGTGGCCGTACTCGGCCGGATTGGCGCAGTGCCACACCGGCAGGTTTTCCAGGTCGAGCCGGGCGCTGTGGCCGGGACAGTTGCGGTGGTTGTCCTCGGTGAGTGGGTTGCCCAGACCGGTGGTGAGTTCCGTCAAGGGGCAGGACGGGTCCTTCTCGTAGGAGGGAACCGGGCCCAGCAGCGGGATGTTCGCCGCCTTCAGCGCCTCCTCGGCCTTGGCGCGGTTCTCGGCGTCGGCCTGCTCGGCGCGCAGCAGGGCCATTTCCTGGTCCCAGTGGCCGCGCCCGCCGTTGCCCTCGTCGTGGTCGCGCTGGAGGGCCCGCATCAGCCGGTTCTCCGCGCTGCGTACGTCCGCGACCTCGGCGAGCTGGGCGGTCTGTTCCAGGTCCATGCCTCCGGCCGCTGCGCGGCGAAGGGTGGCGTCGTCGAGCTGCTGCGCCGACTTGGCCTGCTTGGCCGCGTTGCGGCCGACACCCAGCGCCTTGGCGGCCTGGCGCCGCTCGACGTCGCTCATCTCGATCAGGGACAGCTCCTGCGACTTCAGGATGTCGCGCTCGCTCATCCCCTCGCGGTGCGTGTTCTCGACCAGGGACAGGAACCGGGTCCAGCCGTCGCGGCCGACCAGGTCTTCCCGCACGTGCGCCTTGATCTTGCGTGCCGGGCGGCCGTCCTCCTCGGCGGTGGCATTGGCGAGCTGCGCCGCCTGTGCGCGCCGCCAGCCCTTGAAGGCGCCGTAGGTGCCGTCCGGCCGGGGCCGGACGCTGATGGCTTCCTCGACGCCGATCTCCCTGACGGAGCTGATCAGCTCCTTGTCCGGTTCGGTGTTGGTCTCGCGGGCGTTGCACTCGTCACGCACCACCAGCGCCGGGTCGAGGTAGACGATCTGCGGCGCGTCCTCCTCTTCGTGCGTGCCGGGTTTGGTGGGCGGGGTCGAGACGGCGGTGGCCATAGGGCTCTCCTTCTCCTTGCCTGCTCGGCGAATTGGGGCGGGTGAGGGTGTTGTTGCCTTCTCGCTTGAAATGGAATAATAGTGTGTTTCAGGGGTAGGTGAACCCACCCCTGACCTGCGGGTTTACGGCCAGTCGAACCGTCATCTGTGACGTTCTGTGGCTACATGGAGCTCGACCGGCGCGGGGCCGAGCTGTTGTTCCAGGTTTTGACCGAGCGGGAGGAGAAGAACAGTGTCGCGATCGCCTCGAACGAGTCGTTCGGGTGGACGAAGACGTTCACGGACCCGCGGCTTTGCGCGGGCATCGTCGACCGGCTCACGTTCAACGGGGCCATCATCCAGACTGGCACGGAGTCCTATCGCCTGGCCCACACCAAAGCTCAGGCCGAGCAGGTTGACGTCAGTTGAAGCACCGTTCAGAACACGTTGATCGCAGCGGGTGCCCGCTCCACGCGTGTCAACGCTCGCAGCAAGGCTGCCTGGCCATGCCGTCGGGCGGAAAGCTCAGTCAACAGTGCGACCACGGGCGCGAAAGCGGCACGGGGAAGCTCTGCCGCACGGCCGCCCACGCTGACTGCCAAGTCGTCCATGTGCACGGCCAGTTCCACCATCCGTGTCACAAGGAAGTCATCGAGGGTCAGTGCCCACCCCGTTTGCGGCATGAAGACGACGCGGTCCCCGCGCAGTTGCGCGAGACCGGTTCGTTGCTCGTCGAGTGCGGCACGGGCACGCTCCCGCAACGGCTGCACCCCCTCGGACGAGATGCCTTCGCCCTTCGCCCGGATGCCAGAGTTGACCTCCCCGTCAAGCGGAGCGTCGATCCACACGGCACGTGAATAGTGGTCCAGCAAAGAGATCGGATCGCGCTCGGACTCAGGTTCCTGAAGCACGGGAGCCACGCTGAAGATCTGGTAGGTGAGGTGGCCGGCCAGGCCACCGACAGTCCACTCCGCCAACGCGCTGGGCTTCCCCCACAAGGCGGCCACTTCCGGCGCGTCCAGGAAGGTCACGGCCTGCGCCGCGGTCTCCAAGTAGGCGTTCTTCAGACTCACGAGCCCCCCATGATCCGGTGTCTTCAGATTACGCAGTGCCGCTGGGAGCTCGCAGCCCTATGCCGCACGGCAATCAGCCCAACCATCCATGTCCGGGACAGCGGGCCGAGCGACATCAAAACTCGTCGATGTTGATCAAGCAGACGCCCTCTGAGTGGCTCCCGAAGCCATCGACAAACGACTCCCGTTGAACAGACGTAGCCACCCGGGCGACAGATGAGTTCGAGCGGTTGATGGGCTTGCGCCGATCCACACGCGAGCTGGTGATGCTGCTGGACAGGGCCCGGGATGCCTCGGTCAGTGGCGTGCGGGTGGACATCGATGAGCTGTGGCGGGAGCTGAGCGGCGTACTGAAGGATGTGCGTGGCGCAGCAGATCGGTGCGAGGTGCACGGCCTGCGGTTCGTGCATCACCCCAGCAGCAGGGATTTCCGGGATGCGACGCCCGAGACTATGGCCCTACACCGTTTGGTTGTTGGGGCGCAGCGCGCGGTGGGCCTGCTTGCGGAACTGCAGCCATGGGCCACCAATCGCGAGCAGATGCTCTCCTCCGGCCGGGTGGAAGCAACATACAGGGAGGCGGAGGACGCTCGGCGGTCGTTACTCGGTGTGCTGTGGGAGCGCATGGAGAGCCTGCAGGAGAGGGCGGCGGCTCGGTGACTCAGGCGCGCGAACGGGCTCAGCGGTCCTGCCTGTGTCGGGCACCCGGCGTCGGGACTTAACGCCGCGAACATCACCAGACGCCAAGCCAACATGGCCGGCCCCGGTCCCTATTGCGGCCAGCGGAGCCCGGCGCCACCCACCCGCCAGTCACGGAAGGTCACAGATCGCCGGTCCTGACACAGCTTCTTCTGAACTTGTTCCTTAGCGTCGTTCGTCACGTTCGGTGATGCTCGTGGGCGTTTGACACTCCGTCACACCTATCCCCGGCACCCTGCACTATCCGATGCACCGCGCTGACCAGCGAAGCAAGGTTTTCGCAAGGCTCCTGCTCACCTCCATGCCACAGCATATGAAGGACGGGCCCGTGCACAGAGGCGAGTTACGTGCCCGGCCCCTGTCTTGGCTGGCCCTCGACGGCGAGGGAGGAGAGTTCAGGGAGCGGCCAGAGGGCGCCGGAGCACGGCGTTCGATGTTGCCGCGGAGTCAGACCCCGAATGCTCCGCAGTACCTGAGCCGCCATCAAAACGTAGCCGGAGCCGGGTAGGAGCACGAACCACCTCGCGAGGAACGACACGAGCACGAAGCACAGGCAGGGACCGGTTCATCGTCGTGATCGGGGACCAAGGCACAGCTATCACCAGCTCAGAAGAATGAGGGAATCGAATGAGAGTTGTAACGAGGGCACTTGTCAGCATCACTGCCGTCGCCGGGATCCTCGCCGGGAGTCTGGCGGGTGCGAGCGCGAGCTTCGCGGCCACCGAGACGGACTCGAAGCCGGCGGCGAGCGCCAAGGCTGTCAGCCCGCTCGCGGTGAACAACCTCGGTCTGAGCACCACGCAAGCCAGGTACGTCCAGTGCTGGCTGATGGAGAGTGGGGCGGGCTACCCCGGCCCGCTCGACGGCCTGCTGGGCACCGAAAGCTGGAAGGCGTTCCAGCGTTACCTCATGCAGGACTGGCAGTACCCCGGCCCCATTGACGGAGACCCCGGGCCCAACACCAAAATGGCGCTGCAGCGCATGCTGATGGAGTGGTACGACTACCCGGGCCCGATCGACGGAAAATGGGGACCCAATTCCGAAGCCGCCTTCAAGAGGTTTGCCGATCTCCAGGCCCCTTGGTGCTGAGCGAGTCGCCGTCTAAGCCGGTGCCGCCTTGATGAGGGCGGGAGGCTGCTGCGGCGGAGGCCGGCCGGGACGGCGGTCAGCCGATGGGCAGCGGCTTGTAGGCGGAGAAGACGTAGTGGCCCAGCTCCCGCAACATGTCGGCGGTGTCGTCCACAGCCGCGGGGCCGCAGCCGGACGGGCGGGTGTACGCCTCGATCTCGCTGTTCCAGGTGAACCCCTGGTCGGCGAGGGAGTGTTCGGTGGCGGGTGTGAGGTCGTCGGAGGACTGCGGGGCGGCGACGAGTCCGTGAGCGGGGTCGGGTACGACGAGGAACACCAAGCCTCCTTCCGTGTGGGCCGCCCTGCCGGGGCGGCCCACGGACAGGCCGGACGGGTGGTCAGTGGGCGACGGTGACGGTGTAGTCGGCTTCCAGGACGGCGAGGGCGGCGCGGATGGATGCGCGGGTCTCCGGGCTCGGCACCGAGTAGGGGAAGTCCAGGGCGCGCACGGCGTCGTCCAGGTCGTCGTCGGTCATCGGGAGCGTGTATCCGCTGCGGTAGAGGGAGACGGCGGTCACGGCGGCGACGCGGACGCGGTTGTAGGCGATCGCTTCCTCGGCGGTGACGTCGGTGCCGAGCGCCTCGCGCGCGGTGGGCGGTAGTGCCGCGATCCCGGCGGTGAACCGGCGGGCGGGGATGTGCAGACCTGCCGGTCGCAGGGCGCGGCGCAGCGTTCGAAGCATGGCAACTCCTGGGGCTGGGACGGAGGGAGGCCGTCGCGCTGGCGCGCGGGACGTCGGCGGGCGACGGCCTGGGATCGTTCAGTGGTGGTGTCCCGGCGGCGGGCTGTCCGGTCCGAGGTCGGGCGGCACGCAGTAGTCGACGCCCGATTCCGGGGAGATCAGATCGCCGGAGTCGATGTCGGTGCAGTAGGCGTCGAAGACTTCTCCGGCCGTGAGGGCTTCGAGTTCTCCCGCCCGCAGCCGCCAGCCGTAGACGCGGTCCGTGATGCTCGGAGCGCTGGTCCGCATGACGAGTCCGCCGGGCAGGGCCGCAAGGCCGAGGGCGAGGACCGTGGTGAATTCCAGGGCTTCGGCGTCGTCGAGTTGGGTAGCACCATCGGCGTCCGTGTCCGCGTGCAGGACGGAAACCAGTGTTTCCGGCGTTGCCGAGACGCTGCACACCAGGTGCTGATGGCCCGGGTCGGCCGTGTCGAGGATGCGCACGAGGAGGCTGGAGGCGCGGGTGAAGGTCGCGCGGCCGATGTCCTCGCCGCAACCGGCGCAGGCGCCGAGGCGGGCCAGGAGCGTGGATGCGTACTCCCAGGTGGCCGTGCGGACAGCTTCGTCGATCAGAGCCGGGACGAGGTCGGACAGGGGCTCGCCGTCGTACGGGATGGTCGGGCCCGTGGTGGCGATCTCGGCGGTGAAGCGGGTGCGGCTGGACGGGCTGTCGGGGTTGAGGCCGGTGTCGGCGCAGAAGTCGGCGTACTCCTCGGGGTCGAAGAGGGCGAGCATGGTGTGAGTGCCCTGCGAGGCACGGGCCCTGAGAAGGTCTTCAACCCCTGTCAGGTAGGTCGTGTAATCGTCGAAGGCGAAGCTGCGGTAGTGCCGCATGGCGCGGAAGTCCTGCTCGTCGGTGAGCAGGCCGATGGTGCCGGAGATTTCGCGGCGCAGTATGCGGCGCATGGTGTGGTGGTCGGTCCGCGCCGCGTTTCCTTCCGTGCGCGACCGTTCGGCGCCGGGCTCGCCCTGGCGGCGCTCGAAGGGCCGGGGTGTGTGGGTCACGTGCGCGCCTTTCTCGTGGGGGAGTTGAGGGGTTTCGCCCCTGCCCTGCTGAGTGGCAGGAGCGGTCCACTCGTGCTGGCCGGTCGTCGGGGTCATGCGGCGGAGGCGGGTGGCCGTCCCTGTGGTGACGGTGGGCCCTCGCCCTCGCATATTTAATAATAGTGTCTTTCGATGTGGTGTGAACCCGCCCATGACCAGGGCTTTCCCCTGAATGCCAGGGGGCGTTGACCAGGGCCGGGCGGCGGCCGTGCGGGCGCCTGCGCTGCTGGACGCGCAGGGAGTCGGCTTACTCCTGGGCGCGGCGGGCGCGCTCGTGCTCCTCGGCGGCCGCGTCGACGCAGTAGGGCGCCCACCACTGCAACCTCCTGATCTTCTGGGGCAGTGAGTCGGGACGGTCGGCCAGCATCAGCAGCAGGACCGGGTGCGGGGAGAGGGCGAGCCACCGTGCGGCGGTCCGCGCGGGGAGCGCGGTACGGGCTTCGCGTTCTAGGCGGACGGCTTCGGCCTGGTGGTAGGAGGCGGACCAGGTGAGGAAGCGCAGCAGGCCGGGGGTGTCGCGCCGCCGTGACGTCGCCAGGATCGCGGGCAGATCGGCGCGCTGCGCGACGTGCTCGGCGCACCCGCGCAGGGCGGTGAGTACTACTTCCGTCTTCTCCGGCGGCGGGTGATCGGCAGCGGACAGCAGCGGATGCACCGAGACCTGAGGGCGGTCGGTGTTGTCGCGGTAGAGGGTCAGACTGCCCGGTAGCCGGTGCGGCTGCGGGCCAGCCGCGGGAGAGCATGGTCGGGGCAGTGGTCTGGAAGGCATTCACGGGGCCGAGACAGGCGCGTACGGCGGTGAACTGGTCCCGGCGGCGGGGTGGGTGGTGTCGGTGACGTGCACGCTGCCGCGCATCGCCCCGCTTGAACACGACGGCGTCGGCCTGGCGGGCGCCGGCGGTGGCGCGCACGGGGCCGGCGGGCGTGTCGATGGTCAGGCTCGGGCTGGTCATGGGCTGCGACTCTTCGGTACTCGACTGGGTGGGCTGAGGGCCTGCCGCCCCGCGCTCACTGAAGGGGAGGGTGCGGGCGTCGGGGCGGCAGTCGGCCGGCGGCGCGCTGGCGGGGGCGGCCGTCCACGCCCCTGTACCGGTGAGGGGGGGCGTGGACGGTGTCTGCGGGGGTCTACTCCTGCGGCTGCTTGTGTCGGCCAAGGTTGCCCCGGTCGGTCAGGCTGGTACGGCGGCCACAGGGGCAGTCCGCGTAGCGGCGGCCGTGCATCTTGATGAACTCCCGCCGAGTGCGTGGCCGTTGACTTGCCCGGTCGTTTCGGGGACCGGCTCGGCATTGGTGCAGTGGCCGTCCGGCGTGGTGGCGGGCTTGTCGCTCATGAGCGCTCCTCGGTGGGCCCGTGGGGGTGGTGCAGTTCGGGGGCATGGCAGACCGCCACGGGCGGTGCGGGGTCGTCTGCGGAGCAGGAAGTGACTGCTTCGTGGAGTTCGTGGGTGTCCATGGGGTGCAGCCATCCGGCCCGTACGTCCCAGCCGCACGCGCGTAGGCCAGCGTCGGCGGTCGTGGCGACGAGGGCGGCGTCACGGACGCTGTTGTCCAGGGCGAACGTCAGCAGCATGAAGAACTGCACGAACTCCTCATCGGAGTGATCCACGCGCAATGATCCCGGCTCGACGGAGACGTACAGGTCAGCGCTCACTTCCGTGCCGTCCGTATGGTCGGCCGTGATGTTGAGTTCGTGACTCCCCTCTCCGAGGGCCGGGAGTAACGCGGTCAGTGCGTGTAGGGCGCGGCCCACGGCGGACGCCGTGGCGGCGTCGTAGGGCTGTGGAAGCTCGGGCTCAGGCATGCGGGTCCTCCTTGTCTGCGTCGGGCAACTGGGGGAGAGCGGGGGCGGGGTAGACCTCGCGCAGGACGGCGGAGACGTGGGGGCACGGAATGACGGCGGCCTGGAGCTCGGCCGTGTCCATGGGGTGAAGCCACCCGTCGTCACGTACGGTCCAGCCGTACGCACGGAGGCTGGGCTCGGCGGCCGTGGTGGCGACCAGGACGGCGCTGCGCATGGTGCTGCCCTCCAGCGCGAACACCAGCAGCGCGCGCAGGGCGCAGAACTCGTCTTCGTCCAGTACCGCAAGTCGGATCGGTTCGGTGCCGAGGGAGAGATCGGTTCGGCCCGTGACGAACGTGTCGTCGGTTCGCTCGGCCACGAGGCTGAGCGTGTGTTCACCGTCTCCGAGTGCCTGGACCACGGCGGTAAGGGCGGTGAGGGTGCGGCTCATGGCGGCCGCGATGGCGTCGTCTCCGGGGTGGGTGAGTTCCGGGCGTGCAGGCATGAGGGCTCCTTGCGGGACGGGGCGGTGGGCAGTGGAGGCCGGCCGCCCTGCCCCCTCTGGGCGCAGCGGGTGTCTTGTTGGCGCGCGGTCTGCTCCGCCGACGTGTCGCGCTGCCGCTACGCGGCAGGGTCGGGGCGAGCGCGCTCCGCGCTCTGGGACGTTCGGGCCCGTGCGGACCGGGCTCGGGGAAGTTCCCGGCCCGCACGGGGGTCTGTCGGCCGCTCGCGGCGGTGGCTTCCAGTGGTGTGGAACGGCGTTGGCGTGGTGCTGGTGGGACTCGAACCCAACGACCTCAGGACTTATAAGATCCGCGCTCTGCCAACTGAGCTACAGCACCTCGGTGTTCGGTTGTGCGGGCCGCGCCCCGTGGTTCCGGGCGAGCGGGGCGCGGCCCTGGGTGGCGGCGGGGCTGGGGGAGCTGCCCGGCCGCCGGTCTCGGGGCTCAGCGGTTGCGGAACTGGAGCAGGCGCCGGTGGGCCTTGCTCTTGATCTCGTCGTCGGCGCCTTCGAGCACGGCCGTGGCGCGTGCGATTTCCTCGGTCATGGACTGCGGCGGGCGCCGGGGGGTGACGTGGTCGAGGTAGCCGGTGATGGCTCGCTCGGCGGCGTATGCGGTCCGTCCGACGCGTTCGCTCTCGGTGCGGAACACGTCGTTGAGGGCTCCGAGCCGGGCGGCGTGATTGGTCCGCTTCCGGTTGGACGCGTCGTCGTCGAGGGGCCACAGGTCGGCGATCACCTGGTGGAAATCGGCGATGGCGATGTCGGTGCGGGCCAGCGCGGTTTCCTCGTCGGCGAACCTCTCGAAGTACTGGGAGGCGAGTCCCAGGGTGCGGCGGGCTTCCTTGATCTGGCTGGTGGCTCCGGCGGTGTGCCGGATGGCCCAGCGGGTGACGGCATCACGGACGGCGAACCGCTCAGTGTTGGCGCAGACGGGGCGCCACGGGGTGACGACGCACTGGAACTGGCCGTTGCCGGAGTGGTCGTTCATCACGGCGACGTATGGCACTACGACGTCGTCGATGCCGTCGGCGTCCACGGTGACGGTCTCCGGGAGGCGGATGGAGATGAACACGCGCTTCCCGCCGCGCAGGAGTCCGGCGGACTCCCACACCACGTCATAGCGGCCCACCAGTTCCTGGATGAACTCGAATCCGGCCCGGTTCTGGATCGGGGTGTAGCGGGAGCCGACGGCTCCGAGGGCGGCGCCGGTGTCGGTGCGGACGGTGTGCCGCTGGTCGCGGTGCTCGCGCGTCTGGCCCTGCCACTCGTACAGGGCGGGCACCGTGGTGACCTCGAAGTCAAGCCCGGACAGGCCGAGTACCTCGTCGATGTCCGCGGTGCCACCGGGGATGATCTGGCCAAGGCCGTGCCAGGCCGGTGACGACGCGTACAGGGCGATGCGGCCGTCGGCTCGCTCGTCGAGACCGTGGTTGGCGATGATCTGCTCGATCTGCCCCTCGGCGTTGCGGGAGACGGTGAACGTCTCGCCCCGGTCCCAGCCGGTGAGGACCTCGTACCGGTCGGCACCGATCAGGCGGACCTCGCCCCGGTCCACGCGGGCCTGGAAGGCACGCCCCCGTTCGCGGGCGGCCTCGATCTGGGCGGACTTCTCAGCGGCGAACGCGGTGTTGACGTCGATGATGCTCACGGTTCCCCTTCGGTGTTGGCTTCTGCGGGTTCGAGGGAGGGGCCACCACCCCCGAACAAATTCAATAATAGTGTTTATTGGCGACGAGTGAACCCACCCCCTGACCTGCACACTCAGTGCCACGGGCGGTGGGCGGGCAACGGCGTCAGGCTTGCCCGCCGTACGGCGGGCGCGAGGATCGTGTCGACCAAGGCATACCGTGATGCTGCGTCAGGGTGCCGTGACAGGCGAGAGCTGCGCTGCCCTCCGGGGGCGGTGGACTCGTCCGCCGGCCGGGCTGGGCGCAGGCGGAAAAGGGCGGTGAGTTTCGGCTGCTCTGGATGTCCGGGCGCTACGGTGCGCGCCCCCGGAGCCCGGCTGTTTGACGTGCGCCCCGCTGCCCCCGCACACGCCGTTGGCACGTGCGGGGGCAGCGAGTCATCGCGCCGAAGAGTCGTGCCGGGTGGCCGCGCCCTGCCGAGGAGTGGAAGCAGGGCGCGGCGGCTCAGCGCTGGCGTTACCGCGTGGGGCTGGGCGCAGCCGTCAGGGCTTCCTGGATCAGGGCGTCCAGGGCTTTGCCGATGCGCCGCTGGGCGCTCGGGTCCATGCGGCAGCAGGCTTCCTGGTCGATCCGTTCGAAGACAGCCTTCCTGGCCGGGCTCGGGGGGTTGATGCCGGGCATGACTCCGGCATCGATGGCCTGCTGCCTGAAGTCGTTCCAGACGTTGCACCAGTCGTTCGTGTCTGCCAGATCATCAAGTTCATCGACCGTGGCAGGGAGGGCGGCAAGGACGCACTGAGCCTGTTCGCGGTAGTCGGCGCAGTTCTCGGCGATCCACTTCACCAGCGGATCAGCGGAAGCCTTGAGGGCTCCCCAGGCGGCCGCCTGGACGTCTGCGCACGTGGCGTACGCCTTGTTGACCTCCTCGTTGAAGGCGCGGGCCTGGCGCGCCTCTTCCTCGCCGTAGCCGTACCGCCTCGGGTACTTCTCCTCTGCCGCACCCACGGCCGCGTTCCGAACTGCGGTGGCCGCCTCAACGCTCTCGACGTACTTCTGTGCCTCCGGCAGCATCTGCCGGGCTCCCTGCTCTGCCACTGTCGCTTCCCCTTCGCCGTTGGCTTCTGCGGGTTCGGGGGGCGGGGCCATCGCCCCCCGAACAATTTCAATAATAGTGTCTTTCAGGGGTGGGTAAACCCACCCCTGACCTGCACACTCAGAACGCGCGGTGCACGGAGAGCGGCGTCAGACTCCGCAGCCGCACATTCGAGATCACCACCGCGTGCGCGCTATTGCGCAGCTCGCTCAGGTCGTAGCGCAGCTCGACGCCGCCGAACGAGTCGGCGTGCGCGTGAATGGCGCTCACCCAGTAGGCACCGTGACGCTGCGTCACACTGCCGTGATACCTGACCTTCTGCCACAGCGTCAGTCCACCGTGCCCGCCCAGATTCCGCGCAACAGCCACGTGCAACGCATCATTTGCCCACGCGGACGTCAGCCGGACAAAGGCACGCGCGACCGTAGTGTGGTCGACCGGAACATCAGTCATGGCCGGGCCGGTGTGGCCGGTGCGCACGCCCATCGCCCAACCCAGCTCGAAGAACGGCCGGACCGTCTCCAACTGCTCGTGTGACACCCTCAGGGCGTCCGGGTCGCTCTCGCTGCGGGCCAACTCCCACAGCGCGTAACCGGCCTGTTCCTTCTCCGCGTCCGTGAGCGGCTCTCCGGTTTCCTCGGCCTGCCCTGCAATCCACGTGTTCTCCATGGCTTCCCTCTCCTTTCGGTGATGCCGGGGGAGGGTGCGCCCCGGGCAGGGTGCACCCGGGGCGGATTACTTCAGGAACCCGCGCGAACTGAGGAACTCGGCCGTGATGTGCGCGACTCCACGAGGCTTGTAGATCTGCGGGAATCGCCGCATCTCAACCTCGGTGCGCCCGTACTCGTCCGGCTCGTTGAATTCGTGCACGAGCCGGTAAGGGCCGTCACCCGTCGGCATTTCCAGCACAACCGGACCGACGTTGGTGTCAAAGCGAATTCCGGTGTAATTCGCGTCAGCGTTGTGCACGATCTTCGCTCCCGCGCGCTGGCACAGCAGGGGCAGGAAGTTCGCGACTGTGCGGGCCTGGATTGCGAGTCCGTTCATGGGTGCGTTCTTGCCTCCGCGTACCCGTCGGACGATTCCGTCAGAGATCTGGATCTCCACGTCTTCCCCTTCGTTGGTCTCTTGCGGTTCCCGGGGGCCGCCTCCCCCAGGACTTCAAATAATAGTGTTTGTCTTCGCTGTAGGGAACCCTGTTGCGCTGCGGGTTGCGCTAGATGTTGCGCCATGGTGTTGCGGTAGAGGTTGCGCTGGGCGTTGCGCGGGCTGGTGGCCGGCTTCCGCGTCGCCCCAGGTCACCCCAACAACCAAGCGTGGTACGGCTGCTGACATCCCCTCTGCTGCCGCTGCTTCCTGCCGAGTAGAGAAGTGAAGGGGGGTGGGGGCGGGTGTGGTCGGCGCGGCGGCTTCGGGGATCGGGCGCGGCTGGTGTGCGGTGTGGCGCGTCGGCCTGGGGCCGTCGCGCGGGGTGGGGGAGGGCTGGCCTCGATGCTGCCGGAGGCAGCCCCAACCCTCCATCCGCACACGGGCAATCGGGGCCCCGGAGGGGCCCTGCCCGTCCCTGGTATTCCGTGATTTACTTTTCTCACGGAATACCAGTCAAATGCCTTTGCTTCTAAGGGAATCGGAGATTCCTTTAAAACCCGCCCAGCTAAAGGTATATGACGAACCGTCATCTAAAACCCCAACACCCCACCCACAAAACAATACAAGCACCCAATAGTTTGTGTCGGAGGCACAAACCCCCTTTCCCGCTCTTTTCCGTGCCGGAGGCACGCCGTTATGGAAATGGCCGGAGGCCAATTTCCATAACACCCGCCGGAGGCGGGGCAATTCGCGCAGGGACGCGCGAAACAAGCGCAGCGAGTATTCGGCTGCCGGAGGC
>NZ_JBQQBS010000115.1:0-11956 GCF_052245395.1 Streptomyces sp. 4N124
CCGCGCGCAGGCACTCGTCCCAGCGGCCCAGGGTGTACAGCACCAGCAGGTGGAGATAGCGCATCTCGAGCGGATACGGCGAGGACAGCAGACCGGCGCGGCGGGCGCGGTCCAGGCCCTCGGTCAGCCAGGGCAGGCACTCCTCCAGAGCGCCGGACTCGAAACAGCCCATGGCGAGGTTGAACAGGGCACGCAGCTCCACCGGCGCGTTCCCCGACGTGCGGGCCAGCTCCCGGGCATCTTTCAGCCGCGCGCGGCTTTCGGGAGTGCGTCGGCCGCCGCCTTCGAGCCCGGCCAGCGAGATCAGCAGGTCGGCCTGGGCGTCGGTCACCCGCAACTGCTCGGCGACGCCCAGCGCTTGGCGGGCGACCCGCAGCGCGACCTCGGTCTCTCCGACCTGGCGGGCCGCCATCACATGCGTGGCCGCCGCCCATACCCAGGTCCTCGAGGCGGGTTCGGCGGGGATCAGAGCGAGTGCCTCGCTGCTGTACGCGAACGCCGCCGTCAGGTTGTCGACGCTGATCAGGTTCCCGGCGAGCGTGTAGCGCACCCGGGCGGCGAGCTCGGAGTCCGGGTCCTGGCCGATGCCCGCCAGCGCGGCACGGGTGAGGGAGACCGCGCGGTGCGTCTCCCCGGCGTGCGCCGCCGCGGCGGAGGCCCGCAGCGTCAGGGTCACCCTGTCGATGCCCTCGCCCGAGGGCCGCGCGGCCGGCTCCACCGACGACCACACGTCGAGCGCGGCTTCCAGGTGCCGGAGTTCCTCGGCGGGAGCACCGAGCCGATGCGCGTGGTCGGCGGCCTCCAGCGACGCGGCCAGGGCCTCGGCCAGATCATGGCTCGCGCGATAGTGGTGGGCGCGTTCGGCCGCGGTCTCCGCGCGGTGCCCCCGGCCGGACAGCAGTCGGGCGAACGCACCGTGCAGCCGCGCCCGTTCACCCGGCAGCAGATCGGCGTACACCGCCTCCCGGGCCAGGGCATGTCGGAAGGAGTACGTGTCGCCGCCCCCGGAGACCAGGAGTTGCCGCTCCACGGCCTCCCGCAGCGCCGACTCCAGCTCGTCCTCGGGGAGTCCGACCGCGTCCCGCAGCAGATCGTGCTCGACCCGCCGCCCCGCGACGGCGGCCGTACGCAGCACCTGCTGGGCCGTGTCGGTCAGCTGCTCGAAACGGATGAGGAGGACATCGGCCAGCCCGCTGGGCACCCCGCCCGCCTCCGCGTCCGTGGCGGCCAGCAACTCCTCCGCGTAGAAGGCGTTGCCCTCGGCGCGCTCCACGATCCGCCGGACCGTCGTGTCCGGCACCGGGCGCTCCCGCAGCCCGCGCACCAGCCGGGCCACGTCGGGATCGGCCATGGGCCGCAGCTCCAGCCGCTCCACAGCGGGCAGCCGCACCAGCTCCGCGAGCAGCGGACGCAACGGATGCCGGCGATGCAGATCGTCCGCCCGGTACGAAGCGAGCACCGCCAGCCGATGCGTGGGCGCACCGCCCGCGGCCCGCTGCAGGATGCCGCGGCTGAGCAGGAACCGCAGCAGATCCCGCGAGGACTGATCCGCCCAGTGCAGATCCTCCAGCACGAGCAGCAGCGGAGCGACATCCGCCAGATCGGCCAGCAGCCCCGCCACACCCTCGAACAGCCGCACCCGCCCACCGTCGTCCGACCCACCACCCAGCAACCGCTCCACCGCCGGATGCGCCGCAACAACGGCCGCAAACCGCTCATCAGCGGCCAGCACCCCCAGCACCTCGCTGAACGGCAGATACGGCAGCCCCACGTCACCGAGATCCACACAGTGCCCGGTCAGCACCGTCATCCCGGCGGCAGCGGCCCGCCCGGAGATCTCGTCCAGCACACGGGTCTTCCCGACTCCGGCGTCCCCGGCGATGAGAACAGCCCGAGCCTCACCGCTACGGGCACGCTCCAGCACACCGGAAAGACGAGCAAGCTCATCCTCCCGACCAACGATGGGCGAGGTAAACGCGGTGTCCTGCAGCACAACCCCATCCTGGCACGCCCCACCGACAGCACGTGGTCCGACCAAAGGGGCGCGGGGAACTGCGCGACCGCTCAGCCCTTCAACACCCGCGCCCAATCCTCCGGAACCCGCCCCGCAGGGCCTGGCGCCGGCTGATCAACCGGATGACTCACCGGAGGTGCAAGCTCCGGCCCCGCCTCATACATCTCGGACGTCGCAAAGTTCCAGAACCACTCCTCACCCGGCTCGAAACTACGCACCACCGGATGCCCGGTCTCCCGGAAATGCGCGGTCGCGTGCTTCGCCGGCGACGAGTCGCAGCAACCGATGTGCCCACACTGCGCACACCGCCGCAGATGGAACCACCAGCCCCCGTCCTCGTCGCACTCCACACACCCCATGCCACTGGGCGGAACAGCCGGGTCGATCATGTTGTCGCTCGTCATACGGCCTCCTCGGGCATGTCGTTCGCGGACGCGACCAGCGGAAGCAGCACCTGGAACCGCGTGTCGCCCGGCTCGGACTCGACCTGAAGCGTGCCGTGGTGCTTGTTGACGACGATCCGCCAGGAGATGTCCAGGCCGAGCCCGGTGCCCTCGCCCACCGGCTTGGTGGTGAAGAAGGGGTCGAAAATACGGCTGCGGATCTCCTTGGGCACGCCCGGCCCGGTGTCACGGAACTCCACCAGGAACCGTTCGTGCTGGAGCGCCGTCCGCACGGTCAACGTCCCTTCGCCGCCCGCGTCGTTGATCGCGTGGACCGCGTTGTCGATCAGGTTGGTCCACACCTGGTTGAGCTCCGCCGGGTACGCCGGGATCTTCGGGAGCGTACGGTCGTACTCCTTGACGACCTTGATCCGCTCCCCGATCTTGCCCGAGAGCATCAGCAGCGTGCTGTCGAGGAGTTCGTGCACGTCGGCGACCTGGTAGGGCGCCCGGTCGAGCTGTGAGTACTGCTTGGCGGCGTCGACGAGGTGGGAGATGCGGTTGGTGGAGTCGTTGATCTCGTCCATCAACAGCTCGGTCTCGACGGTGTAGTTGAGCCATCCGATCGCGTTCGGCAGGATCTCCTCGTCCACGGCCGTCGCGATCTGGTCGAGCCAGTCGGTGTCGATACCGGCCTGCACGAAGGTCGGCGCGATCCGCCAGCCCTCGGGGATGCCGTGGTCGTCGAGCCAGTCGGTGAGGGCGTCCTCGCGGTCGGCGGCTTCCAGCGGAGTCAACACGGGTGCCTTGGCGACGCGTTCGGCGGTGCGTTCCTGGATGTCGATGAGGTTCGCCATGACCTCGGGGGAGTAGGAGCCCTGGGCGATGACGGCGAGTTTGTGCCGCATCTTGCCTACCCGCTCCCGGAGCGTCGCGGTGGCTCGTACGGCCGCGGCGGCCGGGTTGTTGAGCTCGTGCGTCAGACCGGCCGACAACGACCCGAGCGCCAGCAGCCGTTCGCGCTCCCCGATGGCACGCTGGGTGTTCTTCGAGCCGAAGAAGAGCCCTTCCAGCAGGTGGACCGCCATGGGGAACCACTGCTGCATGAAGGCGGCGAACTCCTCGGCGGGCACCACGAAGAACCGTGTGGGCTCCGTGACCCGCATGGAGCTGTTGTAGACCTGGCGCACCCGGTCCCCGAGGTACGCCTGCATGGACCCCGCGTACACCCCGCGCTGCGAGGTGCGGGTGACCTCCACGTCATCGACGCCGACCCGGCGGGAGAGCACCACCGTGCCCTCGATCATCACGTAGAAGCAGGTGGCCGGCTCGCCCTCGGTGTACACGGGCCCGGGCTCGAACTTCTCCACCCGCCCCGCCCTGCACAGCTGCCCGAGCTGCTCGGCGGACAGCTTCTCGAACAGGAACAGCGACCCGATCTCCGCGGGGCTGCACGGCATCGGCTGCCCGCTCACGACTGCTCCAGATACCGGTGGACGAGCATCACGGCCATGGCTCCCTCTCCGACGGCGGACGCGACGCGCTTGGCGGACTCGGCGCGCGCGTCGCCCGCCACGAACACGCCGGGAATGTTGGTCTCCAGGTGGTACGGCGGCCGGTCCAGCGCCCAGTCCGCAGGTGGCCGGCCGTCGGCGGTCAGGTCGGGCCCGGCCAGGATGAACCCGCGCTCGTCGCGCAGCACCGTGTCTTCGAGCCAATGGGTCAGCGGGGCCGCGCCGATGAACACGAACATCCACTGCGCGTCGACGAGTTCGGTCTCACCGGTCTGCGTGTCGCGCAGGGTGAGCTGTTCCAGGTGGTCGGAGCCATGCGCGGACTCGACGACGGTTTGTGCGCGCACCGAGATGTTCGGTGCCTCGTTGATCTGCTGGATCAGGTAGTACGACATCGACGCGGACAGGTCCGCCCCGCGCACCAGCAGGGTGACTGACTTCGCGCCCCGGGCCAGGTACATCGCCGCCTGCCCCGCCGAGTTGGCGCCACCGACGATGTACACGTCCTGCCCCTGGCAGGAGGCCGCCTCCGTGAGTGCCGAGCCGTAGAACACCCCGCAGCCGGTCAGGTCGTTGCAGCCCGGTGCATCGAGCTGCCGGTACGACACGCCGGTCGCCAGGATCACGCTGTGCGCGGCGACCGCCGAGCCGTCCGAGAACCGCACCGTCCGCGCCGCCCCGTTGACCTCGAGCCCCGTCACTTCCCGCGCGGTGAGCATCTCGGCGCCGAACCTGGCCGCCTGCCGCCGCGCCCGGTCGGTGAGCTGTGCCCCCGAAACTCCGTCGGGGAAGCCCAGGTAGTTCTCGATCCGCGAACTCTGCCCGGCCTGCCCACCGGTCGCCGACCGCTCCACGAGCACCGTCCGCAACCCCTCCGAGGCCCCGTACACGGCCGCGCCCAGCCCGGCCGGGCCGCCCCCGATCACGACGAGGTCGTAGAAGTCGGCGGTCGGCGTGGTCGCCAGCCCCACGCGGGCGGCGAGCTCCGGCGCGTCCGGTTCGACGAGGGGCGTGCCGTCCGCGGTGATCACCACCGGCAGCCGCTGCCCGTCCTGCCCGGCGGCCGTCAGCAGCCGCCGCCCCTCGGGTTCGTCGGCGGAGTACCAGCGGTACGGCACCTGGTTGCGGGCCAGGAACTCCCGTACGTCCGAGGAACGCGCCGACCAGCGGTGCCCGACCACCTTGGTGCTGGGCACCGGCCGGTAGTCGCTGCACCGCCAGGCCTCCAGGAGGTCGTCGAGGACGGGATACAGCTTCTCCTCGGGCGGGTCCCACGGCTTGAGCAGATAGTGGTCGAGGTCGACGACGTTGATCGCGTCGATCGCCGCGTTCGTGTCCGCGTACGCGGTCAGCAGCACCCGCCGTGCGCCGGGATACACGTCCAGGGCCTGCTCCAGGAACTCGATGCCGTTCATCTGCGGCATGCGGTAGTCGGCCAGGATCACGGCCACCAGATCGCCGCGCAGCTTCAGCTCACGCAGTGCGTCCAGCGCGGACTCGCCGGACTCCGCGCGCACGATCCGGTACGACCCGCCGTAGCGGCGCCGCAGGTCGCGGGCGACGGCGCGGGAGACTCCCGGGTCGTCGTCCACGGTCATGATGACGGTCCGCGCTGCGTCGGCGGCCTGTGCCATGCGTCTCCCACCCCGAGAGCGTTCGGATCTCGCGGTACGGCGACCCCGTCTCGCCGCGCCGGCTCCCGCCCATCGTATGTTCGATCGTCCCGCTTCGCTCAGGTATGCGGGAGGCCGGAGCCCGTCAGCGGCGTCGCGAGCTCAGCACGCAGAACTCGTTGCCCTCCGGGTCGGCAAGCGTCACCCAGCTCTCCTCGCCCGTCTGGCCGACGTCCGCGTGCCGTGCGCCGAGCGCGAGGAAGCGGGCGACCTCGGCCTCCTGGTCGTCGGGGCGGAAGTCGAGGTGCAGCCGGTTCTTGACCGTCTTGCCCTCGGGCACCGGCCCGAAGATCAGCCCCGGCAGTCGGTCCTCCCGCGGCCGGATCTCGAACTCCTCGGGCGAATCGTTGATCACCACCCACCCCAGCGCCTCGGCCCACCAGCGGCCCAGGGCAACCGCGTCGGCCGCGTCCACGTTGACTTGCTCCCATTCCAGGCCCATCCGGGCAGCGTAGTGAAGACTGTTCCGGCGAAGCGACCGCAATGGCGAAGCGACCGCACTACAGGGAGGCAGCCGCATGACACGCCCGATCACGGCAGGAGTCGACGGTACGGAGGAGAGCCACGCCGCGCTGGCCTGGGCGGCCCGCGAGGCGGTCCGTCGCGGGCTGCCGCTGCGGGTGGTGCACGCCTGGCGCTTCCAGCCGCACGAGGCGATCGACGCCGGGGACGCGGACAGCCAGGCCGGGTGGGTGCGCACGGCCGTGGCGGAGGCCGCCCGGACCGTCACCGAGCGGCACCCGGAGCTCGACGTGACGACGGACGTTCTCGAAGGCGGCCCGGCCGACACCCTGGCCGCCGCGGCGGCCGACGCCGAGATGCTGGT
Organism: Streptomyces sp. 4N124; assembly: GCF_052245395.1. NCBI lineage: Bacteria > Bacillati > Actinomycetota > Actinomycetes > Kitasatosporales > Streptomycetaceae > Streptomyces > Streptomyces sp. 4N124. The sequence goes on from NZ_JBQQBS010000115.1 coordinate 6,411, forward strand.
GCTCGGCTCGCGCGGCCACGGCCGGGTCGTCGGCTTCCTGCTCGGCTCGGTCGGACAGCAGGTCATCGCCGGAGCCACGGGTCCCGTCGTCCTCGTACGGGCGGGGGACGAGCCGGCCGCCGAGGCCGCGGGCCGTGAGGTCGTCGTGGGTCAGCAGGGCGATCCGGACGACAGCGCCGCCGTGCTGCGGTTCGCGTTCGAGACGGCGGCCGCGCGCGGGGCGACCGTACGTGCCGTACGGGCCTGGACGCTGCCGCCGGTGTTCTCCTACAGCCCGGCCTCGCTGAAGCTGCTCGACGAGGCCGGCGGCCTGGAGCCGTACGAGAAGAAGGCGCTGGCCGCGGCGGTGCAGCCGTGGCGGGACCGCTTCCCGGACGTTCCGGTGGTGGAGCACGTGGAGATGGGCAGCGCCGGGCAGGTGCTGCTGGAGGTGGCCGGGCAGGCCCAGCTGATGGTCGTCGGCCGCCGGGCCCGCCGTACGGCCGTCGGCACACGGATCGGCTCGGTCGCCCACGGGGTCCTGCATCACGCGGGCTGCCCGGTGGCCGTGGTCCCGCCCGCCTGAGTCACTCGGCTGTCGGCTGCAGCGTCTCGCGCGCCTTGGGCAGGATGTTCTTGACGTAGTCGTCCACCGCCGTGTCCAGCCCGATGTCGTGCTGGGCACGCTCGGACAGGTACCAGCGGTGTTCGAGCAGCTGGTGGTAGATCTCGGCCGCGTCCATCGAGCCGCGCAGTTCCAGCGGCACCGCGCGCACGGTGGGACGGAACACGTCCCGCACCCAGCGGTGGGCGAGGACCTCAGGGCGGGCGCCGAGCGGGTCGCCCGGGGCGTAGTCGTCCTGGGTGGCCATCCAGCTCTCCAGGTCGTTCAGGAGCCGCCGCGCCTGGTTCTCCTCGGTGTCGAGGCCGGTCAGCCGGAGCAGCTGGCGCTGGTGGTGGCCCGCGTCGACGACCTTGGGTACGAAGGTGACCGTGTCGCCGTTGGAGTTGTGCTCGATCTGCATCTCGGCCACGTCGAAACCGAGCTCGTTCAGGCGGCGTATCCGGCGCTCTATGTACTGGTACTTGCCCGCCGGGTAGACGGAGGTGCGGGTCAGCTCGTCCCACAGGTCCCGGTAGCGCCCGCAGATCTCGGTGCCGAACTCGATGGGGTCCACGGACGGATGCAGCGCCCCCGACGCCTCCAGGTCGAGCAGCTCGCCGCTGATGTTGACCCGGGCGAGGTCGAGGTCGTAGTCGCGCTGTCCGCTGCTGAGCTGCGGATGCAGGTCACCGGTCTCGGCGTCCACGAGATAGGCGGCATAGGCGCCCGCGTCCCGCCGGAAGAGTGTGTTGGACAGCGAGCAGTCGCCCCAGGCGAACCCGGCGAGGTGCAGCCGGACGAGCAGCACGGCCAGGGCGTCCATGAGGCGGTGCATGGTGGCCGGACGCATCGTCGTCTCGAACATCGAGCGGTACGGCATCGAGCCGCCCAGATGCCGGGTGATCAGCACCGGTTCCAGCTGTGCCCCGTCCTTGTCGGCGCGCCCGGTGACCACGGCGAGCGGGTCGACCGCGGGGATGCCGATGCGGTCCAGGTCGCGCAGCAGCTCGTACTCGCGCAGCGCGGGCCGTTCGGCCAGCTCCTTGACGGCGATGACCTCGGAGCCGGCCCGGGCGTAGCGCACCACGTGGCGGGAGATGCCGCGCGGCAGCGGGACGAGGTACTCCTCGGGCCACTCCTCCAGGGGCACGTCCCACGGCAGCTCGAGGAGGAGCGCGGGGTGCTCCGGGTTGGTCGCGCTGATCTGCAATGCCATGGCCAGAACTCTAGAGCGCGCGCTCCCGTGCGTGCCGTGCCGCCTCACGTACTGGACCGCGGTGCACCGGCCCGTGCCCGGGGACCAGGACATCGCCGTCGAGGCCCTCCAGGATCTCCAGCGACATCACGGCGCGGGCGCGTTCGTGATGGAACATGTCCGGCAGCAGCTGGGGCCCCTTGGCGCGGGAGGTGGGGTGGCCGCTGACCAGGGCGTCGCCGGAGATCACCACTCCGGTGCCCGGGAGGTGGAAGGCGGTGTGGCCGAGCGTATGTCCGGGCGTGTGTACGGGGACGGGGCGGCCGGGCAGGTCGAGCGGCCCCTGCGCCGGGAACGGCTGTGGTTCGGCGACCGGGACATGGGCGGTGCCGCCGACCTGCAGGGTGTGCACGGCCCACGGCAGGACGCCCGGACGCCAGCCGTTCCTGAGGACCTGGCCGATGGACACCTGGTGCAGGAAATCGCGGCGGGCGTGCGGCACTTCGGCCTCGTGCAGGTAGACGGGCGTGCCGTACGTGCCGCGCAGGTGCTCGGCGGAACCCAGGTGGTCGTTGTGGGCGTGCGTGATCAGCACCGCCGTCACCGCCTCCGGCGAACTGCCCACCTCCGCAAGGGAAGCGAGGAGCAGTTCCCGGTCCCCGGGGTAGCCCGTGTCGATCAGCGTGACGGCGTCCCCTTCGCTCAGGATCACCCAGTTCGTGTTGCTGCCGTGCACCAGGTAGGTGCCGTCGGCGACTTGCCGCACTGCTGCCCGCATGATCGTCCCGAGTGGTGAAGTCCCTGCCCCCACGGCACCAGCAAAGCAGATGCCGAGCGGCCCGGCGCCCGGAGGGTCAGCGCATCCCGAACAGGAATCGCGTCACCCTGGTCCGGCGGACCGCGAACTCGTACACCACGAGGATCACCGCCAGCGAACAGGCCACGATCACGGCGTACTTGACGGGAATCGGAGCGTCCCAGCCCACCACCCCGTAGGCGAAGGCGACCACCACCGGCTGGTGCAGCACATACAGCGGCAGCGCGGCGACCGCGAAGTACGGCAACAGCCTGCCGGTGCGTGCGCGTTCGGGTGCCTCGCGCTCCCGCGGCCGGTCCAGCAACCCCATGATCGCCACCACCCAGCACCAGCCCGCCGCCCCGAACACCGCCCGCGTGACCAGCGACAGCGGCGTCCAGTCGGTGAACGGGTCGTCCTCGCTCAGGAACCCGGGAGCGGTCCCGCAGAACAGGACGAGCCCGAGCACACCGACCGGCCGGGCGAGGCGGCGCATGGCGGCACGGATGCGCTCGTCGCCGGCGAGCGCATAGCCGTAGACGAAGAACAGCAGGTACGCCCAGCGGTTCCAACCCGCGTAGTCCTCCTCCATGCCGGCGAGGGAGTTGAGCAGCGCGAGGGGCAGGGCGGGCAGCAGGAGCAGCGCGGGCCTGCGTTCCACCGCGGCTCCCGCACGTTCGGCGCCGGTCGCGACGGGCGCTGCCACCGGCGCGAGGAGCAGGCAGAACGCGAGCAGGAGCACGACGAACCACAGGTGACCGGTCTCGAAGTGGTCGCCGGTGAGGACGAAGGGGAAGTCCGCCAGGTCCAGGTGGACATGGAAGAAGCGGGGCCAGAAGCTCCAGTACGACTCGTCGTAGCCCGGATTGGCCGCACGCAGCCGCAGCCACTGCGGGACGGTCACGAGGGTGAGCGTCGCGAAGACCAGGGGAACGCCCAGGCGCAGCAGGCGCTCACGGGCGAAACCGCCCGGGCCGCGGCGGCGGATCGAGTACCGGGCGCCGAGTCCGGCGACGAGGAACAGCATGGGCATCGCCCAGATCACGCCGAGCCCGGCGACGACGGTCACCGCGTCCGTCGTGTCGGCGTTCTTGACGTAGAAGTCGTCGTCGGGGGAGAACACCAGGGCGGCGTGGAAGAAGACCAGGCCGACCACGACGAGCGCCCGCAGCGCATCCAGCTCACGGCGCCGGGGAGCGGCCGTCGTCCGCGCGGATTCCGTGTCCATACGACCCCCAAGTGCGGCCCAGTGTGGGGGAGAAGGACAGGGGACGACAGGGTTCCGTCAGGGGGTGAGGCTGCCTCCGGCACCGTCCCCCGGAGGCAGCCCCCGCGCGCATCCGAAGCGGCCGCCTCTCCGCCTCAGTGCACGCCGTCCGGGCGGAACTGCACGCTGATGCGCGGTCCCGCGGCCCGTGCGGTCTTCGGTACGGCGTGTTCCCAGGTCCGCTGGCAGGAGCCGCCCATCACGATGAGGTCCCCGTGGCCCAGCGGACGCCGGATCGTGTCGCCGCCGCCGCGCAGGGGACGCAGCAGCAGATCACGGGGTGAGCCGACGGAGAGGATCGCGACCATCGTGTCCTCCCGGGCGCCCCGTCCGATCCGGTCGCCGTGCCAGGCGACGCTGTCGCGGCCGTCGCGGTAGTAGCACAGGCCGGCCGTGGTGAAGGGTTCGCCGAGTTCGTCGGCGTAGTGCGCCGAGAGCGTGTCGCGTGCCTCGTCCAGCACGGGGTGCGGCAGCGGGTCGTCGGCACCGTAGAACGCCAGCAGTCTAGGTACGTCGACGACGTGGTCGTACATCGTGCGCCGTTCCGCACGCCACGGCACCTCGTCCGCCAGCCGTTCGAACAGGGCGTCGGAGCCTTCGAGCCACCCGGGCAGGACGTCGATCCACGCGCCGCGGCCCAGCTCGGTGCGGCGCATCCCGGCGAGGGAGCCGAGCCGGAGCCGGTCCGCCTGGTCGAAGAGCGAGCCCTGGAGGTGCGTGGTCATGGATCCAGCGTACCTCTTATTCGAATATTTGTTCCATCGAGTTCCGGTAGGTACGAGTGAACTCTGGGTGTCCCCGCCCTTTGGATACGTTCGTGTATCGGATACATTCCCGTATCGAACGAAGGGCGGGGCATGGTGGCGGAGGCGACGACCGGGCGCGTGACCAGGCGCCGTGTCCGCACGCGCGCGAACCTGCTCGACGCCGCGTTCGCGGTGTTCGCCGCCAAGGGCTTCGGCCGGGTCTCGATCGAGGAGGTCTGCGAGGCGGCCGGGTACAGCCGGGGCGCCTTCTACTCGAACTTCGCCAGCCTCGACGAGCTGTTCTTCGCCCTCTACCGGCAGCGCGCCGACCTGATCGCCGAGCAGGTGTCCGGGGCGCTGGCTCTCGACGGCCCCGATCTCGACGTGCCCGCCGCCGTCGACCGCGTCACCGAGGTGCTGCTGCTGGACCGGGACTGGCTGCTGGTGAAGACGGACTTCCTGGTACACGCCGCCCGTGACCCGGACGTGGCGCGGACCCTGCTGGAGCATCGGGCACGGCTGCGCGGCGCCATCGCGGACCGGCTCGCCCGCGCCCGGGGCCACACCGAACTGCCCGCCGTACTGGGCGACATCGACGCCGCCGCGCATGCGGTGGTCGCCGCGTACGACGGGGTCACCACCCAACTGCTGCTGGACCGGGACGCCGAGCACGCTCGCGTCTGGCTCAAGCAGCTGCTCACCGCGCTGCTGACCGACGGCAGCGACGCCACCGTATGAGGAAAGGGACGGTCGCCATGGATGCCGACGTCATCGTCGTCGGAGCGGGCCTCGCAGGCCTGGTCGCGGCGCACGAACTCACCAGCCGGGGCCGCAGGGTCGCCCTGGTCGACCAGGAGAACGCCGCCAATCTCGGCGGCCAGGCGTTCTGGTCCTTCGGCGGGCTGTTTCTGGTCGATACCCCGGAACAGCGGCACCTGGGCATCAAGGACTCCTGCGAC
>NZ_JBQQBS010000116.1:0-11863 GCF_052245395.1 Streptomyces sp. 4N124
CCGCCACTTGCCCCACCGCCAGGCGCCCCTCCCACCCCACCCCCCGCTTCCACCAGCCACCCCCGCGCCTCCGCAAGTTCCACCTCCGCGCCGGTGAGGGCGGCCGGGACGAAGTTCGCGGCCTCGGCGAGGGCCTGTGCCAGGTGGTCGATGGTGTCGAGGAAGACGGTGGCCTGGGTGATGGCGCTCTCGGCGGCTCGTAGGTGCCGTGCCGCGCGGTCTGTCTCGCCGGCGTCGGCGGCCTGGTGGGCCTCGTTGAGGCGGGACGTGGCGAAGACGAGGCGGTCCTTGGCCTGTTCGACGTGGCCGGTGACGGCGGCGGTCGCGGAAGGGGCGTACCGCTTGCCGAGGTCCGCGAGGGTGGCCTGCACGGCAGCCGTGCGGGCCGCCAGCTCCCGGAACCGGGTCTCCGCGATCTCCAGCGCCTCGCCCACGCCCTGCTCCAGGCCACGCAGTTGATCGAACCCTGCCGCCTCCGCGTCCAGCCGCCGCCCCGCCTCCTGGCACCGCCCCACGATCCCGGCGAGCGCATGCCGACGGGACGCACCGTCGGCCGGGACTCCGTCGTCGTACTGCTGCCGCATCCGGAAGGCGGCCGACAGTTCACCCTCCGCGTCCCGTACGGCCCGGGCGAAGGGCGCCACGGCCGCCGTACCGAACAGGGCCTGAGCGAACCCGAGTTCCTCACGGCTGGTGCGGACACAGTCATCGGCCTCGACGAGCAACGCCCGTGCACGCTCGTCGAGTTCGGCGAGGGGCGGCGGCGGGACGATGACGGGGACGCCGCCGGGTGTCGTCCGTGTACGCGTCCGTCTTGTCCGTCGTAGATACGCGTACCCGGCCAGCGCGACCGCCGCACTCGCCGCGACGAGCGGCAGCACGAGGTCGGCGGTGGACGTCTCGTCCTCTTCCTGCGATACGTGCGCCGCCTGCACGGCCGACGGAACCGGATCATCGGCACTGATCGTCATCCCCGGCAACACAAGCCACACCAGCCCGGCCGCACCGCCCAGCCCGGCATGCGCCACCCGCACGGCGGCACGCCGCTGCCGGTCCCGGATCAAGGATGACGTCACATTTGGGAGCGTATGACCGGGTATGTGGGCGCGCGAGTGGGGGACGTCGGGTGGGGTGGGGCTTCGATGAGGGAGGGGATACGGGGATGGACGAACCGATAGCCGCCGAAGGCGAAGCCGAGGCCGTACCGGCCACACCGCCCCGGCGGAGCCCTTGGTTCCGCTGGACCCGCCGCATCGTCCTGACCCTCCTCCTGCTCATCCTCCTCCCCACCCTCACCGCCGAAACAGCCCTCTACATCAACCACACCGGCGACATTGCGTCCGGCACCCACACCCGCAACCGCGACGCGATCTGGCTCGGCCACGCCTGGGTGGACGGCCGTAAGAAGGACGCCGACGTGACCGCGCTCGCCCGGCAACTGGACACCACCGGCATCAGGGACCTCTACGTCCACGCAGGCCCGCTGGAACACGACGGAACACTGCCGGAGTCGTCGTACCCGAGGGCCCGTTGGTTCATCGACGCGGTGCACAAGGAGATGCCCGGCATCCGGGTGCAGGCCTGGCTCGGCGACGTGCTCGCCACCGAGAACCCCGACGGCATGCGCCTGGAGCGCCCGGAGACGCGCGCGGCGGTCGTCGGCTCGACCCGCCAGATCCTCGCGGCCGGCTTCGACGGCGTCCACTTCGACCTGGAGCCCCTCCACTCGGACGACGGCGACTACCTCACGCTCCTCGACGCCCTGCACCGCGTCACGAGCGCCCAGAACGCGCCCCTCTCCGTCGCCGCCCACCAGATCGACCCGCTCCCCGGCTTCCACTCCTTCTGGGGCACGACCACCGGCCATCCCAAGTGGTGGTCGCAGAAGTTCTTCGGCCAGGTGGCCCGCCGCGTCGACCAGATCGCCGTCATGTCGTACGACACCATGCAGCCGCTGCAGAGCACCTACGGCGGCTACGTCGCCCAGCAGACCTCCCTCGCCCTGGAGGCCACCCCGCCCACCACCGACCTCCTGATGGGCCTGCCGTTCTTCCACGAGAACCGGTTCGGCCACTGGGCCCACGCGGAGACCGTGCCCGCCGCCGTCCGCGGCGTCCGCCTCGGCCTGTCCCGCACGGACGCGGACCGCCGAAACTTCGGTGTGGCGCTCTACGTCGACTTCGCGGCGACCGCGGACGACTGGACGGCATACCGGGTTGCCTGGGTCAACAAGCCTTGACCAGCATCTTCCTTCAGCGTGACCATTCCGTTATCAAGTCGTCATGCGAACTTTCCCCACAGGGGCCCTTTAGTTTGTTGTGAACGTGCTGTGACCGCCCCTAGGGTCCACATCTCCTATCCCTGTGAGGTCGCACATTCATGCGAGCGCTAATCACCAGCAAGGCCGCCCGGCGCGCACTGCGCCCGATCGCCGAACTCATCGACCAGCGCATCGAACGCCAAGTCCGCCGTGTCGTCGAGGAGTCCGCCCGGGCCGACGTGACGCAGGAGGAACTGAAGAAGCTGCGTAACCGTCAGCGGCCACTGGAGCTGTTCTTCGACGGGACCGGACGGGGCGCGTCGCGGCTGCCGTCGGCGCCTCATCTCAACCGCACCATCGCGGAGTTGGCGGAGGTGTCCGGCGGGGACAGGGATGCCGCCGAGCGCAACGTGGCCCAGGCGTTCCGGCTGCTCATCGCGATGGAGGCGCTCGGCGTCGGCCGTATCGCGGGCGGCACGATGAACATCGTCGGCAAGCTGTCGGCCGTACCGCTGCTCGATCCGCCGAACGACGAGGTCCTTGAAATCGGCACGCTGTACGGGATGTTCGCGGCTGCTCTCATCCGGATGATGGAGCGGGCCGGGCGTGCGCCCAGCCTGACCATCGTCGATCCGCTCGCCGGGACGCAGCTGCAGCCCGGCGCCACCATGGGCACCGACGCCTCCGGCACCCCGGTGAACGGCGCCGCCGTACGCACCAATCTGGCCCTCGCGGGCGCGGCCGGTGCCGCCGCCCGGATCCAGCAGGGCTTCTCGGAGGACCCCGAGGTGCGTGCCCTGGTCGCCGACCGCGCCTACGGCGTGGTCATCGTCGACGGTGACCACTCCGCAGCCGGTGTCGCCGCCGACCTGGAGTGGGCCGAGCAGATCGTCGCGCCCGGCGGCATCGTCGTACTCGACGATTTCGGGCACCCCAAGTGGCCCGGGATCAAGGAGGCTTTCGAGAAGCACATGACCACGGACACCCGGTTCAAGTACCTCGGCCAGGTGGCCCACTCGGGGTATCTGCGGGCGGCCTCAGCCTGACGAGGGCCGTCGGCGGATCTTCGACCCCAGCCACACCAGGGGGTCGTACTTGCGGTCGACCGCGCGTTCCTTCAAGGGGATCAGCGCATTGTCCGTGATCTTGATGCCCTCGGGGCAGACCTCCGTGCAGCACTTGGTGATGTTGCAGTAGCCGAGACCGTGTTCGTCCTGGGCGGTGCGTTTGCGGTCCAGGCCGGACTCGGTGGCGGCGTCCAGCGGGTGCATGTCGAGCTCCGCGACCCGCATGAGGAAGCGGGGCCCGGCGAACGCCGGCTTGTTCTCCTCGTGGTCGCGGACGACATGGCAGGTGTCCTGGCACAGGAAGCACTCGATGCACTTGCGGAACTCCTGCGAGCGGTCCACGTCCTCCTGCATCATCCGGTACTCGCCCGGCCCGAGATCGGCGGGCGGTACGAAGGCGGGTACTTCGCGCGCCTTGGTGTAGTTGAAGCCGACGTCCGTGACGAGGTCGCGGACGACCGGGAACGCGCGCAGGGGCGTGACCGTGATCGTCTCGTCCGGCGTGAAGACGGACATGCGGGTCATGCACATCAGCCGCGGGCGGCCGTTGATCTCCGCCGAGCACGAACCGCACTTGCCCGCCTTGCAGTTCCAGCGGACGGCCAGGTCGGGCGCCTGGGTGGCCTGGAGGCGGTGGATGATGTCCAGGACCACCTCGCCCTCGTTGACCTCGACCTTGAAGTCCTCCAGGCCGCCGCCCTTGATGTCACCCCGCCACACCTTGAAGCGGGCCTCGTAGCTGCTCACTCGTAGAGCTCCTCTTCGGCGAGGTACTTGACCAGCTCCTCCTTGTCGAAGAGGGCGAGCAGGTCGGAGCGGATGGGTTCGGTGGTCTCGCGCAGCAGGTCGATCTGGCCGCGCACCGAGTCGGTGGCCGCCAACCCGCCTGTCGGATCGGCCAGTTGGCACAGCAGGTTGATGTTGCGCCACTTACGGTCCATCGTCGGATGGTCCTCGCGGGTGTGGCCGCCGCGCGACTCCGTGCGCTCCAGCGCCGCCCGTGCCACGCATTCGCTGACGAGCAGCATGTTCCGCAGGTCCAGGGCGAGATGCCAGCCCGGGTTGAACTGCCGGTGCCCCTCGACACCGGCCCGCCGGGCCCGTACGCGCAACTCGGCGAGCTTGTCCAGCGCGTGCTGCATCTCGCCCTCGCGGCGGATGATGCCGACCAGGTCGTTCATGGTCTGCTGGAGTTCCTGGTGGAGGGTGTACGGGTTCTCCGGCGTGCCCTCTTCCGGGCCTTCGGCGGAGAACGGGCGCAGTGCCTCGGCCGCCGCCGCGTCGATCTGGACGTCGTCCACCGGCGGACGCTCGAAGGCCTGCGCCGCCGCGTACTCCGCCGCGTGCCAGCCCGCCCGGCGTCCGAACACCAGCAGGTCGGAGAGCGAGTTGCCGCCCAGCCGGTTGGAGCCGTGCATACCGCCGGCCACCTCACCGGCCGCGTACAGCCCCGGCACCCCGCGCGCGGCCGCCGTGTCGGACTCCACCGCGATGCCGCCCATCACGTAGTGACAGGTGGGCCCGACCTCCATCGCCTCCGCCGTGATGTCGACGTCGGCCAGCTCCTTGAACTGGTGGTACATGGACGGCAGCCGACGCTTGATCACCTCGGCGGGCATCCGCGTCGACACGTCCAGGAACACCCCGCCGTGCGGAGAGCCGCGGCCCGCCTTCACCTCGGAGTTGATCGCGCGGGCGACTTCGTCGCGCGGAAGCAGCTCAGGCGGGCGCCGGTTGTTGTCCGGGTCGTCGTACCAGCGGTCGCCCTCCTCCTCCGACTCGGCGTACTTCTCCTTGAAGACGTCGGGGATGTAGTCGAACATGAACCGCTTGCCCTCGGAGTTGCGCAGCACCCCTCCGTCGCCGCGCACCGACTCCGTGACGAGGATGCCCTTCACCGACGGCGGCCAGACCATGCCCGTCGGGTGGAACTGCACGAACTCCATGTTCAACAGCGGTGCCCCGGCCAGCAGCGCCAGCGCATGACCGTCGCCCGTGTACTCCCACGAGTTCGACGTCACCTTGAAGGACTTGCCGATCCCGCCCGTCGCGATCACGACAGCGGGCGCGTCCAGGACGAAGAAACGGCCGGTCTCACGGTCGTAGGCGAAGACTCCGGAGACCCGATTGCCGTCCTTCAACACCCGGGTGACCGTGCACTCCTGAAAGACCTTCAGACGCGACTCGTAGTCCCCGGTCTCCTTCTTGTCCTGCTGCTGCAAGGAGACGATCTTCTGCTGGAGCGTCCTGATCAGCTCCAGGCCGGTGCGGTCGCCGACGTGGGCGAGGCGCGGGTACTCGTGGCCGCCGAAGTTGCGCTGGGAGATCCGGCCGTCCTTCGTACGGTCGAACAGGGCGCCCCAGGTCTCCAGCTCCCACACGCGGTCCGGCGCCTCCTGGGCGTGCAGCTCGGCCATCCGCCACTGGTTGAGGAACTTGCCGCCGCGCAGGGTGTCACGGAAGTGCACCTGCCAGTTGTCGTGCGGGTTCGCGTTGGCCATCGCGGCGGCGATGCCGCCCTCCGCCATCACCGTGTGCGCCTTGCCGAACAGCGACTTGCAGATCACGGCCGTACGGGCGCCCCGCTCGCGCGCCTCGATCGCGGCCCTGAGTCCTGCGCCCCCGGCGCCGACCACGACGACGTCCCACTCCTGCCGGTCCACCACGGACATCAGAAAAACCTCGGATCATCAAAGGCGCCGGACGCGACGAGATACACGTAGAAGTCGGCGAGCGCCACGCTCACCAACGACGCCCAGGCGAGCAGCATGTGACGGTTGTTCAGCTTCCCCACCCACTGCCACATGCGGTAGCGCACGGGATGCTTGGAGAAGTGCTTGAGCTTGCCGCCGACGATGTGCCGGCAGGAGTGGCAGGAGATCGTGTACGCCCAGATCAGCGCGATGTTGACCAGGAAGACGAGCGTGCCGAGGCCCATGTGGCCCCACTCGTAGTTCTCGTCGCGGAAGGCGAGCACGGTGTCGTACGTCAGGATCCCGGCGACCAGGATCGCGGCGTAGAAGAAGTACCGGTGGATGTTCTGCAGGATCAGCGGGAAGCGGGTCTCACCGGAGTACTTCTTGTGCGGCTCCGCCACCGCGCAGGCCGGGGGCGAGGCCCAGAAGCCCCGGTAGTAGGCCTTGCGGTAGTAGTAGCAGGTCAGGCGGAAGCCGAGCGGGAAGATCAGGATGATGATCGCGGGGGAGATGCCCCACCAGCCGCCGAAGATCTCCCAGTTGGGACCGGCGTGCATCGGCTCGCAGCGCTCCGCCAGACAGGGGGAGTAGAACGGCGAGACATACGGCGCCGCGTAGTAGTCCGCGTCGGCGAAGGCCCGCCACGTCGAGTAGACGATGAACGCGAGCAGACCGGCCGCGGTGACGGCGGGCGCCAGCCACCAGCGGTCGGTCCGCAGATGCGGGGCGTCGATCGCGGCGCGCGTACCGGTGCGTACGCCGCCGCCGACGGGATGGGGTTCAGTTGTCGGTGGTTCCGTACCAGTGGCCAACTCATGACTCCGGTCGGTTCGATCGGCTCGAACGGTTCGAGGGTTCAGGGGGCGTGGCGGTCACGGGCGCCGAGTCCCTCGTCGTCCGTGTCGATCCACAGAGAGTCGTCGTACGGGGTGTCGGGGATGGTGACGAGATCGGGGCGCTTGGGCGCCGCGGGGGCGGAGGCCGCCTCCTTCAGCAGCGCGGCGCTCTCGCGCAGGTGATCGCAGTCGGTGCGGACCCGGCGGATGTCCAGCCCGCCGCTGCCCATTTGCTGCTCCAGGCGGCTGACGGACCTGGACAGGTCGTCGAGGCTGCGCTGGATGGACGTCAGTTCGTCGTGCACGGACATGACGTTTCCTCACTTCCGTAGGCCGGGCGGCCTTGGGCGGCAACGTTCATGCGCCTGCGAGTGTTGCGCGTCACACCTGCCGGTGGGAAGTCGTGTGCACCGATTGGCCGATGTTCGGTTGCGTTCACAGGTGCGAGCCCATTGGGCCGAGCGGGTGGGTTTCCCCTGCCCGGCGCCGTGTCGCACTCCGTTGCTGAACCCTTTCCTCTTAGGTGGCCGCATACGTGTGATCAGCTCCATATACCGCCAAAAGTGATCATAACGCCCTGTGGCCCCGGAGGTAAGAGATGTCCCACGACGGCGTCGGACAGCGCGCGGTCATGCGCTCGGTGGCCTTCCTCAGCGCGAGCGCCCTCGCGCTCACCGGATGCAGCACCAAGGACCCGGCCGGCAAACCGCTCGCCGGGCAGGACATCGCGCCCGCCGTCCGCGCCCAGGTCGCCGACGGTGGCACCCTGCGCTGGGCCGTGGACTCCGTACCGGAGACCCTGAACACCTTCCAGGCCGACGCCGACGCCACCACCACCCGCGTCGCCCAGGCCGTCCTGCCGTCGATGTTCCGGCTGGACGCGAAGGGGAGCCCGCGGATCAACCCCGGGTACCTGGAGTCCGCGAAGGTCGTCGACACCGAGCCCAAGCAGGTCGTCCTCTACAAGCTCAACCAGCAGGCGGTGTGGAGCAACGGCCGGGAGATCGGCGCCGCCGACTTCGCCGCCCAGTGGCGCGCCCTGTCCGGCAAGGACAGCTCCTACTGGACCGCACGCAACGCCGGCTACGACCGCATCCAGCGGATCCAGCGTGGCGACAACGACCTCGAGGTCAAGGTCACCTTCGCCCGGCCCTACGCCGACTGGCAGTCGCTGTTCACGCCGCTGTACCCGAAGGAGGTCATGGGCACGCCGGACTCCTTCAACGACGGAGCGCGGCGCAAGCTCAAGGTCACGGCCGGTCCCTTCCTAGTGAAGAAGATCGACCGCAAGGCCGACCGGATCACCCTCACCCGCAATCCGCGCTGGTGGGGACGGCCCGCCAAGCTCTCCCAGATCGAGCTGCGCTCCGTACCGCTCGACGAGCGGGCCGACGAGCTGGCCGAGGGCAAGCTGGATCTGGCCGAGATCGAGCCCGACCTGTCGCACCGCATCGTCCTCGCGGCCCGTCCGCAGGGCACCGGCACCCCGCTCCAGGGCCCCGACGGCTCGGACGACTCACCGGCCCTGCGCGGCTTCGAGGTCCGCAAGTCCTTCGAGCCCGCCTACACCCAGCTCGCCCTCAACGGCGCCGACGGCCCGCTCGCCGACGAGCGCGTCCGCCGCGCGGTGGCTCGCGCCCTGGACCGGGAGGAGCTGGCCAAGGCCGTCCTCAGGCCGCTGGGCCTGCCCGCCGTTCCCGTCGGCAGCCACCTCGCCCTCTCCGGCCAGGCCGCCTACGCCGACAACAGCGACGCCCTCGGCGGCCAGGACACCAAGGAGGCCCAGGCGCTGCTCGCGGATGCCGGGTGGGTGCGGGGCGGCCCTGTCACGGAGCGGCAGGAGAAGGGCGAGAAGGCGGCCGGCTCCAAGGGGAGGAAGTCCGAGGACACGTCGCAGGGCGGCGACGACGGGACGTACATCGTCGGCGAGGACAACAAGGCGCGCGCGGCGGACCACAAGGCGCCGGGCGAGGCCGACCGGGAGAAGAAGCACCCCGAGAAGCGCAAGGAGCACTTCGCCCAGGACGGCAGGCAGCAGCTGAAGCAGGGCGGTGCGCCCGGCGCGTACGCCCCCATGGGCACCGCCGCTCCCGCCGCCGCGCCGGCCGGCCCGCTCGCCAAGAACGGCAAGCCGCTCACCCTCACGTTCGTGCTTCCGTCGGGCGACGGCTCGGAGACCCTCCGCACGGTGGCCGACCGGATCGGGCGGATGCTGGACCGGGTGGGCATCCGTACCAAGCTGAAGAAGGTCTCCGACGACAGCTACTTCAAGGACCACATCGCCTCCGGCGAGTACGACCTCGCCCTCTACTCCTGGCCCTCCTCCGCCTTCCCCGCCACCGACGCCCGCCCCATCTACGCCAAGCCCGTCCCCGCCGCCGACGGCTCCCTGAACGTCGAGCAGAACTACACCCGCGTAGGCACCGACCAGGTCGACCAGCTCTTCGACCAGGCCCTCTCCACGCTGGACGAGTCCGAGTCCCGCAGCCTCATCCGCAAGGCCGACTCCCGCATCTGGGCCACCGCCGCCTCCATCCCCCTCTACCAGCGCCCCCAGCTGACGGCAGCGAAGAAGAACGTGGTCAACGCGGGCGCCTTCGGCTTCCAGACGCCGGTGTATGAGGACATGGGGTTCCTGAAGAAGGGGGCGAAGGCGTCGGCGAGCGCAAAGCCCCGCAACTGAACGCCTCTGGAGAAGCTGACCGCGCCGGCCGAACCGATCAGGTTCGAGAAGGAGACCGACTCCTACTCGGCCGACCTGAAGCCCGTCGACGACACCGTGCTGACCTGGGAGGGCGTCGGCACCGGCTTCCTCCCCTGCTCCAGCTCCCCCGACTCAGAGGCCGGCCGCACCGCGGCCCGCGAGACCTGTCCGGCCGATTCGCCGCCGTAAAGCAGGCCTGAGCTGCGCGGACACAGCCCGGCGAGCCCCTGCCTGCGCGGCCCCGTACGATGGGGTAAGGCCGTGGCATGTTCAGCCCGGCAGGGCCCGCGTGACACAGACGTACGCGTAGGCCGTCCTCACCACTCCGGGAGTACGCCACATCATGGCCACGCGCCACGACATCCGCAACGTAGCCATCGTCGCCCACGTCGACCACGGCAAGACGACCATCGTCGACGCCATGCTCAAGCAGGCCGGCTCCTTCGCCGCGCACGCCGCCGAGTCCCTCGACGACCGCATGATGGACTCGAACGACCTGGAGCGTGAGAAGGGCATCACGATCCTCGCCAAGAACACGGCGGTGAAGTACCACCCCAAGGCCGGCGGGGACGTCATCACCATCAACATCATCGACACCCCCGGCCACGCCGACTTCGGCGGCGAGGTCGAGCGCGGTCTGTCGATGGTGGACGGGGTCGTTCTCCTCGTCGACGCCTCCGAGGGGCCGCTCCCGCAGACCCGCTTCGTGCTGCGCAAGGCCCTGCAGGCCCGCCTCCCCGTCATCCTCTGCATCAACAAGACGGACCGGCCGGACGCCCGTATCGACGAGGTCGTCAACGAGACCTACGACCTCTTCCTCGACCTGGACGCGGACGAGGAGCAGATCGAGTTCCCGATCGTCTACGCCTGCGGCCGTGACGGCATCGCCTCGCTGACCAAGCCGGACAACGGCACGGTCCCGGCCGACTCCACCAGCCTGGAGCCGTTCTTCTCCACCATCCTGGAGCACATCCCGGCGCCGACCTTCGACGAGGCCGCCCCGCTCCAGGCCCACGTCACCAACCTCGACGCCGACAACTTCCTCGGCCGTATCGCGCTGCTCCGCGTCGAGCAGGGCGAGCTGCGGAAGGGCCAGACGGTCGCGTGGATCAAGCGTGACGGGAACATCAGCAACGTCCGCATCACCGAGCTGATGATGACCGAGGCGCTCACCCGCAAGCCCGCCGAGAAGGCCGGCCCGGGTGACATCTGTGCCGTCGCCGGTATCCCGGAGATCATGATCGGCGAGACCCTCGCCGACCCCGAGAACCCGATCCCGCTCCCGCTGATCACGGTCGACGAGCCCGCGATCTCCATGACCATCGGCACCAACACCTCGCCGCTGGTCGGCCGCGGCGGCACCGGCAAGGGCGCCGACAACAAGGCGGCCGTCAAGGACCGCAAGGTCACCGCCCGTCAGGTCAAGGACCGCCTCGACCGCGAGCTGATCGGCAACGTCTCGCTCCGCGTCCTCGACACCGAGCGTCCCGACGCCTGGGAGGTCCAGGGCCGTGGTGAGCTGGCGCTCGCCATCCTGGTCGAGCAGATGCGCCGCGAGGGTTTCGAGCTGACCATCGGCAAGCCGCAGGTCGTCACCAAGGACGTCGACGGCAAGACGTACGAGCCGGTCGAGCGCATGACCATCGACGTCCCCGAGGAGCACATGGGCGCGGTCACGCAGCTCATGGGCGTCCGCAAGGGCCGGATGGACAACATGTCCAACCACGGCTCGGGTTGGGTCCGCATGGAGTTCGTGGTCCCCTCCCGCGGACTCATCGGGTTCCGGACCGAGTTCCTGACCCAGACCCGCGGCACCGGCATCGGACACTCCATCCACGAGGGCTTCGAGCCCTGGTTCGGCACCCTCCAGACCCGTAACAACGGCTCCCTGGTCGCCGACCGCGCCGGTTCCGTCACCGCCTTCGCGATGACGAACCTTCAGGAGCGTGGCGTGCTGTTCACCGACCCGGGTACCGAGGTGTACGAGGGCATGATCGTCGGCGAGAACTCGCGCTCCGACGACATGGACGTGAACATCACCAAGGAGAAGAAGCTCACGAACATGCGGTCCTCCTCGGCCGACTCGTTCGAGGCGATCGTGCCGCCCCGCAAGCTCTCCCTGGAGCAGTCCCTGGAGTTCTGCCGCGACGACGAGTGCGTCGAGGTCACCCCGGAGGCCGTGCGCATCCGCAAGGTGAACCTGGACGCCCGTGAGCGCGCCCACGCCGCGAGCCGCGCCAAGCACGGCTGACCCTCCGCGTCGTACGACCGCGTCAGGGCCCCCCCCCCTCTAAGGGGCC
>NZ_JBQQBS010000117.1:0-11088 GCF_052245395.1 Streptomyces sp. 4N124
ACGGCCGCCCCCGCGCCGTCCTCATCGCGGGCCCCGGCGCCGCCGCCATCTGCGTCGCCGACCTCCTCGGCACACTCGCAGGCGCGGGCAGCCCGGTCACCCGCCTGGCCCCCTCCGGCGTCGCCCCCGCCGCAGGCGCCCTGCGCTGGGAACTCCCCGGCTGGGCCGGCTCGGTGGACCTCCTGCTCATCGCCACCCCGGACGGCACCGAACCCGGCCTCTCCCTCCTCGCCGACCAGGCCTACCGCCGCGGCTGCACGGTCGCCGCCGTAGCCCCGCCCCGCACCCCGCTCGCCGAGGCGGTGGAAGGCGCCCACGGCCTCTTCGTACCGCTCGCGACCGCCCCGTACGAGCAGGACGAATCCCTCGCCGCGTCCGCGCCCGGCGTCCTGTGGGCGCTGCTGACCCCGCTGCTCGGCCTCCTCGACCGCACCGGCCTGCTCACCGCTCCGCCCGACGCCATCGAAAAGGTCGCCGACCGCCTCGACCACATCGCCGAACGCTGCGGGCCGGCCATCGCGACGTACAGCAACCCCGCCAAGACCCTCGCCGCCGAACTCGCCGACGCCCTCCCGCTGGTCTGGACCGAGGGCACCTCGGCAGGACCGGCCGGCCGCAGGTTCGCCGCGGCCCTCGCCGAACTCTCCGGCACCCCCGCCGTCGTCGCCGAACTCCCCGAGGCGCTCGCCGCGCACAGCGCCCTGCTCGCCGGCCCACTCGCCGCCAGCGCCGACCCCGACGACTTCTTCCGCGACCGCGTCGAGGAGCCACCCGCGATGCACGCGCGCGTGGTACTGCTCCGCGACCGCCCGATCGAGGGCCTCACCGCCGCCCCCGCAGCCCGTGACCTGGCCCTCAGCCACGACACGCCGATCAGCGAACTGGAGCCGGAGCCCGGTGGCGAACTGGAGACCCTCGCCGAACTGATCGCCATCACCGATTTCGCCGCCGTTTACCTGGCGCTCGCTTCGAGGGCCTGATCTGACCCAGGACGCCCTGACCGCCGTACACGAGACAAGACGAAAGCCGTCCGTACGGCGAACCAGAGCCGAACGCGTCGAACGCAGAGAGAAACGCAGAGAGAGCAGACAGAGAGCCGAATGGACCGCCTCGACAACACCATCCGCCCCTACGCCTGGGGTTCCACCACCGCGATCCCGCAGCTGCTCGGCGTCGAGCCGACCGGTGAACCGCAGGCGGAGATGTGGATGGGTGCCCACCCGGGCGCACCCTCGCGCACCGACCGCGGCACCCTCGTCGAGGTCATCGGCGCCGCCCCGGAACGCGAACTCGGCGCCGCGACCGTCGCCAAGTTCGGCCCCGGCCTGCCCTTCCTGCTCAAGATCCTCGCCGCCGGCGCCCCCCTCTCCCTCCAGGTGCACCCCAACCTGGAGCAGGCGAAGGAGGGTTACGAGGACGAGGAGCGCCGCGCCATCCCCGTCGACGCCCCGCACCGCAACTACAAGGACGCCAACCACAAGCCCGAACTCATCTGCGCGCTCACCGAGTTCGACGGCCTGTGCGGCTTCCGCGACCCGGCGCGGGCCGCCGACCTGCTCGCCGGCCTCGGCGTCGACTCCCTCAAGCCGTACGTCGACCTGCTGCGCGCCCACCCCGAGGAGGCGGCGCTGCGCGAGGTCCTGACGGCCGTTCTCAGCGCCGACCGCGAGGAGATGGCCCACACCGTCACCGTGGCCGCCGCAGCCTGCGCCCGCCTCGGCGGCGAGTACGCCCCCTACGCGGACATCGCCCACCACTACCCGGGCGACCCCGGCGTCATCGCCGCGATGCTCCTCAACTACGTCCGCCTGCAGCCCGGCGAGGCCCTCTACCTCGGCGCCGGCATCCCGCACGCCTACCTCAACGGCCTCGGCGTCGAGATCATGGCCAACTCCGACAACGTCCTGCGCTGCGGCCTGACCCCCAAGCACGTCGACGTCCCCGAACTGCTGCGCATCGTCCGCTTCGAGCCCAGCGACCCCGGCGTGCTGCGCCCGGAGGCGTCCCCGGACGGCGAGGAGGTCTACGAGACCCCGATCGACGAGTTCCGGCTCTCCCGGTACGTCCTGCCCGAGGGCGGCGCCGCCCACGACCTCACCCGTGAGACCCCGCAGATCCTGCTCTGCACGGCCGGTTCCGTACGGGCCGGCGAACACGAGCTGAGCCCCGGTCGGTCGGTCTTCGTCCCGGCCGGCGAAAAGGCCGAAGTGTCTGGTTCTGGAACGGTCTTCAGGGCCACCGTCATCGCCTGACCGTCAAGGAGTTACGGCCTGGCGCACCGTTGTCGGAGCGGGCTGCAACAATGGCCCACTGGCAAAGACCGGGCAAAGGTCTGGACGGCGTACACACGAAGGGACAACGCGAATACATGAGCGCGTCAGGCGGCACCAAGGCGATCGTGGCGGCACTCGCCGCCAACCTCGCGATCGCGGTAGCGAAATTCGTGGCGTTCCTCTTCAGTGGCTCGTCGTCGATGCTCGCCGAGTCGGTGCACTCCCTCGCCGACTCCGGTAACCAGGCCCTGCTCCTCGTCGGCGGCAAGAAGGCCCAGCGCGAGGCGACCCCGCAACACCCCTTCGGGTACGGCCGCGAGCGCTACATCTACGCCTTCCTCGTCTCCATCGTCCTCTTCTCGGTCGGCGGCATGTTCGCCATCTACGAGGGCTACGAGAAGATCAAGCACCCGCACGAGATCGACCACTGGTACTGGCCGGTCGGCGTCCTCATCTTCGCGATCATCGCCGAGACGTTCTCCTTCCGGACGGCCATCAAGGAGTCCAACGTCCTGCGCGGCAGGAAGTCCTGGTCGGAGTTCGTTCGCCACGCCAAGGCGCCCGAACTGCCCGTCGTCCTCCTGGAGGACCTCGGCGCGCTCGTCGGCCTGATCCTCGCTCTCGGCGGCGTCGGCATCGCCCTCGCCACCGGAGACGGCGTCTGGGACGGCATCGGCACGCTCTGCATCGGCGTGCTCCTGATCCTGATCGCGCTCGTGCTCGCCGCCGAGACCAAGTCGCTGCTGCTCGGCGAGGCCGCCGGCGTCGAAGAGGTCCAGAAGATCGAGGCCGCGATCGTCGACGGCGACACCGTCACCCGCATCATCCACATGCGCACGCTCCACCTCGGCCCCGAGGAACTCCTCGTCGCCGCCAAGATCGCCGTCGAGCACGACGACACGGCCACCGAGATCGCCTCCGCCATCGACGCCGCCGAGGCCCGCATCCGCGAGGCCGTCCCGATCGCCCGCGTGATCTACCTCGAGCCCGACATCTACAGCGAGGCCGAGGCCGCGAAGGGCGCCGACCGCGAGGCAACGCCGGGAGGGCCGGCACCACACCCCGCCGAGCACTGACACGACGTCGTACGACCGCGTTCTCAGCAGGACCGTTTGCTTACGACGATGGGGCCCGCCGAGTGTTTCGGCGGGCCCCATCGGCTGCTGCTTCGGCTACTGGATCTCGCTCAGCACGCCGAGGACCGCGGCGTCGTCCGGCGCCGCCATGAGCCGCTCCCGGAACCCGGTGTCCATCAACTTCCGCGACAACAGCGCCAGTATCCGCAGATGCTCGTCACCCGCGGCAGCCTCCGGTACGGCGATCATGAACACCAGCCTCGCCTTCGTACCGTCCATCGAGCCCCACTCGACACCTTCGGCGGACCGCGCGAACCCGACGACCGGCGCCGTCACCGCGTCCGTCTTGGCATGCGGTATCGCGATCTCCTCACCGAGCCCCGTCGTGCCCTGCGCCTCACGCCGCAACGCCGTCGCCACCAACTCGTCGACGTCCGCCACCTTGCCGGTCCGCGCCAGCAGGACCGCCAGCTCGCGAATCGCCGTCTCCTTGTCGGAGGCGTCGAGCCGAACCTTCACGGTCTGCACGGTGAGGTGACCGGAGAGGGCTTCGGGGGTGGCGGGGGTTGGTGCTTCAGCTTCAGGAGTGGCTGATTCCGCGGCGGGGTTCGCGCTTGCGGTGTCCATGGCAGAGTGCGGACGCCCGGCACCCTGCGACGGTACGACGCCGACGGCGCCCTCCGCTCCTACGGCGCTCGTGGCGGCCCGCGCGCCCACGCCCGCCCCCACCAGCGAGGGCTCGGGCCCGCTCACGCCGACACCGCCGACCGGCGTCCCCCGCCTCCGCTCGGTGATGTCGACGAGGGCGACCGTCGTCAGCGCGGTGACGACAGAGCCGATCGCAACGGCCACGAAGAACATCGGTACGCCGCTCACCGCGCCCAGCACGGCCACGATCGGCCCACCGTGCGGCACCGCGTCCTCGACGCCGGCGAGCCCGGCGATCGCACCGGCGACGGCGCCGCCGAGCATGTTGGCCGGGATGACCTGCGCGGGCCGCGCCGCCGCGAACGGGATCGCGCCCTCGGAGATACCGAAGCAGCCCATGAACAGCGAGGCCAGACCGGTCTCCCGTTCCTGCTCGGTGTAGAGGCGCTTACGGATCAGCGTGGCAAGCCCCTGCCCCAGCGGCATGACCGGGATCGCGGCGGCACACATGCCCATGACCGTCTGATTGCCGGTCGCGATGAGCCCGGCGCCGAACAGGAACGCCGTCTTGTTGACCGGCCCACCCATGTCGAACGCGATCATGAGCCCGAGAATCGCCCCGAGCAGAATCGCGCTCGTGCCCGTCATCCCGCTGAGCCAGTTGGTCAGATGCTCGAAGACCCAGGAGATCGGCTTGCCGATGACGTAGATGAAGAACAGCCCGAGCGCCGAGGTCGCCACGATCGGGATCACGATGATCGGCATGATCGGCTGCACGAACTTCGGGACCTTGACCTTCTTGATCCACAGGACCAGATAGCCGGCCAGGAACCCCGTCACGATGGCTCCGATGAACCCGGCGCCCGCCTTCGAGTCGTACAACTCACCGGTGTTCGCGATCCAGCCACCGATCATGCCCGGCACCAGCGCGGGCCGGTCGCCTATCGCGTAGGCGATATAGCCGGACAGGATCGGCACCATCAGCGTGAAGCCGATGACGCCGATATTGTTCACGTCCATCCAGAAGGAGTCCTCCGGGATGACCAGGCCGTCCGGCGTGGTGTTCCCGCCGATCGCGAGCGAGACCGCGATCAGCAGCCCGCCGACGACCACGAACGGAATCATGTAACTGACCCCGTTCATCAGCGCCTTGTACGTGATGCCGCGTTCCTTGCCGCCGGTGGCGCGGGCGGCCGTGGGGGAGCCACCCTGCCTGTGTACGGGCGCCGACTGCACCCGCTCGATCAGCTGCTCGGGGTGGCGAATGCCCTCCGCGACCCCGACGGTCAGGACCCGTTTGCCTGCGAATCGGCTCAGGTCCACATCCTTGTCCGCGGCGATGATGATGCCGTCGGCAGAGTTGACATCGTTGTCATCGAGTACGTTTTCGGCCCCGATGGATCCCTGCGTCTCCACCTTCATGTCGATGTCACGGCTCGCGGCGGCCTGCGCGAGCTTCTCCGCCGCCATGTACGTATGGGCGATGCCGGTCGGGCACGCGGTCACCGCGAGCAACTTCAACCTCTTGCGCTCGCCACCGCCGCTGCCCGTGGGGGGAGGGCCGGCCGGACTGGTCACGTCGATCTCCTAACGCCTTTGTCACGCGAGAACGCCGTCCCGGACGTCCCGCAGGATCGATCAGATGTCCCGATCCCCTCGCATCCTGCAACACCTCTCTCCCAGCTCAAAGAGGCAAGAGTCCCTGAAGGTCCTGGTCTGTCGACTCCTGTCCATCCGATTGCGGGTGTCCTGTTATCGCTGTCACAACCGTCCCTCGCCCGACAGGCCAGGCAGCGGACGGCCCCTCCCCGGGGCCGTGATCGGCCTGATCTATTCGGAGGTGGACTGGGGACGGCCCGCCCTACCGGTGTAGCTTGGGACGGAGCCAGACGTCGCTGCTGATGGCGGTCGGGCGGTCCCACCGCGGACCGACCGAGGGAGAGAGGGCCTCCGACGGACTGCGCTGCGTGTACGCGGGCATACCTGTGTCCTCTTCGGGCACCCCTGTGTCCGCCGCCGCGCAGACCAGCCGTACCCACCTCGCCCCAACCTCCGAGGAGCAGCTCGCAATGACGACTGTCGAGAACCGACAGGACTTCAAGGTCGCCGACCTCTCCCTGGCCGAGTTCGGCCGCAAGGAGATCACCCTCGCCGAGCACGAGATGCCCGGCCTGATGGCGATCCGCAGGGAGTTCGCCGCCTCTCAGCCGCTGGCCGGCGCCCGAATCATGGGCTCGCTGCACATGACCGTGCAGACCGCGGTCCTGATCGAGACCCTGGTCGCCCTGGGCGCCGAGGTCCGCTGGGTGTCCTGCAACATCTTCTCCACCCAGGACCACGCGGCCGCCGCCGTCGCCGTCGGCCCGAAGGGCACGCCCGACAACCCGCAGGGCATCCCGGTCTTCGCCTGGAAGGGCGAGACCCTGGAGGAGTACTGGTGGTGCACGGAGCAGGCGCTGACCTGGCCGAACACCCCCACCGGCGGCCCGAACATGATCCTGGACGACGGTGGCGACGCCACCCTCCTCGTCCACAAGGGCGTCGAGTACGAGAAGGCCGGCAAGGTCCCGTCGGTCGACACCGCCGAGAACGACGAGCACCGCGTCATCCTCGAGCTCCTGAACCGCACCATCTCGGACGGCTCGCAGAAGTGGACCCAGCTCGCCTCGGAGATCCGCGGCGTGACCGAGGAGACCACGACCGGCGTTCACCGCCTGTACGAGATGCACCGCGACGGCACCCTCCTGTTCCCGGCGATCAACGTCAACGACGCCGTCACCAAGTCGAAGTTCGACAACAAGTACGGCTGCCGCCACTCCCTGATCGACGGCATCAACCGCGCCACCGACGTCCTCATCGGCGGCAAGACCGCCGTGGTCTTCGGCTACGGCGACGTGGGCAAGGGCTGCGCGGAGTCCCTGCGCGGCCAGGGCGCCCGCGTGATCATCACCGAGATCGACCCGATCTGCGCGCTGCAGGCGGCGATGGACGGCTACCAGGTCACGACCCTCGACGAGGTCGTCGAGACGGCCGACATCTTCGTCACCACGACCGGCAACAAGGACATCATCATGGCCTCGGACATGGCCAAGATGAAGCACCAGGCGATCGTGGGCAACATCGGCCACTTCGACAACGAGATCGACATGGCCGGCCTCGCCAAGATCCCCGGCATCGTCAAGGACGAGGTCAAGCCGCAGGTCCACACCTGGAAGTTCCCCGACGGCAAGGTGCTCATCGTCCTCTCCGAGGGCCGCCTGCTGAACCTGGGCAACGCCACCGGTCACCCGTCGTTCGTGATGTCCAACTCCTTCGCGGACCAGACCCTGGCCCAGATCGAGCTGTTCACCAAGCCCGACGCGTACCCGACCGACGTGTACGTGCTGCCCAAGCACCTCGACGAGAAGGTCGCCCGCCTCCACCTGGACGCGCTCGGCGTGAAGCTGACGACGCTGCGCCCGGAGCAGGCGGCGTACATCGGCGTCGAGGTCGAGGGGCCGTACAAGCCGGACCACTACCGCTACTGAGCCCTCGGCTGCCGCTGTTGAGCCGCCGGCTGCTGTTACCAGTCGCCGGCTCAGGCGCTGAGTACCGCTGAGTACTGACCGCAGCCCGTGAGAGCGCGCCGGTGCGCTGACGCGCTCTCACGCAGGTCCTCCGAGGCAGGCCCCCGCACCCCCGTGCCGGGGGCCTGCCCCTTTGGCCGTTGCGGCCGGACCAGCCCGTCAAAACCCAGGACCCCCATGCCCCGCGGCCGTTATTCGCTCCATGATCCGCACGATCACACCCCCCTCGCAGACGAGCACTTCCACTGCGCCCCCGGCCCCTCCGGCTGGCGCTACGTCTCACAACGGACCACCGCCGCGGGTGACCACAGCGGCTCTGTCGACCTCACCCTCGACGAACTCGGCCGCCCCATCCGCCTCGAACTCCACGCCGCGGGCTGGCAGGTCCGCGGCGCCGCGCTCGACGGCGTCACCTGGGTCCGTACAGACCCCACCGGGGCTCATGCCACGGAAGGCAACGTCCGCGCCCACGCCTTCACCGGCACTTCCCCCGCATTCCTCATCGCCACCACTCGTCTCCTGCGCCTCACCCCTTCCAGCTCAGCAACCCGCGTACGCCTAGTCGCCTTCACCGACCCCGTCCTCGCCCCGCGCACCGTGGACCAGTCCTGGGCCTTGCTGAAAAGAGAAGCACACGCCACTGACAACGGCCCTCTGACCGTGGACGAATACCAGGTCACAGCCCTGGACACGGGCGAACAGCACGCCGTACACATCACCGGCGACGTCGTGCTCGCGGCACCGGGCATCGAGTTGGAGGACCTTGACTCGCCGCCGTCCGCGTTCGACTGAGCGCCGCGTTCGGGCTGGGTAGCCGACAGGCCGGGCTAGGCAGGCGGTACGAACCCAGTGGCGGGCCGGTCGGCGGGCGCCACCTCGGGAGCCTCGCGCCGACCACTGACCGGAGCCTCGGGCTGAGGAACAGGGACCGCGGACGGAATCGGCGGCGGCACATACGCCCCCGGCACACCGACCGCAGGTCCGCCACCGGCAGCGGGTGCACCTACGGCCTGACCGCCCACTACCGAACCGCCCGCGAAGGCACGCCTGGCATCCCGTGCCTGCCGTTCCTGCACCACCGCCGCCAAGTACGCGGCCGGCGGAACGCCCTGCGGAGCCGGGCTTCCCGTACGGGCCGCGAGGTCGGTGGCGAGCCGTTCCGCCATGGCCCAGCCGACCTGCGGATCCAGCTGCTGCATCCGCGTCAGATACTGGCGAATGGCAAGCCACAGACCATCCGGAACCGCCGACAGATCCAGCTCGGCGAACCGCCCGGCCAGCCAGGGCGGCGGCGGGGGAACGAAGGTCGTACGGGCCACGGGTACCCGTTCCCTCACCACCAGAGTCCCTGCGAACACGTCCCCGAGCCTCCGCCCGCGCGCCGACACGAGAGAGGCGATGCAGGCGATCACGCCGAATGTCATCAGAATCTCGATCACGCCGATCCCACCCCGGACCAGCGCATGCCGGAACCGGATGGGCCCGCCGTCGTCCCGCACCACACGCAGCCCGCACGCCATCTTGCCGAGCGACCGCCCGTGGCTCAGCGTCTCGACCGCGATCGGTCCGCCCACCAGCACCAATACGAATGTCGCGATCGACAGGGCGAACTGTGCCGCCTCGTCCAATGAGGCCGTGGAGACCACCAGACCGATGGTCACGACCAGGTAGGCGATCACGGCCACCACCAGATCGAGCAGGACGGCCAGCGCCCTGCTGGGCAGCCTCGCGGGGCGCAACTCCAGCGCCACCGCCTCACCCGTCACCAGCTCACTCACGCCGCTGTCCTTCCCCTGACCTGCCCTGAGAACGGCCAGTCTGCCAAGCTGAGGGCGCATCGCGCCGCAGTACGACAAGCTGACACCACGACGAGCCGCCGACGAACAGCCCAGGAGCAGGCAAACCGATGGACCTCGACGTCTTCGTCACCGCCCACCGAGCCGAATGGGACCGCCTCGACGCCCTGCTCCGGCGCCAGCGCAGCCTCACCGGTGCCGAGGCCGACGAACTCGTCGCCCTCTACCAGCGCACCGCCACCCATCTCTCCCTGATCCAGTCCAGCGCCCCCGACCCGCAATTGACCGGTCGGCTCAGCCAACTCGTGGCACGCGCGCGTAGTGCCGTGACAGGCACCCGACGCGCCTCCTGGCGCGACGTCACCCGCTTCCTCACGCACGGATTCCCCGCCGCGGTCTACAAGTCGCGCCACTGGTGGGTACCCACCGCGCTCCTGTCGACCCTTGTCGCGGCACTTCTGGGCTGGTGGATAGGTGCTCACCCAGAGGTGCAGTCCTCCATAGCGGCCCCCGATGAGCTGCGCGAGCTCACCCGCCCCGGAGGCCAGTACGAGGCCTACTACTCGAGCCACCCCGCGGCCTCCTTCGCCGCCCAGGTGTGGACGAACAACGCCTGGGCGGCCGCCCTGTGCCTGATCCTCGGGATCTTCCTGGGCCTCCCGGTCCTGTGGATCCTCTTCCAGAACATGCTCAACCTCGGCGTCGGCTTCGGCCTGATGTCCTCAGCCGGCCGGCTCGACACCTTCCTCGGTCTCGTCCTGCCGCACGGTCTGCTCGAGCTGACCGCGGTCTTCGTGGCCGCCGGCACCGGCCTGCGCCTCGGCTGGACCGTCATCGACCCCGGCCCACGTAGCCGACGCACGGCCCTCGCGGAAGAGGGCCGAGCCGCCGTGGGCATGGCCATCGGCCTCGCCCTGGTCCTCTTCGTCTCCGGCGCCATCGAAGGCTTCGTGACCCCGTCGGGCCTGCCCACATGGGCACGAATAAGCATCGGAGTCCTCGCTGAGCTCGTCTTCCTTGTCTACGTCTACGTCCTGGGCGGTCGTGCCGCCCGCACCGGGGAGACGGGCGACGTCGAGGCTGCGGAGCGCAGCGCCGCGGTTCCGACGGCTGCCTGATGTGCGGACATGTCTGCTGAGCTGCTAGTCTCTCCTTCGCCCCACAAGAGCCGTTGACACGGAGGGCGTGGGGAGGTAGATTCAAACAGTTGCCTAGAGGGCAGGGTTTGCCCCGGGGTGACGGTTAGCATCTGTCAGCTTCTTGTGAATGCACTTCCCGAGAAGCCCCCGATTATTCAGGACTGAGCGGCCGGTCAGGCCGGTCAAAAACTTCTGATAAAGTCGGACTCGCCGAAAGAGAGCCGGAAGGCAATCAAATAGGCAAGGCCACTCCAACGGCCACCGGAAACGAATTCCCACCGGAAACGGAACGGAAAAGCGATCTGGTAAGGTTGGAAACACCGAAGGGAAGCGCCCGGAGGAAAGCCGCGAGAGAGTCTCTCGGGTGAGTACGAAGGAAGCGTCCGTTCCTTGAGAACTCAACAGCGTGCCAAAAATCAACGCCAGATATGTTGATACCCCGTCTCCGGCCGTTCGGTCGGGGCGTGGTTCCTTTGAAGAAATACACAGCGAGGACGCTGTGAACGGTCGGGCTTATTCCGCTCGGCGGTTCCGCTCTCGTGGTGTCGTCCCGATTACGGGAAAACATTCACGGAGAGTTTGATCCTGGC
>NZ_JBQQBS010000118.1:0-10401 GCF_052245395.1 Streptomyces sp. 4N124
CTGCTCCTGGGGCTGGGGCGAGGGTCGTACATCACCCTCGCGGGCGCCTTCGGGGCGACGACCTCGCACCTCCGCGCGCGCCCGCCTCCGGGCCGACGGCCGTTCCGTGCATCTCCGGCGCTCTGCGCGAGGTGCCCCTGGTGTGCCCTGCGGGTGCGGCTGGTTTGTTCTGTTTCCCCGGCGGGTTCCTCGTTGCGCTGCCGCTATGCGTGGGCGGGGATGGGGACGGTTATGCGGACGTGCGCGCGCGTGGGGATCGTCCCTGTGTCGGAGCTGCTGGTCGGGCTGCGGGGACGTTGGGGCGCGCATGTGCGGCGGCGGCGCCATGGCGGGCGCCGCCATGCGGGTCAGGTGTGCGTGGCGACGAGGAGGTCCACGTCGTAGGTCTCCTCGACGGTTCCGTGAGGGAAGAGGGTCAGGAGGTGGTTCTTCTCCTCGGCCAGGAAGGCGGTGCGGGTTTCGTCGCTCTGGACGAGGAAGATCGAGTGGCTGCCGATATTGGCCAGGTGGGTGTCGAGGGAGACGCGGCGGCTCCAGCGGACCATGCGGCGGGTGAAGTCGAGGCGGCCGGAGGGGTCGGCGGCGCGGGTGCTGGCACCGTTCGTATCGACGACCGGGTCGGTGCCGAAGGCGTGTGCGATGCGGTGGACCTGGGCGGCGATCCAGGGGACGTCCAGGGCGTACGTGTTCCACCACAGGGCGAGTGCGCCGCCGGGGCGCAGGACGCGGAGCGCCTCCGGGACCGCGTGGTCCGGGTCGGTCCAGTGCCATGCCTGCGCGTAGGTGAGGAAGTCGACGGAGGCGGTGGCCAGGGGGAGGGCGTTGCCGCTGCCTCGGATGAGGGGGATTCCGGGGTTGGTGCGGTGGAACTGGGCCGCCATGCCGTCGCCCGGTTCGACGCCGATCACCTCCGCGCCGCGGGCGTGCAGGAGGGCGGTCGCTATGCCGGTGCCGGCGCCGATGTCTGCGACGCGGGCGCCGGTGAACGGGCGGGCGGCGAGGTCCTCGATCGCGTCGAAGAGGGCGGGCGGGTAGGAGGGGCGGTTGGCGGCGTACTGGGCTGCGGCCGCGTTGAAGGAGAGGGCTCGGGTGAGGTGGGAGGAAGCCGTCATAGGGACATGGTGGACGGGGTGGGGGCGGCCGCGGTGAGATTCCGGTAAGACCGGTGAGAGGGGTGTGGGGCGCGCTCAACCCCGCGACCAGTGCACGGCCGCGACCGCCCTCAGCCAAGCACGGTCCTAGCCCCTCCCCCGCCGCTTCTTCTTCGAAGGGTTGCCCGAGCGGCGTGTCGTCCGCTTCTCGTGGCGTTCGCGGGCCGCTGCGTACTCCCTGCGGTGGAGCCGCTCGCCGGGGGCCTCGACGAGGGAGCGGATGAAGTAGGCGAGGAGGGAGCCGACGAAGCCGATGGCCAGGAGGCCGCGGAGGGAGGACTGGCGCTCGGGGTCGGGGCGGTTGCCGAAGGCGTCCCAGGTGTGCCGGAAGGCGAGTGCGGTGCAGACGGCGAACATGGCGACGACCAGGAGGTTGACGAAGCTGCCGGTGTCGGCGATCTGCAGGCCCTCGTAGGCGAAGCGGAGGACGAGGCAGGCGGCCACCGTGGTCGCGAGGGAGCCTGCGGCGGCTGCGATGCGGCGGGTCGTGTAGCCCTTGTCGTGGTTCACCCAGGTCGTGCCGAAGAACCGGATGGGTTCGGGGCGGGGGGCCGGGGTGTCGGGGGTGCCGTGGGAGCCCGCGGGGGTGGCCGGGGTGCCGGAATCGTCGCTCACGGGTCGATTATGGCGCCGGGGTGGCCGCGGGCTCCTCGTGGGTTCAGCCGCAGCGGGAAGCGACGTAGCCGTCGCTGCCGGTGTTGACGTAGGCGTCCGAGACGAACTCGCCGTTGTCGATGTTGTCCCAGATGTTCGACGTGCCGTACGGGCCGGTGACAGTCTCGCCCGGTGTCTGACAGAAGATGGGGACCCTCGCGCCCTCGGGCAGGACGCGGACGATGCTGTACTGCGTACCCGGACCGCGGCGGACGTTGAGGCGGTGGCCGGGCGCGACTTCGTAGTAGCGCAGGGCCTCGGCGGCACCGGCGCCCGCCATGATGAAGGCGCCGGTGAGGCCTCCGACCATGACTGATCTGCGTCTCAGGGATGTCATCGATGTCTCTCTAGGTGAGGTCGTGGAATCAGCCGCACCGCGAGGCCACGTAACCGTCGCTGCCCGTGAGCACATAGGCGTCGGATACGTACTCGCCGTTGCTGATGTTGTCCCAGATGTTCGACGTGCCATACGGGCCCGTCACCCTCGTCCCCGGCGTCTGACAGTAGATCAGTACTCGGGAGCCCTCGGGCAGGACCCGCACGATGGGGTAGCTCGTTCCAGGGCCGCTGCGGACATTCAGCCGGACCCCCGGTGCGATCGCGTAGGAGCGCAGGGCCGCCGCGACCGTCACGGACTCGCCTTCAGCGTCACGCTCGGTCTCTGCGGCACGGTCAACAGACATGACAAACCTCCCCCGTTGGATCCCATGACAGCCATGGGCCCCGTTGATTCCCCTAAGTCACGCCATGAAACACATGTGCACACTTCGCACGCGGAGACTAGCAAGTCGCCTCTGTCTCGTACGAGTCATCGACTAGGCTCCGTGCGTCGCGCGCGCCGACGAACAGCACGGGGGTGGTCCCATGGCGCCACAGCGCAACACCGGAGCTGGTGCGGAAGCGGAACTTCCCGAGTACGCCGGTCACTACCGTCTGGAGTCGTGTCTCGGGTCCGGCGGGATGGGCGTCGTGCACATCGCGCGGAGCACCTCGGGGATGAAGCTCGCGGTGAAGGTCGTGCACGCCGAGTTCGCCAAGGATCCCGAGTTCAGGGGGCGGTTCCGACAGGAGGTGGCCGCGGCGCGGAGGGTGAGCGGGGCCTTTACCGCCTCTGTTGTCGACGCCGACCCCGAGGCCGAACAGCCATGGATGGCCACGCTGTTCATTCCCGGGCCGACGCTTTCCGATCACGTGAAGCGGAACGGGCCCATGGACGCTGCCCAGTTGCGTCGCCTGATGGCCGGACTGGCCGAGGCGCTGCGTGACATCCACCGTGTCGGGGTTGTGCACCGTGATCTCAAACCGAGCAATGTGCTGCTCGCCGAGGACGGGCCCAAGGTCATCGACTTCGGTATCTCTCGGCCAAAAGACAGCGAACTACGCACTGAGACCGGCAAGTTGATCGGGACTCCGCCGTTCATGGCACCCGAGCAGTTCCGGCGGCCTCGCGAGGTCGGGCCCGCCGCTGATGTCTTCGCGCTCGGGTCCGTGATGGTGCACGCCGCTACGGGGCGTGGGCCGTTCGACTCCGACAGCCCTTATGTCGTCGCCTACCAAGTGGTACACGACGAGCCGGACTTGACCGGCGTACCGGAGAATCTCGCGCCGCTCGTGCTGCGGTGTCTGGCCAAAGAACCCGAGGACCGGCCCACACCGGACGAATTGATGCGGGAGCTGCGCTCGGTTGCGGCCTCGTACGACACACAGGCGTTCATACCGGCGCAGAGGACGGGTGATGCGCCGGAACCACGCCGGGTGGAAGTGTCCGATCGCCGACCCAAGCGACGGCTCCGCAAGCAGGTGGCCATGGCAGCCGGGGCGTTCGGCATTGTCGTGGGCGGAGTGCTCGCCTCGCTTCCGTTGCTCAACGACGGCGCGGCCACGCCGTACAGCAACAGTTCCCCCAACACGTCGGCCGATTTCGGCGCCTGGGAGGCGAAGCCGGTCTCCCGAGGCACGGGCGTGCCCCAATGCTCCTACGGCGGAGGGCAATTGCTCTGTTCACGGTCCGGGGTGGTGTTCGCCCTCGATCCGTCTGACGGCACCGTGCTGTGGCAGCGTTCGGTGAGTAAGTCGAGCAAGAGCGAACCGCCCGTCCTGTCGGGTGGACTCGTACAGATCGTGATGGACGAGGGGCTCCGTGTGGAGGCGCTCGATCCTGCCTCCGGCAAGGCTCGATGGCAGCGCAACGTGCCCACAGGAAGCGGTGTGGCATACGTCGGTGACATGCTGCTGCTCGTCGGCGCCGACAAGTCCATCACCGGCGTGGACGGCGCGACCGGCGACACGAAGTGGACCCGCCGGACGGCAGGCCAGGACAGACCGTCCATCTCGTCGTTCACCGGCGATTCGCTGGCGTACGCAGCGAGCACGTCCTACGACGGTTCGCATACGCGGATCACCGCGCTGGCCCCCAGGACGGGCGACGTTCGGTGGGAGGCACAGCTGCCGGAGGCTCTGAAGCCCATCGGTGCCACGGGCCGATCGGTCTACTTCCTCTCCACCGGCCGGGACCCTCTGGATACGAACGCCGTCGTCCGCTACACCCCGGAATCCGGGGCATCAAGCCGCATGGCACTTCGCACACCGCGGCAGGACGCGCAGGCCACCGTGCGCGACGACGTCATCTATCTCCTCGGCGCAGGCGGTTCGTTGGAAGCAGTCGACATGAAGGCACGGAAGCAGCTGTGGCAGCTCGAAACGTCCGTGACCCGTGGGTCGGCACCGGTCGCCTCGGGCGGCCACGTGTACATGACCGCCGCCGACGGGCGGCTGCTCGCCGTGAACGCCCGCAAGGGAAATCTCCTGGGACAGACGTCACCACGGCTGGGCACGAACTCGGACTGGGTCGCGGGCGAGTTGTCCGCCCCTGTGGTCGCCAACGGCCATATCTACGCCACCGCCCCCGACGGCACCGTCTTCTCCGTGAACGCCCGTAACCCGGCAAGCTGGTAGCCCACAAAAGGAAGGCCGCCCCCAACCGGAGGCGGCCCCAGAACCCAAGACCTCAGCCCAGCATCGACACGTCCCGCACGGCGCCCTTGTCCGCGCTGGTCGCCATCGCCGCATAAGCCCGAAGCGCCGCCGACACCTTGCGCTCGCGGTTCTTCGGGGCGTACACCCCATTCAGGGCCTGCTCGCGACGCGCCAACTCAGCCTCGTCCACGAGCAGTTCGATGGCCCGGTTGGGGATGTCGATGCGGATGCGGTCGCCGTTCTCGACCAGCGCGATGGTGCCGCCGGACGCGGCCTCCGGGGAGGCGTGGCCGATGGAGAGGCCGGAGGTGCCGCCGGAGAAGCGGCCGTCGGTGATCAGGGCGCAGGTCTTGCCGAGGCCGCGGCCCTTGAGGAAGGAGGTGGGGTAGAGCATCTCCTGCATGCCGGGGCCGCCCTTGGGGCCCTCGTAGCGGATGACGACGACGTCGCCGTCGGTGACCTGTTTGTTGAGGATCTTCTCCACGGCCTCTTCCTGCGACTCGCAGACGACAGCCGGACCCTCGAAGGTCCAGATCGACTCGTCGACGCCGGCCGTCTTCACCACGCAGCCGTCGACCGCCAGGTTGCCCTTGAGGACCGCCAGGCCGCCGTCCTTCGAGTACGCGTGCTCGGCGGAGCGGATGCAGCCGCCCTCGGCGTCCTCGTCCAGGGCTTCCCAGCGCTCGGACTGGGAGAAGGCCTCGGCGGAGCGGACGCAGCCCGGGGCCGCGTGCCACAGTTCCAACGCCTCGGCCGACGGGGAGCCGCCGCGCACGTCCCACGTCTTGAGCCAGTCCGCGAGCGACGGGCTGTGCACGGCGTGTACGTCCTCGTTCAGCAGGCCCGCGCGGTGCAGTTCGCCGAGGAGGGCGGGAATGCCGCCGGCGCGGTGCACGTCCTCCATGTAGTACGTGCGGTTCTTGGCGACGTTCGGAGCGACCTTCGCCAGGCAGGGCACGCGGCGTGAGACCTCGTTGATCTCCTCCAGGCCGAACGGGACGCCCGCTTCCTGGGCCGCCGCCAGCAGGTGCAGGATCGTGTTGGTGGAGCCGCCCATCGCGATGTCCAGTGCCATCGCGTTCTCGAAGGCGGCGAAGGTGGCGACATTGCGCGGGAGGACCGTCTCGTCGTCCTGCTCGTAGTAGCGCCGGGTGATGTCCATGACCGTGCGGGCCGCCGCCTCGTACAGCCCCTTGCGGGCCGTGTGGGTCGCGAGCACCGAGCCGTTGCCCGGCAGCGAGAGGCCGATGGCCTCGGTCAGGCAGTTCATCGAGTTGGCGGTGAACATGCCGGAGCAGGAGCCGCAGGTCGGACAGGCGTTCTCCTCGATACGGAGGATGTCCTCGTCCGAGATCTTGTCGTTCACGGCGTCGGAGATCGCGTCGACCAGGTCGAGCGTACGGACCGTGCCGTCGACCAGCGTGGCGCGGCCGGACTCCATCGGGCCGCCGGAGACGAAGACCGTGGGGATGTTCAGCCGCAGGGCCGCGTTCAGCATGCCCGGGGTGATCTTGTCGCAGTTGGAGATGCAGATCAGGGCGTCGGCGCAGTGGGCCTCGACCATGTACTCGACCGAGTCCGCGATCAGGTCGCGGGAGGGCAGCGAGTACAGCATGCCGCCGTGGCCCATCGCGATGCCGTCGTCCACCGCGATCGTGTTGAACTCGCGCGGGATGCCGCCGGCCTCGACGATCGCCTCGCTGACGATCCGGCCCACCGGCTGGAGGTGGGTGTGGCCCGGCACGAACTCCGTGAAGCTGTTGGCGACCGCGATGATCGGCTTACGGCCGATGTCCGCACCGGGTACACCGGAGGCGCGCATAAGGGCGCGGGCGCCCGCCATGTTGCGGCCGTGGGTGACTGTGCGGGACCTCAGCTCGGGCATCGTCGCTCGCTCCTTCGGAGAAATCTGCCGAGAATATTGATTGCTTCGAGCGTACGCCGGGGCACTGACAGCCGGACGCCATGTCCGGAATGCGGGATGGGCGTCTCAGGGATTCGGATGGGTCATGTCCCGGTTCGTCGCGTCCCTGGGATTCAGGGATTCGTCAGATGCCCCTGCACCACGGGCGCCACCCGCGTGATGATCTGCTCCACGTCCACCGACGCCACCGGCTCGATCTTGATCACGTACCGCATCATCGCGACGCCGACGAGCTGCGCCGCCGCCAGTTCGGCGCGCAGCTCCGCGTCCGGGGCGTCGAGCTCACCGGCGATGCGGCGCATCAGCTGCGCGGAGACGAGTCGGCGGAAGACGGCCGCGGCCGCCTCGGTGTTCACCGCGGACCGCACGATCGCGAGCAGCGGTTTGCGGGTGACCGGGTTCTCCCAGAGCCCGAAGATCACGCGGGTCATGCGCTCCCCGACGTCGTCGAGCGGGCCCTCCAGGACCACGTCACGCACCTTCAGGGCCGGCGCGAAGGCGACTTCGACGGCCGCCTCGAAGACCTGCTCCTTGGTGCCGTAGTAGTGGTGGACCAGCGCCGAGTCGACCCCGGCCGCCTTGGCGATGGCGCGCACGGACGTCTTCTCGTAGCCCCGCTCGGAGAACTCCTCGCGGGCCGCGTTCAGGATGCGGTCGCGGGTGTCGGCGGATTCCGTACGACGGGGTCTGCCGCGCCTCCGGGCGGTCGCGTCGGTCATCGCCGGGGCACCTGCGCGGCCGACGCCAGATGGAGGCGGGTGAAGGCGAGCGCCTCCGCGAGGTCGGCCTCGCGTTCGGCGCTGGACATCGCGCGCCGGGTGTTGACCTCTATGACGACGTGGCCGTCGAAGCCGGTCAGGGCGAGCCGTTCCAGCAGCTCGGCGCAGGGCTGGGTGCCACGGCCCGGCACGAGGTGCTCGTCCTTCGCCGAGCCCCTGCCGTCGGCGAGGTGGACATGGCCGAGACGGTCCCCCATGCGGTCGATCATCTGGATCGCGTCCGAGCGCGCCGTCGCCGTATGGCTGAGATCGATCGTGAAGTGGCGGTAGTCGTCCTTGGTGACGTCCCAGTCGGGGGCGTACGCGAGCATCTCGCGGTCGCGGTAGCGCCAGGGGTACATGTTCTCCACTGCGAACCGCACATCCGTTTCGTCGGCCATGCGCCAGATCCCGGCGACGAAGTCACGGGCGTACTGGCGCTGCCAGCGGAACGGGGGGTGTACGACGACCGTGCTCGCGCCCAGCTTCTCGGCCGCCGCCCGGGCGCGCTGGAGCTTGACCCAGGGGTCGGTGGACCAGACGCGCTGCGTGATGAGCAGGCAGGGGGCGTGAACGGCCAGGATCGGGATGCGGTGGTAGTCCGAGAGGCGGCGCAGGGCCTCGATGTCCTGGCTGACCGGATCGGTCCACACCATGACCTCGACGCCGTCGTACCCGAGGCGTGCGGCGATCTCGAAGGCCGTCGCCGTCGACTCCGGGTAGACGGAGGCGGTCGATAGGGCGACCTTCGCGTCCGGGATCCGTACGGCTGGGTTTGCCACGGAGACAGGGTACGTGGGTCCGGGGGGTGGGTCGGGGTTGATGTTCGCCTATTCGCCGTTGTGCTGTTCGCCATAGGCGGGTGCGGGGTCGTGGGGGGTTGCTCGCACCGTTCCCCGCGCCCCTGTCGCGGCGCCATCGGAGCCCATGTGATCCAAGCGCCGCAGGATCACGCCCTCCCGCAGCGCCCACGGGCAGATCTCCAGCGTCTCCACGCCGAACAGGTCCATCGCGCCCTCCGCCACCAACGCGCCCGCCAGAAGCTGTCCCGCGCGCCCCTCCGAGACCCCCGGGAGTTCCGCGCGCTGAGCCGCGGTCATCCCCGCCAGCTGCGGAACCCAGGCCTCCAGGGACTCGCGCTTGAGGTCGCGTTGGACGTAGAGGCCCTCGGTGGAGCGGGCGGCGCCGGCTATGCGGGCCAGTTGCTTGAAGGTCTTCGAGGTGGCGACGACGTGGTCCGGGGGGCCGAAGCGGGTGAACTCGCCGACGCTGCGGGCGATCTGGGCGCGGACATGGCGGCGCAGGGTGCGGATCGCCTCCGGGTCCGGCGGGTCGCCGGGGAGCCAGGCGGCGGTGAGGCGGCCCGCGCCGAGCGGAAGGGAGACGGCGGCGTCGGGCTCCTCGTCGATGCCGTACGCGATCTCCAGGGAGCCGCCGCCGATGTCCAGGACCAGCAGCTTTCCCGCCGACCAGCCGAACCAGCGGCGGGCGGCGAGGAAGGTGAGGCGGGCCTCTTCGGCGCCGGTGAGGACCTGGAGCTCGACGCCGGTGTCGGCCTGCACGCGCGCGAGGACGTCGTCGGCGTTGGTGGCCTCGCGCACGGCGGAGGTGGCGAAGGGCAGCAGGTCCTCGACGCCCTTGTCCTCGGCGGCCTGGAGCGCCTCGCGGACGACGCCGATCAGCCGGTCGACGCCGTCGGGGCCGATCGCTCCGTCCTCGTCGAGGAGTTGCGCAAGGCGCAGTTCCGCCTTGTGCGAATGCGCGGGCAAGGGGCGCGCGCCCGGGTGCGCATCCACCACCAGGAGGTGCACCGTGTTCGATCCCACGTCGAGGACACCGAGTCTCATGGACAGAACGCTACTGCCAGCGAAGACCGGGACCGCCACCCCGGCGGTCCCGGAACGGGTTCCGGGCGACTTACCCTGGTCCCGTGCCAAAGACGAAAAAGGCGAAGGATGAAAAGTCGGCCAAGAAGGTCAAATCCGGCAAGGGTTCTTCGCAGGCGAAGGCGGCCAAGCAGCCGAAGGTCCCGCAGGTGAGCGACGAGAAGGGCCTCGACTTCGCGCGCGCGTGGGTGGAATTTCCTGATCCGGCGGACGACGAGCAGATCTTCCGGTGCGATCTGACATGGCTGACCTCTCGGTGGAACTGCATCTTCGGCAGCGGCTGCCAGGGCATCCAGGCGGGCCGCGCGGACGACGGCTGCTGCACGCTGGGCGCGCACTTCTCCGACGAGGACGACGAGAAGCGGGTCGCCGGGCATGTGGCGAGGCTCACGCCGGAAATCTGGCAGAACCACGACGTGGGGACCCAGACCGGCTGGGTCTCGGTCGACGAGGACGGCGACCGGCAGACCCGCCCGTATCAGGGCTCGTGCATCTTCCAGAACCGGCCCGGTTTCGCCGGCGGCGCGGGCTGCTCGCTGCACATCCTCGCCCTGAAGGAGGGGCGCGAGCCGCTGGAGACCAAGCCCGACGTGTGCTGGCAGCTGCCGGTCCGGCGGACGTACGAGTGGATCGACCGGCCCGACGACACGCGCGTGCTCCAGGTGTCCATCGGTGAATACGACCGCCGGGGCTGGGGTCCGGGCGGCCACGACCTGCACTGGTGGTGCACCTCGGCGACCTCGGCGCACGGTGCGGGCGATCCGGTCTATGTGTCCTACCGGGCGGAGCTGACCGAGCTGATGGGCAAGGCGGGCTACGACCGGCTGGTCGAGCTGTGCGAGGAGCGGCTGGCGTCGCAGCTGCCGTTGCTGGCGCCGCATCCGGCGGACCCGGTGGATTGAGCCGCTGCGGATTGCGGTGGGGTCGGGCGGCTGCGGATTCGGTGGGTTGGGCCGCTCGTCGTTCGAGCCCCTACGACGGGGACGGGCTCGGCGCGCCGGTGGCGCTCGGCGACGGGGGCGACGAGCCCGTCCCCGTCGTAGGGGCTCGAA